>NZ_NWBQ01000022.1:0-344 GCF_002837135.1 Macromonas bipunctata | reverse complement strand
TGCAAGCGCAAAGTGCGCACCCGCTGGCCCGCGCCGTGGTGCAGGCCGCGCAAGCCGCGGGCCACACCGTGCCGCTGGCGCAGGACGTGCAGGCGCTGCCTGGGCGTGGCACCCTGGGTTGGGTGGAGGGGCGGCAGCTGTACCTGGGCAGCTTGCGCTGGATGGACGAACTGGGCGTGCCGCTGGCCCCATGGGCCAGCAGGGTGCAACAGGCACAGGCGGATGGCGCCACCCTGTCGGCGCTGGTGCAGCGCAGCGCCGATGGCGGCTGGACGCCGCTGGCCTTGCTGGCGTTTGCCGACGCGCCCAAGCCCGGCGCCGCCGCCGCCGTGGCCGCGCTGCGC
>NZ_NWBQ01000021.1:2174-7946 GCF_002837135.1 Macromonas bipunctata | reverse complement strand
CTGGGCCGAGTACAACGCCGCGCTCAAGGCGCGAGGCTCGCTGACCCTGTGGCTCGACCGCGACATGCAGTGGCTGGCCGCGCCCAGCGGCAAGCGCGGTCGCCAGCAGATATTCTCGGATGCCAGCATCCAGTTCTGTCTGAGCCTCAAGTGCTTGTTCAACTTGCCGTTGCGCCAAGGTCTGGGGCTGGTGCAAAGCCTGTTGCGGCTGGCCAGCCTGGACTGGCCGGTGCCGGACTACAGCACGGTCAGCCGTCGCCAAAAGACGCTCAAGGTGCAACTGCCCTACCGTGGCAGCGGTGATGGGGCACTGGACTTGCTGGTGGACAGCACGGGCATCAAGTTCGTGGGCGAAGGCGAATGCAAGCGCAAGAAACACGGGGCCGAGTACCGCAGGCAGTGGCGCAAGGTACATCTGGCCATTGATGCCAAGACGCTGGAGATACGTGCCATAGAGGTGACGGACAACAGCGTGGGCGATGCGCCGATGTTGCCCGAACTACTGGCACAGATACCCGAAGACGAGGAGATAGGCAGCGTCTGTGCTGATGGGGCCTACGACACCCAGGCGTGCCATGAAGCCATTGCCCAGCGCAATGCTCAAGCCATCATCCCGCCGCGCAAGAACGCACGGCTGTGGAAGGTCAAGGCCAACAAGCGTGGCATGCACGTGCGCAACGAGGCGGTGCGGGCCTGCGGGCGACTGGGGCGCAAAATCTGGAAATGCTGGAGCGGCTACCACCGGCGCAGTCTGGTGGAGACCAAGATGCACTGCTTCAAGCGCTTGGGCGAGCGCGTGATGGCACGCACGTTCGAGCGTCAGGTGGCGGAGTTGCAGGTGCGCGTGGCGTTGCTCAACCGCTTCACGCAACTGGGCACCCCGGACACGGTGGCCGTGGCATAACTCCGTCTGGGGTTAGGGGAAGACCGTCCTTTCAGAGCTTTGTGCAACAAAGCCCTTCAAAACACCCCCACCCACCAGCTTGTTCAATCAGTTGCGCCGCGAGGTGCGCTCGAATGCACTACAGTCTAGCAGCATACGCCAGTCCACTTATCCCAATAAGCGTTTGTGTGCGTGGCCGTGGGGGTTGCGTGTGCCGTGGCCCCTGTCCCAATTTGTATTCGTTTATTGTTTTTGTATGACCGCAACCATTTTCAATCAGCCGCCCATGCGTGTGGGCGAGGGCTGGGATGTTCACGCGCTGGCCCCAGGCCGCAAGTTGATGCTGGGCGGGGTGGACATACCGCACCACAGCGGTTTGGTGGGCCATTCCGACGCCGACGCGCTGCTGCACGCCATCACTGATGCGCTGCTGGGCGCGGCGGGGTTGGGCGACATTGGCACCCATTTCCCCGATACCGACCCACGTTTCAAAGGGGCGGATTCCGCCGTGTTGCTGGCCGAGGCGTTGCGGGCGGTGCAGGCGGTGGGTTACACCGTGGGCAATGTCGATTGCACCGTGGTGGCGCAAGCGCCCAAGCTGGCCCCGTACAAGGCAGCCATGCGCGAGCGCATCGCCCAAGTGTTGCAGGTGACCCCGGAGCAAGTCAACGTCAAGGCCAAGACCGCCGAAAAACTGGGCCCCGTGGGCGAAGGCTTGAGCATGGAAGCCCGCGCTACCGCCTTGCTGTACCGCATCTGAGCCGCCGTACTTCAAGCCTTTTGCAGTTGTATCTGCACCCGCAACCCGCTGGGGTGCCCCGCTGACAGTTCGAACTGGCCCCCCATGCGGGCGATGGTTTTGTGGGCAATGGCCAATCCCAGCCCAGAGCCGGTAGCGGCGGTACGGGCTTGGTCGCCCCGGAAGAACGGCTCCACCAGCCGTTGCAGGTCGGCTTCGGCCACGCCGGGGCCGTGGTCTTGCAGTTGCAGCGTCACATGGCCGTTGTGGGGCAGCAAGGTGATGTCCACCTCGGCCACCCCATTGGCGCTGCGGCCATAGCGGATGGCGTTTTCCAGCACATTCACCAGTACGCGGCGCAGCTCCACCGCATCGGCTTTGACCAGCAGGGGAGGCTCATGCTCCGGGGCTTGCACCTGCAACGGGCCGTATTTGCTGGCGGCTTGCACCGCTTCGTCCAGCACCGTGTGGAGATTGACCGTGTCCAGCGTGACCTGGTCGGCACGGGCGTAATCGAGGAACTTGTCGATGATGGCCGTGACTTGCTCGATGTCGCTGGCCATGTAGGCGCGCGCTTGCTCGTCGGGCACGCTCATTTCCAGCTCCAACCGCAGCCGCGCCAGTGGTGTGCGCAAATCGTGCGAGATACCGGCCAGCATCAGCGTGCGTTCTTGCTCGGCGTTGCTCAGGCGTTCGGCCATGCGGTTGAAGCCGACGTTGACTTCACGGATTTCGCTGGTGCTCACGTTTTCGTCCAGCCGGATGGCCTTGAAATCGCCTTCGCGCAGGCGGCTGGCGGCGCGGCTGAGGTTTTGCAACGGGCGATCCAGCAGCCCGGCCACAAACACCGCTCCGGCCAACGATACCGCCAGCGCAATGCCCAGCCACGCCAGCCAGGTGGTGCTGTCGAGCGTGCCCACCCGTTCGGGGTCGGCCAGCAGCCAGTAGCTGTCGCGTTCAATTTCGAAGCCTATCCACAGCCCTTCAAAGCCGTTGACCTCGCGCGCCACAATCGTGCCCTTGCCCAGTTGCGCCTCCAGTTCGGCACTGACGCGGCGGCTGAAGCGGTCTTGGTCGTACAGTTGGTAGGTGTCGCTGGGTTCGCGCATGCCGATGCGCAGGTTTTCTTTTTCCACCAGCGTTTGTACCAGCCAGATCCGTTCAATCGCGTCGGAATGCACCAGCGCGGCCCGGCTCAGGTTCACCAGCGATGCCAATTGACGCGCGTTTTGCAGCACGCGCGGTTCAAACTCCAGCCACTGAAAGGTCTGCACCCACGCCGTCAAACAACCCAACAGCAGCAGGGTCAAAAAGAAGAACGTGCGCCAAAACAGGCTGATGCTGGGCCGCAGCCAAGACATTGTGGTACGGGGTGGAGTGGTCAGCTGGCGCTGGTCGGCGGCTCAGTGCTGGTGGTGTCGTCGGGCACAAACACGTAACCAATGCCCCACACCGTTTGCAGGTAGCGTGGTACGGCAGGGTCGTCTTCAATGATTTTGCGCAGGCGCGAGACTTGCACGTCCAGACTGCGGTCGAACGGCTCGAATTCGCGACCTCGGGCCAGTTGGGCCAGTTTCTCGCGCGACAGCGGTTGGCGCGGGTGCCGCACCAGCGCCTTGAGCATGGCAAATTCACCGGTGGTCAGTGGCATGTCCTCGCCGTTTTTGCGCAGTGAACGCTGAGTCATGTCAAATTCAAACGCGCCAAAGCGCACCAGTTCGGCTTCGCTGGAGGGTGCGCCCGGCACTTCGGGTGTCGGGCGGCGACGCAGCACCGCATGGATGCGCGCCAGCAATTCACGCGGATTGAACGGTTTGCTCAAATAGTCGTCGGCCCCCACTTCCAGCCCCACAATTTTGTCCACATCCTCGCTCTTGGCGGTGAGCATGATGATGGGGGTGCGGTCGTTCTGGCTGCGCAGCCGGCGGCAGATGCTCAGGCCATCTTCGCCCGGCAGCATCAAGTCCAGCACGATCATGTCCACCGTTTCGCGCAACAGCAGCCGCGTCAGGGCACGGCCATCCTCGGCCAACAGCACATCAAAGCCCTCCTGCGTCAGGTAGCGTTTGAGCAAATCGCGGATGCGGGCATCGTCATCCACCACCAAGATTTTGTCGGGTCGGGTGTGAGCGGTTGTGGGCATGGGCAAAGGCAGCAGCGCAAAAAAGTGGTGGGACAAAACCCCGTAAGGTCAGGCTGGCATTGTGACAGCCTGCAGTGCCTTTGGTTCCACGACCACAACGGCTTGCATTTGCACTTGCATTTTGTTACGGGCGTTGTTGCTCAGCGCCTTGTGTGGCAGTGCAATGAAAGTATTTGCAAGGATTTGAAAGAATTTGTAAGTTGACTACCAGAAATTTTTTCAAAAACCATGCTGCCACCCCCATTTTTGGTCTGTAATTCGTTGGTGTGCGACAGAGGCCGCGTGACATCGCGAAGGTGTGGAGATGGCGAGACAGCGTCTGGAAGTGGCATTGGACGAAGCGGATGTGCAGGCATTGCGCCAGGTGGACAAGAAGTCGGACAACTGGAGAGCACGCGAACGCGCACGCACGCTGCTGTTGCTGGGCCAGGGCAAGAGTTTGGAAGAGGTGGCGCAGTCGCAAGACATCACCACCCGCACGGTGCGCAACACGTGGGCGCGCTGGTGCCGCGAGGGTCTGGATTCGTTGCTCGACAAGCCGCGCTGCGGTGCGCCGCGCAAGCTCGACGAGGCGGCGCTGGAGCGTTTGACGCAGTGGGCCAACGACAAGCCCTTGACGGCGGTGCAGCTGCTGCAGCGCCACATCGAGGAGCAAGGCACGCCTGTACACGTCAACACTGAAGGTGGCGTGCTGGTGGAGCAGGCCGGGGTCAGCATGCAACGGGCGATTGCCGAAATTCAGCGCGTCACCTCACTGATGCACGAAATCAGCAACGCCAGCCACGAGCAAAGTGCGGGTGTGCGTCAAATTGGTGAAGCCATTACGCACATGGACGAAACCACCCAGCAAAATGCCACGCTGGTGGAAGAAATGGCTTCGGCGGCCAACAGCTTGAAGCAACAAGCCGACGATTTGGTCAAGACCGTCTCGGTGTTCAAGTTGTCCAGTTACACGCGCTGAGTGGCCACCGTCGGTTGTGTGTGGCCAGCTATCTCGCGGCTTGGGTCGTAGGTGAGGTTCTGGCGCATGGGCCCGGCGGCAAAGCCCGCCAGTGCCGAGGCGGCGGTGGTATTCTCCACCTTGGCCCAAGTTTGCCACTTCTATCCAAAACCGCCGAGGTTGGAGCGGCAATAACCCCACAGTAACACCAGGAGAAATCAATGGCATCGCTCGCACCCGTTTACTCTTCGTCCAACCTCTACATTGATGAGAATTTCATCACTCTTGTTTTCGATAAAGCCCTTGACTCAGCCAACCCTCCACCGACCAGTGCTTTCGCGCTTCAAGTGAACGGCACTGATGTCACAGTGACTGGTGTGGCAGTCGATGGCACCAACAAGACCGTGAAAGTGAGCTTCACACGCTCCTTGTCAGCGGGGGATGCTGTTGCTGTTGCTTATACCGATCCCACGGCCGACAATGATGTATCCGCAATCCAAGGGGTGGACACGCTGGATGTCGCTGCTTTTTCCACCTCGACGGTCGTTTCGTCCGTACGACCAACAGGGGTGACCATCACCCCAACCGGCGGCAGCACCCAAGTCACCGAAGGCGGGGCCACCGACACCTACACCGTCGTTCTCGACAGTGCGCCCACCGCCGATGTCACCATCACGCTGGACGATACCAATGGCCAAGTCAGCCTTAGCACCACCACGCTGACTTTTACCACGGCTAACTGGAACGCGGCGCAAACCGTCACTGTTACCGCCCGCAACGACACCGTGGGCGAAGGCACCCACACCGGCACCATTGGTCACACCGTGACCAGCACCGACGGTAACTACAACAATCTGGCTGTTAAGCCGTTGATTGTGACCATCACCGACAACGACTTGCCCACCGGCAACCCCAACTTTCTTCAATACACCGGTGCCACCAGTGCGGCACCGTTTGGCCTGAGTGATGTGGGGCGTTATGCCAGCCCCACGCTGGTGGACATCGACGGCGATGGCGACCTCGATGCTTTTATCGGCAACAATTCAGGCAACACGCTGTTCTTCCGA
>NZ_NWBQ01000021.1:0-2027 GCF_002837135.1 Macromonas bipunctata | reverse complement strand
GCTCCTACGCCGCTCCCACCTTTGCAGACATTGATGGCGATGGTGACTTGGATGCCTTTGTGGGCGACCAGCAGGGCAACACGCTGTTCTTCCGAAACACGGGAACGGCCAGCAACCCCTCTTTTGCTGCGGCCAGCTACAACTCCTTTGGCTTGGCTGATGTGGGCACCTCCGCCGCTCCCACCTTTGCAGACATTGATGGCGATGGCGACCTCGACGCCTTTGTGGGCGAATGGAGTGGCAACACACTGTTCTTCCGCAACACGGGCAACGCCAGCAGCGCCGCTTTTGCCGCTGCTACCTCCAACCCCTTTGGTCTGACGGATGTAGGCTACTCGTCATCGCCCACCCTTGCCGACATCGACGGCGATGGCGACCTTGATGCTTTCATCGGCAACTATGATGGTGTGATCAAATTCTTCGAAAACATTGTCCCCCCCGGTGTCACCATCACCCCAAGCGGCGGCAGCACCCAAGTCACCGAAGGCGGGGCCACCGACACCTACACCGTCGTGCTTGACAGCGCGCCCACCGCCGATGTCACCATCACCTTGGATGACACCAACGGCCAGGTCACGTTTGACCAACCCACGCTGACCTTCACCACGGCTAACTGGAACGCGGCGCAAACCGTCACTGTTACCGCCCGCAACGACACCGTGGGCGAAGGCACCCACACCGGCACCATTGGTCACACCGTGACCAGCACCGACGGTAACTACAACAATCTGGCTGTTAAGCCGTTGATTGTGACCATCACCGACAACGACTTGCCCACCGGCAACCCCAACTTTCTTCAATACACCGGTGCCACCAGTGCGGCACCGTTTGGCCTGAGTGATGTGGGGCTTTATGCCAGCCCCACGCTGGTGGACATCGACGGCGATGGCGACCTTGATGCCTTTGTGGGTGCCTACGACGGCAACACGCAGTTCTTCCGCAACACGGGCAACGCCAGCAGCGCCGCTTTTGCTGCGGTCAGCACCAACCCTTGGGGTCTGAGCGATGTGGGCTTTATTGCCAGCCCCACCTTTGTGGACATTGATGCCGACGGCGACCTCGATGCCTTTGTGGGTGACTACGACGGCAACACGCAGTTCTTCCGCAACACGGGCAACGCCAGCAGCGCCGCTTTTGCCGCTGCTACCTCCAACCCCTTTGGTCTGACGGATGTAGGCAGCTTTTCATTGCCCACCTTTGCCGACATCGATGCCGATGGCGACTTGGATGCCTTTATTGGCGTAAACAACGGCAACACGCTGTTCTTCCGCAACACGGGCAACGCCAGCAGCGCCGCTTTTGCCGCTGCTACCTCCAACCCCTTTGGTCTGACGGATGTAGGCAGCTTTTCATCGCCCACCCTTGCCGACATCGATGCCGATGGCGACTTGGATGCCTTTATTGGCGAAAACATCGGCAACACGCTGTTCTTCCGCAACACGGGCAATGCCAGCAGTGCCGCTTTTGCTGCGGTCAGCACCAACCCTTGGGGTCTGAGCGATGTGGGCTTTATTGCCAGCCCCACCTTTGTGGACATTGATGCCGACGGCGACCTCGATGCCTTTATCGGCAACGACGATGGCGTTGTTAAGTTGTTCCTCAACGTCAACCCTGGGCTGGTGATAACCCCCACGGGCGACGACACCCGCGTGAGCGAAGGCGACACCACGGGTGACACCTACACCGTGCAGTTGGCCACCAAACCGACCGCTGATGTGGTGGTCACGCTGGACGACACCAACGGCCAAGTCAGCCTTAGCACCACCACGCTGACTTTCACCACAGCCAACTGGAACGTGGCGCAAACCGTGACCGTGACAGCGGTGGACGACACCGTGGGCGAAGGCACCCACACCGGCGTTATTGGCCACACCGTGACCAGCACCGACACCAACTACAACAATCTGGCTGTTAAGCCGTTGATTGTGACCATCACCGACAACGATGTGGCCACCCACCCGCCGGTCTTTGTGTTGTCCGCCAGTTCCGAACCGTTTGGCCTGACGGATGTGGGCAACGCATCAGCC
>NZ_NWBQ01000020.1 GCF_002837135.1 Macromonas bipunctata | reverse complement strand
TCTCTTTGATGAGGCATGGGCAGGGGTCTGTGAAGCGGGAATCCTCGCCATGAGTGGCGAGGAGGATGTCAAGGGTGCAGCGTATCAAAAAATTGGACTGTTGCACTCAGGCGTGCATGGCTTGTTGCGCTGCCTTGGCCAAAAAACCAGAGCGTGTCATGTGGTGCGCGTTGGCCCACGCATCAATTTGTTGCACCAGTTGAGCTGGCAAGCTGATGTTGAGCCGTACAGGCCGTGTTTCGATGCGGCTTAGGTCAATATCGGCCAGCAGCCAGACCCCGCCCTGATAGTCGGGGTTGTTCACCAATTGTTCCAGCGGCGTAGGTGCGGGCACCGCGTCGGGCTCGCCATAAAAATGCGCTTCAACCGCTTCCTGAATGGCTGCGGGCAAGTCGGCCCATTCGTCCGCTGCCGAAAAACAGCCCGGAAAGTCCGGGAAGGTGATGCCGTGGGCTTCTTGGGCATTGCCCACCTGCACATAAACGGGATACAGCATGGTTGCGCTCCTGAAAGAAACAGCCATCAGAGGCCAGCTTGTTTAAGAATGCTGCGCACAGTGGCGATCAGCAAGTCTTTTTTGGGGTGTGGCACCGTGACCTTGCCAGGCTTGCTGGGGTGTTTGAACTGGTGGTGTGAACCCACCACATGCACCAGATACCAGCCATCGGCCTTGAGTTGCTTGATGAGGTCGGTGCTTTTCATGCGCCTATATTACACACAAATACACACCGTGATCAAATTGGGCATTGTTTGACATTGGCTAACCTTCGGCGGCGCGGTGCAGCAAACTCTGCGTGAAACGCAAGAAATCGTCCAAGTGTTGGGTGATGATTTTCTCGACCACGGGCAACAGCAGCCGCTGGTAGTCGTGTACCGCCAGATTGCGAAAACCGGCCATTTTGCCCATCGTGTCGGCCAGTTCGGGGGGAATGTGGCCGCCACGCGCCAGCAGGGTGAACACATCGCGCGCGCTTTGTGGCAACCCGAGCTTGTGGGTGCGTATCACGTGCTGGCCCATGTCGATGGCCATTTCGCAGGCGCGTTGAATATTGAGAATGGCTGCATCTTGCCGCGTGAAATCGGCGGCAAAGTCGTCACCCGCAGCGGAAAATTCCTCACGCACACGCGCCACGCAGCGTTCGATGCTGGCGGCCTTGTTCAACAACACATCATCTGCCATAAACGGAACCTCGGGTTTGAATGTCGGTCAACAGGGCGGCGCGCGATTCGTCAAAACGCAACTTCTCGGTCAGGGCAAAGCATTCAAACAAACCCGCTTCGGGGTCTTTGCCCCACAGCCGTTGGCCGGTGGTCAATATCTGGTGCTGCATGACGCTGCTGGCGGCGCGCAAATCCAGCAAATCCACATCGCGGTGGAGCACTCGGCTGAGTGCGTGAGCCGCATCCCACAGCGCCAGCGGGTCGGCGTAACCCGCCACCAGCACCGCCAAATCCCAGTCGCTGTGCGGCCCGGCGGTGCCTTGGACTTGGCTGCCAAAGGCGTAAACGCCCAATGCGTTGGGAAAGGCAGCGCGCAGCGGCTCCACAATTTGGGTTTGCAGTGCCACGGGCAAAGGGGTGGTGTGGTGTGGGTGCATTACGCGGCTGTGCTGGATGGCGGCCTGGCCCGTGCGCGGCGCGGTTTGGCTGGCGCGGCAGCGGGCAGCAGGCTGGTCAGGCGCTGGTATTGCTCGAACAGGAACGCCACACGCTCAGCGTCGTTGTGCCACGTTTTTTTGGCGGGCAGGCCCGCCGTCAGGGCGTAGGCGGTGTCCACGGCGGCATCGAGTTTCTGGTGCGCCTTGAGCAGCTCGGGCGGCATGGTGAGCGGGTCGTACAGGTCGGCCAGCGAGGCGGGCGGCGTGGCTTGCTGGAACTTGGCGCGGGCATCCAGCACGGCCTGGGCGGCGGTTTCGATGGCGGTTTTGGCCTTGTGTTCGGGCGTGCGCGGGGCGGGGTTGGTGGGCAGGGTGGGCCAGGGGAAGTTGTTGTAGACCATTGAGCCTGAATATTGGTAGTCACTTTTGAGTCTGCCAGCAACCGTCCGTATCCATGCACCGTGCATCAACGACTGAAGCACACCGAAAACAAAAAGGCTGGGGGCATCAATGATGTACAGCTTGTTGCTTGCAATGACTTTTGGCGGCAAGTAGCCGACGGGCACATAGGTACGTCGTTCAGATGAAACTTCCGGGATGGCAATGTACGGCGTGTTGGGCTGTGCTACAAAGAAAAACCGGCTGGGTGTGCTGGCGGCACGGCGTGTCGGTTCTGCGCTGCTGGCTTCCCGAAATTTTTTCACCAACTCTACGCGCCGCAACACGTTGGGCAATTGTTTTAACGTGGCTGGCGGGATGTTTTCCAGCCACAAGCACCATCGTTGGCTTCCGTTCAAAAATTCCTGCGATCCCACGAATGGCCTGATGTAAGGGCCAGCGGCTGGTTCCAGCGCAACCAAATGGGCTTGTTCATCATCACTCAAGATCAGATGCCCACCATCTGAAGGCTTGCTGCCGCATTTCATGGTTGGGACATTCCCAATCGGCGTGGAGCTTTTCTTGATGATGACATCCGGCGCTTCAGTCAAATACGGACTGATGTGCGCCACAGTCAGTTCGTGCGGTTGGGTTTTGGGCGTTTCGTAGATGAACAAGCGTTTGGGTTGAACATCCGCACAGCCGAATCCTACGATGACGCAATGAACCGCTGCCATGCCGCTGGCCTCGTTGCTCCACTGGAAAGTTCTATGGGCAAACTGAATCTTGATTTTGTACTTTTCCAGCAGCAGTGGCCACAGAAGCGGTACTTGTTCGCCTTGTGTGAGACTGTTGGTTGCCACAAAAGCGCACCGTATTGAGGTGCCTTGTATGTACTTTGCACCTTTTACGAACCAAGCCGCAACATAGTCTAGGTCTGATGCCGATTTCATTCCGTCGTATACGGCAAGCGCCTCGGTCTTTTGCTCCTTGCTTTGGTAATGTTTGCCAGAAAAAGGCGGATTCCCCAGCACGTAGCTGCACCGCTGGGCGGGCAGCACGCTGTTCCAGTCCAGCCGCAGCGCGTTGCCATGCACCACGCTGGCGCTGGTGCGCAGCGGAATGCGGGCAAAGTACAGGCCAAACTCCTCGCTCACGCGCAGGTTCATCTGGTGGTCGATGAGCCACAGCGCCACCTGCGCAATTTGGGCTGGAAACTCCTCAATCTCGATGCCGTAAAACTGGTCCACGTTGAGCTGGATCAGCGCGTGGATGTCCAGCGCCTGTTGCCCCGCTTGGCGGCTGTGTTGCTGGCTGGCGCGCAGCACTTCCAGCTCCAGCAGGCGCAGCTCGCGGTAGCAAATCACCAAGAAATTGCCGCAACCGCACGCCGGGTCAAAAAACGTCAGGCCGCGCAGTTTCTGGTGGAACTGCAACAGCTTGCGCGGCTGGGCCTTGGCCTGTTGGAATTCGGCCCACAGCGCGTCCAGAAACAGCGGTTGGATGAGCTTGAGGATGTTTTCCTCGCTGGTGTAGTGCGCGCCCAGGTTGCGGCGCGCGTGCTTGTCCATGATGCTCTGAAACAGGCTACCGAAAATGGCCGGACTAATGGCCGACCAGTCCAGCGCGCAGGCATCGAGCAGCGCCTCGCGCATGGCGGCGGTAAAGTCCGCCATCGGCAATCGCTCCTCAAACAAGCGGCCATTGATGTAGGGAAAGGCCGCCAGTTGCTCATCCAACGCTGTGCTGCGTTGGGCTTCTGGCGTGTTGAGCACCTGAAAAAACTGTGCAATGCGCGGCCCCAAGTCGCTGCCATCGGCGCTGGTGCGTTCTTCCACAAAGGCGCGGAACGCCTGCGCGGGCTGAAAGATGCCGGTGTCGTCGGCAAACAGGCAAAACAGCAGCCGTACCAGCAGCACTTCCAGCGCGTGGCCACCGTAGCCGCTGGCGGCCAGTGCGTCGTGCAGCTTGCCCATGCGTTCGGCGGCGCGGATGTTGACCCCATCTTGCGGCGCAATGTGCTGCACCTTGTAGCCCGCCAGCAGGCCAAAGCGTTTCACTTCCTTGTGCAGCTCGGGCAGGGTGAATTCGGCGGTATCCCCCGTGGCCAGCGTGCGTACCCTGAAGCGCGCAAAGTCGCACACCACCACCAGTTGCGGCAGGTCGCGTTCGGCAATGCCCGCCAGGTAGCCCATGGCCTGGTCCATGGCCGCGTCCAGGTCTTTGCCGCGCGACTTGTGCTCCACCAGCAACATGCCGGGCCAGAACAAGTCCACAAAACCATCGGTGCGGGCGTTGGCACCGGGCAGCTTCTTGACCGCGTGCTCGAACGTGGCCACCCGTTTGTCGGTGATGCCAAAGCAGTGGAAAAAGTCGATCCAGAAGGGTTTGGCCTCGGCATCTTCGCGGCTGGCATCGGCCCAAGTGCGGCTAAAGCCCAGCGCGCGGTGTTTGATCTCGTTCCAGCTCAATGGCATGTTGTGGTTCCTCCCTGCGTTCTTTTTATGGCTTGTGCTTGTGCATCAGCGGCGTTGGGCTTTGAGCGCCTGTGCCACGTCCGTCACCAACCCCGGCCCATGGTAGATGATGCCGGTGTAGAGTTGCACCACATCGGCACCGGCTTCAATTTTGCTGATGGCATCGGCACCGCTCATCACGCCGCCCACGCCAATGATGGGGTAGTCCTTGCCCAGGCGGGCGCGCAGTTGGCGGATGACGGCGTTGCTGGCCTCCAGCACCGGCGCACCCGAGAGGCCACCGGCTTCATCGGCGTGTGCCAGCCCCTGCACGGCGCTGCGGCTCAGGGTGGTGTTGGTGGCAATCACGCCGTCCATGCCGTGGCGCACCAGCGTATCGGCAATCACGGCAATTTGCTGTTCGTCCAGGTCGGGCGCAATCTTCAAGAACATGGGCTTGTGCTGGCCGTATTGTTCAGCCAGTTCAGCGCGCTTGCGGGTCAGGGCGGCCAGCAGTTGGTCCAGGGCTTCGTCGCTTTGCAGCGCGCGCAGGTTCTTGGTGTTGGGGCTGGAAATGTTGACCGTCACGTAATCGGCGTGCGGGTACACCCCAGCCAGACAGATCAGGTAATCGTCGGTGGCGTTCTCAATTGGGGTAGCAGCGTTTTTGCCGATGTTGAGGCCCAGCAGCATATCGCCCGCCTTGGGCTTTTGGCGCACCTTGCTGCGTTGCACGTTGGCCAGAAATGCGTCCAGCCCCTCGTTGTTGAAGCCCAGGCGGTTGATGAGCGCGTTGGCCTCGGGCAGACGGAACATGCGCGGCTTGGGGTTGCCGGGCTGGCCCTTGGGCGTGACGGTGCCCACTTCCACAAAGCCAAAGCCCAGCGCGCTCCAGGCGTCGATGCAGCGGGCGTTCTTGTCCAGCCCGGCGGCCAGCCCGACGCGGTTGGGAAACTGCAGCCCGGCCAGCGTGACCGGGTCGCTCACGCGCGGTTGCGAGGCCAGGCGCATCAGCGGCGAATGTTGCAGGCTTTCGAGCTTGTTGAGCGTGAGCTCATGGGCCTCTTCGGGGTCCATGTTGAACAGAAAGGCGCGGGCGAGGGAGTAGGGCAGCAGGGACATTGGATAATCGCATCAATACAAAACGGGCCGGACGTGGCCCCCAGCTTGGAATTGTCCCAGATGAACAGCACCCCCTCCTTGACCCAAGACGAACTCAAAACCCTGGTCGGCCAGGCCGCGCTGCAATACGTGGTGCCCGGCCAGATTGTGGGCGTGGGCACAGGTTCCACCGTCAACAAGTTCATCGACGCACTGGCCACCATCAAAGACCAGATTCCGGGGGCTGTGTCCAGCTCCGTGGCCTCCACCGAGCGCCTGCGCGGCCACGGCATTGCGGTGTTCGATGCCAACGAGGTGGGCGAACTGGCCGTGTACGTCGATGGCGCCGACGAAATCGACCCCCAGGGTCACATGGTCAAGGGCGGTGGCGCGGCCCTGACGCGCGAAAAGATCGTGGCGGCCCAATCCCGGTGTTTTGTTTGCATTGCGGATGAATCGAAATGGGTGCCCGTGCTGGGCACTTTCCCGCTGCCGGTCGAAGTGATTCCGATGGCGGCGCAACGCATTGCGCGCCAGTTTGCCGCGCTGGGCGGCCAGGCCATCTTGCGCCTGAAGGATGGCCAGCCGCTGGTCACCGACAACGGCCAGCACATCCTGGACGTGACCGGCTTGCAGATCACCGATCCGCTGGCGTTCGAGAGCCAGATCAACAACTGGCCCGGCTTGGTGACGGTGGGCGTGTTTGCGCACCAGAAGGCCCACGTGTGTCTGCTGGGCACGGCGGCGGGCGTGAAAACCGTGGAATTTTGAGAAAAAACGTCCGCAACGCAAAAACGCCCTAAAACCGCGATAGAATAACGGCTTCAGCGGCTGTAGCTCAGTTGGATAGAGTACTTGGCTACGAACCAAGGGGTCGTGGGTTCGAATCCTGCCAGCCGCACCAAATCTTGATACCGGTTTCACAGCTTGACCGGTGTCATCAGCGTTTCAAAAGTTGCACAGCTTATGCGGCTGTAGCTCAGTTGGATAGAGTACTTGGCTACGAACCAAGGGGTCGTGGGTTCGAATCCTGCCAGCCGCACCAAATCAGAAGCCTCGAATATCGCAAGATGTTCGGGGCTTTTTGGTTTTCCGGGCCCGTGTGGCCGCTTGCTTCAATCCCTCATTCTGTTTTGCCGATGCCTCTTGCGCCTGTATCGACTTCACCCCCTGCGCCCACGCTGTGGCGTGCCTGGTCGGCGGCGCTGCGGCCTGCTTCGTTGCCCATCGCGGTCAGCCCGGTGCTGGTGGGGGCGGCGGTGGCGTTTCACCAGCAAGGCCAGTTGCCCCCGCTGCCGACCCTGACCGCCTTGCTGTGCGCGCTGCTGATGCAGCTCATCACCAACCTGCAAAACGACGTGGGCTACACCCAGCGCGGCGGCGAGCGGCTGGGCAACCGCACCGGCCTGCCACGCGCCACCGCCGAAGGCTGGCTGACCCCGCATGCGGTGCGGCGGGCGATTGTGGTGCTGTCGCTGCTGGCGCTGGGCTTGGGGTTGCTGCTGTGCTATTGGCGCGGCTGGCCGGTGCTGGCCTTGGGCACGGCGTCGTTGTTGGCGGCACTGGCTTACATGGGTGGTCCCAGGCCGATTGCCTACACCCCGTGGGGCGAGCTGACGGTGTTCGTGTTCTTTGGCCTGGTGGCGGTGCTGGGCACCGAGTGGCTGCTGTCGGGCCAGACCAGCGTGCTGGGCGCGCTGGCGGCGGTGGCGGTGGGCAGCCTGTCGGCGGCGGCGCTGCTGGTCAACAACCGGCGCGACATGGCGCACGACCGCAGCGTGGGCCGCACCACGCTGGCGGTGTGGCTGGGCGAGCGGCGCTGCCACCAGGCCATGGCCGTGCTGCTGGGCCTGCCGTTTGCGGCCAGCGTGGTCATGGCGCTGTGGGCGCAACAGCTGTGGCTGCTGCTGCCGTGTCTGCTGCTGCACCGGGCGTGGCAGATCTGGCGGCGTTTTGCCCGCTGCGCGTCGGGGCTGGCCTTCAACCCGGTGCTGTTTGCGGTGTTCCGGCTGGTGCTGGGGTTGGCGGCAGCATTGGCGTCGGGCTTGCTGGCCGGCCGGTGATAGGGAGAGAGAGCTGTAAGCACCGCCCTGAACAGCGTCGGCTTCACCCAGATCTCCCTGCGGCACGTGCGTTGCAGCCGCTGGCCCTACAATGCACATTTTGTTACAACGACAACAAGGAGCCAAAAAATGCAAAAAGTGGGACTGATGGGGTATGGCAAGGCAGGCAAGGCGGTGGCCAGCGTGCTGGCACAAGACCCGCGCTACCAGCTGTGCTGGATTGCCAAGCGTTCGGCCGCCCCCGGCGCACACATGGACGGCCAGCCCGAGGTGCCGCTGGTGGGTCTGGACGGGCTCGACCTGACGCGCTGGTTCGACGAGCACCCGGTCGATGCCATCGTGGACTTTTCGGACGCCGACACCCTCTACCGCTACGGCGACGAGGTCAAGGCGCGCGGGCTGGCGCTGGTCAGTGCCATCTCGGCCTATTCCGACACGCACCTGGACTACCTGCGCTCGCTCAGCACCTCGGCCCGCGTCATGAGCTCGCCCAACATCACGCTGGGCATCAACTTCCTGATGATGTCGGCCAAGTTCCTGCAGACCATTGCGCCGTTTGCCGATGTGGAAATCATCGAGCAGCATTTCCGCGAAAAGCCCGAAGTCTCCGGTACCGCACGCAAGATCGCACAGAGCCTGAACCTGGAAGAGGACCGCATCAGCTCGCTGCGCCTGGGGGGTATCGTGGGCCACCACGAGGTCGTCTTTGGCTTTCCGCACCAGACCGTGCGCCTGATCCACGATTCCATCCGCCGCGAGGCCTTTGGCACCGGCGCCGCCTTTGCCCTGACCGAGCTGGCCAACTGCCCGCCGGGCTTCTACACCTTTGACGACCTGCTGCTGCGCAAGCTCAAGGCCGCATTGCTGGCAGGGGGGTGATGGCTGCCGCGCGCTGGTTCGCGCAGCTTTTGTACAGGCAAAGAAAAAGCCTGTCGGGAATACGTCCCTGACAGGCTTTGACAATGTAAGTGGCGGAGCAGGCGGGATTCGAACCCGCGGTGGGCTATTAACCCACACACGCTTTCCAGGCGTGCGACTTAAACCACTCATCCACCGCTCCGTGTAGCCTTGAATTGTATACCATCCTGCTGCAGGATCTGGTGGTCGGGCGCCACATTTTTGCCAGCGGCGCCGTGGTGGGGGCCAAAGCGGTGCGGCTGCGTGATATGATTTCGGCCACGCGGGTGTAGTTCAATGGTAGAACGGCAGCTTCCCAAGCTTCATACGAGGGTTCGATTCCCTTCACCCGCTCCAGATTCGTCTTTGAGCACATTGACCCGTTGCGCCACTTGGTGCAGCGGGTTTTTTGTTGTGCGATTGTCACGCGAATTCCGTACACTTGCCGCAATTGCCATCCTTCACTTGAAAAGACAGGCCCATGAAATTCCGTTTTCCCATCGTCATCATTGACGAAGATTTCCGCTCCGAAAACACCTCGGGTTCGGGCATCCGCGCCCTGGCCGAAGCCATCGAGAAAGAGGGCTTCGAGGTGCTGGGTGTCACCAGCTATGGCGACCTGAGCCTGTTTGCGCAGCAGCAAAGCCGCGCCAGCGCGTTCATCCTGTCGATCGACGATGAGGAGTTCACCGTGGGCCCGGACCTGGATCCGGCGGTGCTCAACCTGCGCAGCTTCATCGAGGAAGTGCGCCGCAAGAACGCCGAGGTGCCGCTCTACATCTACGGCGAGACCAAGACCAGCCGCCACCTGCCCAACGACATCCTGCGCGAGCTGCACGGCTTCATCCACATGTTCGAGGACACGCCCGAGTTCGTGGCGCGCCACATCATCCGCGAGGCCAAGAGCTACCTGGAAGGCATCCAGCCGCCGTTCTTCAAGGCGCTGCTGGACTATGCCGAGGACGGCTCCTACTCCTGGCACTGCCCGGGCCACTCGGGCGGCGTGGCGTTCCTCAAGACGCCTGTGGGCCAGATGTTCCACCAATTCTTTGGCGAGAACATGCTGCGCGCCGATGTGTGCAACGCGGTGGAGGAGCTTGGCCAGCTGCTGGACCACAACGGCGCCATCGGCGAGAGCGAGCGCAACGCCGCGCGCATCTTCAACGCCGACCATTGCTTTTTCGTGACGAATGGCACCTCCACGTCCAACAAGATGGTGTGGCACCACACCGTGGCGCCGGGCGATGTGGTGATCATGGACCGCAACTGCCACAAGTCCAATCTGCACGCCATCATCATGACGGGTGCGATTCCGGTGTTCTTGAAGCCCACGCGCAACCACTGGGGCATCATCGGCCCGATTCCGCAAAGCGAGTTCGAGCCCGAGGCCATCCGCGCCAAGATTGCCGCGCATCCGTTGCTGCAGGGCGTGGATGCCGCCGCCGTCAAGCCGCGCATCCTGACGCTGACGCAATCGACCTACGACGGCGTGCTGTACAACACCGAGACCATCAAGCAGTTGCTGGATGGCTACGTGGAGAACCTGCACTTTGACGAGGCCTGGCTGCCGCACGCGGCGTTCCACCCGTTCTATGGCAGCTTCCACGCCATGGGCAAGAAGCGCGCGCGCCCCAAGCACACGGTGGTGTATTCCACGCAGTCGATTCACAAGTTGTTGGCGGGTATCAGCCAGGCCAGCCATGTGCTGGTGCAGGACTCGCAGGACACCAAGCTCGACCGCAGCCTGTTCAACGAAGCCTACCTGATGCACACCAGCACCAGCCCGCAGTACAGCATCATTGCCAGCTGCGACGTGGCCGCCGCCATGATGGAGCCGCCCGGCGGCACCGCGCTGGTGGAGGAAAGCATTGCCGAGGCGCTGGACTTCCGCCGTGCCATGCGCAAGGTGGACGAGGAGTTTGGCGACGACGACTGGTGGTTCAAGGTCTGGGGCCCCGAGGAGCTGGCCGATGAGGGCGTGGGCCGGGCCGACGACTGGATCCTCAAGCGCACCGATGCCGAGGGCGTGCAACCGGCCGACGGCGAGGAGTCGTGGCACGGCTTTGGCGACATGGCACCAGGTTTCAACATGTTGGACCCCATCAAGGCCACCATCGTGACACCGGGCCTGAACATGAGTGGCGACTTTGCCACCAGTGGTATTCCGGCCAGCATCGTCACCAAATTTTTGGCCGAACACGGTGTGGTGGTGGAAAAGACGGGCCTGTACAGCTTCTTCATCATGTTCACCATCGGCATCACCAAGGGCCGTTGGAACACGCTGGTGACGGCGTTGCAGCAGTTCAAGGACGATTACGACAAGAATCAGCCGCTGTGGCGCATCTTGCCCGAGTTTTGCCAAAAGCACCGCCGTTACGAAAAGATGGGTTTGCGCGATATGTGCCAGTTTGTGCACGAAATGTACGCCAAGTACGACATTGCGCGCTTGACCACCGACATGTACCTGAGCGACCTGACCCCGGCCATGACGCCCACCGACGCCTTTGCCCAGATCGCGCGCAAGAACACCGAGCGCGTGCCGGTGGACGAGCTGGAGGGCCGCATCACCGTGGGCCTGATCACGCCGTACCCGCCGGGCATTCCGCTGCTGATTCCGGGCGAGGTGTTCAACAAGAAGATTGTGGACTACCTCAAGTTCTCGCGCGAGTTCAACCAGCGTTGCCCGGGCTTCGAGACCGACATCCACGGCCTGGTGGTCGAGGAGGATCTGGACGGCCACAAGCGCTACTTTGCGGACTGCGTGAAGTTGGCTTGATAGAATGAAACCTTTGCAATGGAGTCAACATGTTTCCTGAATACCGCGACCTGATCACCCAGCTCAAGACCAGCGACCACCACTTCACCCGCCTGTTCGACAAGCACAACGAGCTCGACCAGAAGATCAAGAACATGGAAAGCCACATCCTGCCGGGCACCCATGAGGAGATCGAGACCCTGAAGAAGGAAAAGCTGCACCTCAAGGATGAGCTGTACGTGATCCTGAAGAAGGCCAGCGCCGCGCAAGCCTGACGCCAGTGGCCGGGGCGGTGGCATGGCCGCTGCCCTGCGTGCGTTGTTGCACCCACCCCCACAAAAAAACCTCTGTCTGGCCATGCCAGCAGAGGTTTTTTTGCGAAGGAAGGGGGTGTGGGGCTGGCACTGGCCAGCGGCGGCGGTCGATCAGCGCAGGGCGCGCAGGCTGGCCGGGCTGCTGGCGTCGATATCGACCCGGCGTGCGCCGTTGTAGCGTTTGGCCCAGTAGTCCAGCTTCATGTCCTCGACCCGCACGTGGGAGCCCGCGCGCGGGGAGTGGATGAATTTGCCGTCGCCCACGTAGATGCCGACGTGGCTGAAGGCGCGCTGCATGGTGTTGAAGAACACCAAGTCGCCGGGGCGCAGTTCGTCCTGGGCGATGCTGCGGGTGGCTTCGGCCTGCTCGGCGGCGCGCCGTGGCAGCACCAGGCCCACGCTTTGTTCGTAGATGGCGCGCACAAAGCCGCTGCAGTCAAAGCCGGTCTCGGCCGAGGTACCACCCCACTTGTAGGGCACGCCCAGGAAGTTCATGGCGTTGGCCACCAGCCCGGAGGCGGCGGAGCCCACGCTCTGGCGCCAGCCTTGCAGGTCGGCCAGCAGGCCTTTTTTGGCCAGCAGGCTGGCCACGGCGTCGTCGGGGGGGAGATCGGGCGGCGCCACGTCGGCCACCACAGGGGCGGCGGGTGCGGCATTGAAAACGGGGGGAGAGGCGGTGTTGGCCGTGGGTTCTGCCACGGCACATGAGGCCCATATCAGCAGGCATCCGGCCAGTAGGGATTTGGTCGATGGTCGCATCTGGTCGAGGGTAAGGGCTGTGCTGGCAAACGTCAAGAGGATATACACTGGGTTTTGCCCCCTTAATTTTTGTTTTTCTGGACTGGAGTGTGTCTATGTTGCTTGATGCAGACGATTGTCAATTGGTGCTGGTGGACTACCAGGCGCGCCTGATGCCGGTGATTGCCCACGGCGAGGAGGTGCTGGCGCGCGCGCGCTTGCTGGCGCAGGCGGCGCAGCGCTTGGGCGTGCCGGTGTGGGGCACAGAACAGAACCCCGGCAAGCTGGGGCCCAACGATGCGAGCTTGCGCGCGCTGTGCGAGCAGACGTTTGCCAAGATGTCGTTCGACGCCAGCCAGTCGGACTTGACGCTGGCGCTGCGCCCGCCCGCACCGCCGGTGCGCACTGGGGGCAACGCCCGCAGCTTGCCCAAGCATTTGCAGAAGAACCGCGACAACCCGGCCCCCGCCGCCCCCAGCCGGGGCACCCTGGTGCTGGCCGGTTGCGAGGCGCACGTGTGCCTGCTGCAGACCGCGCTGGGCCTGCTGGAGCAGGAGTTCGAGGTTTGGGTGGTGACGGACGCTTGCGGTTCGCGCCGCGACCGCGACCGCGACGCCGCGTTTGACCGCCTGGCGGGCAACGGCGTGGAGCTGGTGACGAGCGAGATGGTGGTGTTCGAGTGGCTGCAGGACTGCGAGCACCCGGACTTCCGCGACGTGCTGGCGCTGGTCAAGTAACGCACCGCACGTACGCCCGGACGCGCTGCCGCCGTCAGGCCCGCACCGGGGTCAGGGCGGCCAGCAGGCGGCCAAAGAGCTGTTCCACGTCGAGCAGCTGGATCAGCACCTGGTCGCCGGCCTGGATGAACTGGCGCACCAATGTGCTGGTATCGCCCCCCGTGAAAGGGGTGTCGATGATGTGTTGCGGCAGGAATTCGGGCATGCCGTGCAGTTCATCGACCAGCAGGCCCAGCGTGTGGTGGCCGTGGCGCACGGTGATGATCTGGCTGCGGTTGTCGAGCTGGCTGGGTTGTTGGTGCACCAGCCAGCCCAAGTCGAACACCCAGACGAAGTGCGCCAGTTTGCTGCCCACCTGAGGCACCAGCATGCCGATGCGGCCCTGGGCATCGACGCTGGTGCGTGCGGCCAGGGCGCTGGCGGGCAGGGCTTCGATGACGCTGGCGGCGGGCAGGCCCAGCAGGCTGCCACCGGTGAAGAAGGTGGCCACCTCCATGCCGCCGGCGGTGCCGGGCGGCAGGGCGTTGTGCAGTGGGGGCAGGTCGGCGTTGCCGCCGCCGGTGGCGCTGCGCACCGCGCCCAGCGGCGTGAACACCACGGCCAGCACGTCGTCGCGGTAGCCGTCGCTGACCTTGAACTCGCGGTAGCCTTGCGAGGCGGAGGCGCCCAGGATGGCGTACTGCCCGTCGTGGACGACGATGCGCGACAGGCTGTGGCCGTTGGGCAGGGTGAGCACGTCGGCGTCCAGGCCGTCCAGCCCGTGGCCGGTGTGCCGCTGCGGGTCGGTGCTGGAGATGATGCGCCCCTGGCGGTCGAGGTAGAACGCGGTGGTGCTGGCGCTGTTGGCATCGGCGGTGGGGCCGCATGGCGGCTGCCCCAGGCCGCCGCGCAGCATGGCGGCGAGTTCGGTGTCGGCGTCGAACACCACCGCAATGCCGCCCACGGTGCGGCTGGCGTCCTGCGGGTCGCGGATGGCGGCGTGGTAGGTGTAGGTGGGTGGGCCAGGCTGCAGGGGCGATGGCGTGAAGGCGGTGACGCAGTAGTCCTGCTCGCTGCGCAGGCGCAGCACGCGCTCCAGCAGCTGGGGCTCGATGGCGTCGGCACCCACCGTGACGCCCGCGCGGCAGGATTGCGCCACGATGCGGCCCTGGCGGTCGTACACCAACAGGCCGCTGTACACGGTGTACAGGCGGTGGAGGTGGGCCAGCAGCTCGTGCAGCTGTTGCAGCGCCTCGGCGCCGGGTTGCGGTTGTGCCAGGGTGTGGCGCAGTTCGGGCGCCAGCGCCCACCAGCGGCAGTCGTTGGCGCGTTCGTACAGGTTGCGGTCGAGCAAGTCCACCAGCAGCAGCGCGGCCAGCTGGGCTGTGTGCAGTTGCGATTCGAGCACGGTGTCGTACAGGTCGCGCACCGAGGCCGAGAACAGCGCGTTGCTGCGGGTGCCGGTCTCGCTGATCTGTTCCAGTATGGTCTTGAGCTTTTGCAGCTCGCCGTTGCGCCCGGCGGTGACGACCTGGCCGTTCCAGACCACGCGCCGTATCGATTCGGTGGCGGTGATGACCTCGAACAGTGGCGGGCTGAAGGTGCGGGCGTGCGACAGCAGCCCGGCCGCCAGCGTGGGGTCGAGGTGGGCCAGCGTGGCCTGTTGCGGGCCACCGAAGGCCAGCTCCAGCGGCACCATGACCTGGCCGCGCCAGCCTGGCGGGCCGGGGTAGCCCTGGTAGCCCTGGGCGGGCAGGGTGCGCACCAGGTATTCGCGCCCGGCGTGGATGTAGCGTTGTGGCAGTGCCTGCGGGTTGGTGGGCACGCGGGTGCCGTTGGCCACCCAGGCGTGGTCGGAGCTGGCGATGACGCGGTCGTTGCCGTCGAGCAGCAGCAACAGGGAGCGGCCCTCGGGGTCGCGGTAGGCGTGGAAGATGCGCGCCATTTCGGCGGCAAAGCCAAACGACAGGCACAGCACGCCCACCAGCGCGTGACTGTGCGGGTGCGTCATGCGGTGGGCGTACAGCAGCGCGTGGGCCTGGGCCGGGTGCAGCGCGCTGGGGCCAAAGTGTTCCACGTAGCCGTGGCGCTGCAGCGCGGCGGCGCACCAGTCGGGGCGTGTGGGCGGTGCAGCCATGGTGCGGTCGGCACCCTCCGGGGCGGCCAGCTGCAGGCGCACGTTGCCGTCGCGGTCGAGCAGCACGATGTCGTCGTAGACCGAGTATTTGGCGCGGTACTGTTGCAGCCGGATGCGGATGGCGGTGGTGTCGGCCTGTTCGCTGGCCAGCCAGTCGCACAGCTCGCGGTCGGTGGCCAGAAAGCCGACGTCGGCGGTGCGCTCGTACAGGTTGCGCACCACGATGTCGATCACGTGCTGCGCCTGGGTGCCGATGGCGTCGAGCACGTTCTGCACCTTTTCCTGCACCAGTCCGGCCACCAGGTCGTGCTCCAGCCGGTTGAGCCCGGCGCGGGTGGCGGCCATGGTGGGCAGGATGGTCTGGGCTTCCTCGGGGCAGTTCATCTTGGCCGAGGCCTCGATCATGCGCCACATCTGGTCGAGCTCGCGCAGCGACAGTTCGCAGCGGGCCACGTCGCGCATGTAGGGCAGAAAGGTGTCGGTGGCGATGGGGTGGCCGGAGGTCATGGTGCGGGGTTGCCGGTGGGAGCGGCGGAAAAATCGGGTGCAACGAGTCTAGCAATTTCTGCACCAGCTCCAGGCGAGCGCAGGGGCCCCGGGGCACAGTGGTCACTGTGGCACACTTTAGCCCTTGTTTGTGACACCCGCGCCAGCCCCGCTGGCCAGCCGATTCATGCAGAACATTACCGCGCAACTGGCGCAAGAGTTGAAGGTGGCCACGCGCCAGGTGGACGCCGCTGTGGCGTTGCTCGACGGTGGCGCCACGGTGCCGTTCATTGCCCGCTACCGCAAGGAGGCCACGGGCGGGCTGGACGACATCCAGCTGCGCGAGCTCGAGCAGCGCCTGGGCTATTTGCGCGAGCTGCACGCGCGCCAGGCGGTGGTGCTCAAGAGCATCGAGGAGCAGGGCAAGCTCACGCCCGCGCTGCAGGCCGCCATTGCCGCTGCCGCCACCAAGCAGGAGCTGGAAGATTTGTACTTGCCGTACAAGCCCAAGCGCCGTACCAAAGGCCAGATTGCGCGCGAGAACGGCTTGGAGCCGCTGGCCGATGTGTTGTTCAACGACCCGGCGCGCGTGCCCGCCGACGAGGCGCAGGCGTTCGTCAAGCCCGCCAAGGGCGAGGACGGCAGCGACTTCACCACCGTGGCGGCGGTGCTGGACGGGGTGCGCGACATTCTGAGCGAACGCTGGGCCGAGGACGCCGCGCTGGTGCAAAGCTTGCGCGGCTGGCTGTGGCAGGAGGGCGAGCTGCACAGCCGCAAGGTGGACGGCAAGGACGAGCACGCGCCCGACAACGCCAAGTTCCGCGACTACTTTGACTACGCCGAGCCGATTGGCAAGGTGCCGTCGCACCGGGCGCTGGCGGTGTTCCGGGGCCGCGCGCTGGAGGTGCTCGACCTCAAGCTGGCGCTGCCAGAGCCCGAGTTGCCCCCGGGCACCAAACCTGGGGCGGTGCCGTCGCTGGCCGAAGGGCGCATTGCGCGCCACCTGGGCTGGAGCCATCAAGGCCGCGCTGCCGACGACCTGATCCGCAAGTGCGTGGCCTGGACGTGGCGCGTCAAGCTCAGCCTGTCGATTGAGCGCGATTTGTTCACGCGGCTGCGCGAGGAAGCGGAAAAAGTGGCGATCAAGGTGTTTGCCGACAACGTGCGCGACCTGCTGCTGGCCGCGCCGGCCGGGCCTAGGGTGGTGATGGGGCTGGACCCTGGCATCCGCACTGGCGTGAAGGTGGCGGTGGTGGACGCTACCGGCAAGCTGCTCGACACCGCCACCGTGTACCCGCACGAACCGCGCAAAGATTGGGACGGTGCTTTGCACACCTTGTCCAAGCTGTGCCAGCGGCACCAGGTGGATTTGGTGGCGATTGGCAACGGCACCGCCAGCCGCGAAACCGACAAACTGGCCGCCGATTTGATCGCGCAACTGGCGAAGGCACAGCCGGGCCATGTGGTGCAAAAAGTGGTGGTGAGCGAGGCCGGGGCTTCGGTGTACAGCGCGAGCGAATACGCTTCGCAGGAAATGCCGGATGTGGACGTGAGCTTGCGCGGCGCGGCCAGCATTGCCCGGCGCCTGCAAGATCCGCTGGCCGAGCTGGTCAAGATCGATCCCAAGAGCATCGGCGTGGGCCAGTACCAGCACGACGTGAACCAGAGCGAGCTGGCGCGCACGCTGGACGCGGTGGTGGAGGATTGCGTCAACGCCGTGGGCGTGGACTTGAACACCGCCAGCGCGCCGCTGCTGGCGCGGGTGTCGGGCCTGAGCGCCAACGTGGCCAAGGCGGTGGTGCGCTGGCGCGAGGCCAATGGCGCCTTCCGCAGCCGCCAGCAGTTGCTCAAGGTGGCGGGGCTGGGGCCCAAGACGTTTGAGCAAAGCGCGGGCTTTTTGCGCATTCGGGGTGGCGACAACCCGCTGGACATGACCGGTGTCCACCCCGAAACCTATCCAGTGGTGCAGCAGATTCTGGTCAAAACGGCGCGCCCGATCACCGAGCTGATGGGACGCAGCGAGTGGCTCAAGCCATTGAAGCCGGAATGGTTTGCCAACGAACAGTTTGGCCCCATCACGGTGCGCGACATTCTGGCCGAGCTGGAAAAGCCCGGCCGCGACCCGCGCCCGGACTTCAAGGTGGCGCGCTTGAACGACGCGGTGCAGGACATCAAGGACTTGCAGCCCGGCATGGTGCTGGAGGGTACGGTGAGCAACGTGGCCCAGTTTGGTGCATTCGTCGATCTGGGTGTGCACCAGGATGGGTTGGTGCACGTGAGCCAGCTGTCGCACAAGTTTGTCAACGACGCGCGTGAGGTGGTCAAGGCGGGCGACATTGTGCGCGTGAAGGTGGTGGAGGTGGATGTGCCGCGCAAGCGCATCGGCCTGAGCATGAAGCTGGACGCGCCCGCCCACAGCGGCGGTGCCCGCCCAGCACCCGGGCGCGATGCGGGACGGGTGGGGCCTGCGGGCGGGGCGGCGGCGCGCCAGCAGCGTGCGTCCGGGCCCGCCCCAGCGTCGGTGATGGCCTCGGCCTTTGCCAAGTTGCAAACCCTCAAACGCTGAAAGTGCGCCACTATGCAACTGGTTGATCTGCTGGCACAAGGCCAGGCGCTGCCCAGCATGCCGCGCGTGGTGTCGGAGGTGCTGGCCGAACTGGACGCGCACGATCCCGACATCCGCACCATTGCCGCCACCATTGCCACCGACCCCGGCCTGACGGCGCGCGTGCTCAAGCTGGCCAATTCGGCCTACTTTGGCCTGTCGCGCCAGGTGGGCAGCGTGGAGGAGGCGATTGCGCTGCTGGGCTTCAACCATGTGCGCACGCTGGTGACGGCGGTGGCGCTCAGCAGCAGCTTCCACAGCGTGCCGGGCGTGAACCTGGAGCAGTTCTGGCGCTACAGCCTGAATGTGGCCAAGATCTGCAAGACGCTGGCGCACAGCCTGCACCTGAGCGAGGGCGAGGCCTTCACCGCCGGGCTGATCCATGCCGTGGGCGACCTGGTGATGCACATGGGCATGCCCGACGTGGTGGCGCGCATCGACTTTGGCGTGGCGCCGCTGGACTTGAAGCGTGCCGAGGCCGAGCAGGCCGCGCTGGGCTACACCTACGCCGACGTGGGCGCCGCCTTTGCCGCGACCTGGGATTTTCCGGACACCATCGTGCGCGCGCTCAGGCACCAGCTGCAGCCGTTCGAGGGCGATGTGTACGAGCCGCTGGCTGGGCTGATCCACATGGCGGCGTGGCGCGCGCGCGCGGCCGAGATGCACCTGGACCGCGAGGGTCTGGCCGCCACCTTCCCCGACGTTGTGGCGCTGCTGCTGGGGCTGGACCTGGACATGGTGCTGGACAAGGATCCGGCCGACTGGGTGTCGGCGGGCGAGCTGTCGGCGTTCCTGCCCTGATGCCTGACGCCTGCTGAACCCTGGCGCTTTTTGGATTCTGTTTGCCGATGCACCACCACGCCCACCCCCGTTCCCTGCTGACCCCCGCCATGCGCAGCGTGATCGACCGCATGGCGCGCGCAGGCCGCCCCCCGTTGCACGCGCTGACGCCACAGCAGGCACGCGCTTTTTACGAACAAAGTTCCGGCGTGCTGGACCTGGCGCCGCACAAGATGGCCCGCGTGGAGGCGTTGCAGATCCCCACCCGCGACGGCGCACAGTTGCCTGCGCGGTTGCTGGTGCCACACTTGCCGCCCGAATGGGCCGCCACGCCGTGCCCGGTGCTGCTGTACCTGCACGGTGGCGGCTTTACCGTGGGCAGCGTCAACACCCACGACAGCCTGTGCCGCCACCTGGCGCATCTGGCGCATTGCGCGGTGTTGTCGGTGGACTACCGGCTGGCGCCCGAACACCTGTTTCCGACGGCGGTGGACGACGCCTGGGACGGCCTGCAATGGTTGCACCAGCACGCGCCATCCTTGGGGCTGGATCCAGCCCATATCGCCATCGGCGGTGACAGCGCGGGCGGTACCCTCAGCCTGGTGACGGCGATCCAGGCCCGTGATGCCGGTTTGCCGCTGGCGCTGCAAGTCCTGTTTTATCCCGGCTGCACGGCGCACCAAGACACGCCCTCGCACAAGACCTTTGCGCACGGTTTTGTGCTGGAAGAGCCCGCCATCACGTGGTTTTTTGGCCAATACCTGCGTACGCCCGCCGACCGGGACGATTGGCGCTTTGCGCCGCTCAACGCCCCCGATGTGGAGGGTGTGGCCCCTGCTTGGTTTGGGCTGGCCGAGTGCGACCCGCTGGTGGACGAGGGCGTGCTGATGGCCGATCGGCTGCGGCTGGCTGGTGTGGCGGTGGATCTGGACATCTACCGGGGCGTGACGCACGAGTTCATCAAAATGGGCCGCGCCATCCCCGAGGCCCTGCGTGCGCACCAGGACGCGGCGCGCGCCTTGCGCTACGCGTTCGGCCTGGCCTGAGCGAACGGCTGCACTGGCCGTACATACCCTTGCCGGGGCACAAAACCGCGCTACGCCGTACACTTGTGCGCTAATCCTGTTTTCTACCTATTTCGGATGTGTGTGCCCGCTGTTTTCGCAGTCGGGCTGTTTGGTTTGTGCCTATGAATGCCCCTGTCGATGTGTCCTTTTTCCAGCGTGCCGCCAAGCCGCTGACCAGCTACCGCCCCTACTGGGCCAAGCGTTTTGGCCCAGCTCCTTTCTTGCCCATGAGCCGTGCCGAGATGGAGCAGTTGGGCTGGGACAGTTGCGATGTGGTGCTGGTGACCGGGGACGCGTACGTGGACCATCCCAGCTTTGGCATGGCGGTGATTGGGCGGGTGTTGGAGGCGCAGGGCTTTCGGGTCGGCATCATCGCGCAGCCCGATTGGCACAGCGCCGAGCCGTTCAAGGCGCTGGGCAAGCCCAATTTGTTCTGGGGCGTGACGGCGGGCAACATGGACTCCATGATCAACCGCTACACGGCGGACCGCAAGATCCGCTCCGACGATGCTTACACCCCCGGCGACGTGGGCGGCAAGCGGCCCGACCGCGCCGCCACCGTGTACAGCCAGCGTTGCCGCGAGGCCTACAAGGACGTGCCCATCATCCTGGGTGGCATTGAAGGCAGCTTGCGCCGCATCGCGCATTACGACTACTGGACGGAAACCGTGCGCCGCAGCGTGGTGCTGGACAGCAAATGCGACCTGCTGCTGTACGGCAACGCCGAACGTGCGTTGGTGGACATTGCACACCGTTTGGCCAAGCGCGAACCAGTGGAAAACATCACCGATGTGCGCGGCACCGCCTTTGTGCGCAAGCACACGCCCGAGGGCTGGTTTGAGCTCGACTCCACCGACGTGGACCAGCCGGGACGGGTGGATGCCCACCTGAATCCGTACCTGATGGTGTCGGAGCAGGCCAAGGCCCAAGGCGAAACCTGCGCCCGCGAGGACGAGGCCAACGCCGAGGCCGATGCCGCCAACCGCGCGGTGTCCCGCAAGCAACCGCAGGGCGGCGCGATCCAGCCGCTGCAGTTTGTGCCGAATCCGGCGCTGGCCAGCCAGGGCAAGCCCCCGCGCGACAAGACCGTGATCCGCCTGCCCAGCTATGAGCGCGTCAAGGCCGACCCGGTGCTGTACGCCCACGCCAACCGCGTGCTGCATCTCGAAACTAACCCCGGCAACGCCCGCGCGCTGGTGCAGGCGCACGGCAGCGGCCCCACCGCGCGCGACGTGTGGATCAACCCGCCGCCCATTCCGCTCACCACCGCCGAGATGGACCACGTGTTTGGCCTGCCCTACGCCCGCAGCCCGCACCCGGTCTACGCCGACGAGCACGGCGGCCACGATGGCGCGACCAAGATCCCGGCGTGGGAGATGATCCGCTTTTCCGTCAACATCATGCGCGGCTGCTTTGGCGGTTGTACGTTCTGCTCCATCACCGAGCACGAAGGCCGCATCATCCAGAGCCGCTCCGAGGATTCCATCATCCAAGAGATTGAGGACATCCGCGACAAGGTGACCGGCTTTACCGGCGTGATTTCCGACCTGGGCGGGCCGACCGCCAACATGTACCGCATCGGCTGCAAGTCGCCCGAGATCGAGGCCGCGTGCCGCAAGCCCAGCTGTGTCTATCCGGGCATCTGCTCCAACCTCAACACCAGCCACGACCCGCTGATCCACATGTACCGCCGGGCGCGCACGCTCAAGGGCATCAAGAAGATTTTGATCGGCTCCGGTCTGCGCTACGACCTGGCGGTCAAGTCCCCCGAGTACGTGAAAGAGCTGGTGCAGCACCACGTGGGCGGCTACCTCAAGATTGCGCCGGAGCACACCGAGGGCGGGCCGCTGTCCAAGATGATGAAGCCCGGCATTGGTACCTACGACCGCTTCAAGCAACTGTTCGACCAATACAGCGAGGAAGCGGGCAAGAAGCAGTTCCTGATCCCGTACTTCATTGCCGCCCACCCCGGCACCAGCGACGAAGACATGATGAACCTGGCGCTGTGGCTCAAGCGGCATGGCTTCCGTGCCGACCAGGTGCAGACCTTCTACCCCAGCCCGCTGGCCACCGCCACGGCGATGTACCACACCGGCCTCAACACGCTCAAGGGCATCCACCGGGACGAACGTGCCGAGAAGGTGGACATCGTCAAGGGCGAGAAGCGCCGCCGCCTGCACAAGGCTTTCTTGCGCTACCACGACCCCAACAACTGGCCGCTGTTGCGTGATGCGCTGAAACAGATGGGCCGCGCCGATCTGATCGGCAATGGCAAGCACCATTTGATCCCGACCTTCCAGCCCCTGACCGATGGTGCCTACCAGAGTGCGCGGCGCAAGAACTCGACCCCGGTGGGCAAGGCGGGCAGTGTGCCGGTATCGGCGGCCAAAATGCCGCGCGCTGGCGCTGCTGGTGTGGCTGGCAAGCCCGCCAGTTCGCGTCCGGCGCCGGGCCAGATCCTGACCCAGCACACCGGTCTGCCGCCGCGTGCTGGCACGGCGGCGGGCAAGCCGCGCGCTGGCAGCAAGCCTGCGCCTTCATTCCCGGGCAAGAAACGCTGAGCCATGCCCTGGTTGATGCTGCTGGTGGCCGGCCTGTTCGAGGTCGGCTGGGCGATAGGCCTGAAGTACACCGAGGGTTTCACCCGCTTCTGGCCTTCGGTGGGCACGCTGGTGGCGATGGTCGCCAGCGTCGGCTTGCTGGGGCTGGCGCTGCGCACCTTGCCGGTGGGCACGGCCTACGCGGTTTGGACCGGCATCGGTGCGGTGGGCACGGTCGTGTTCGGCATCGTCCTGCTGGGTGAACCGGTCAGCGTGGCCAGGCTGGTCTGCGTGGGCCTGATCGTGGCGGGCATTGTGGGCCTGAAGCTGACGGCTTGACCGGTTTTGGTCACGCAGTTGTAACGTGGTTGTTGAATACTGGCGCCCACTTTTCAACCACCCTTCGAGGCATTGCATGACCGAACACCGCCGCCCCAGCGCACTGGCCGACGCAGAAATCCACAACCACAGCCCGAACCCCGAATTCGCCCAGGTGCTCGATGCGCGCCTGAGCCGCCGGGGCCTGTTGCGTGGCGCGGTGGGGGCGGCGGGCATGGGATTGCTGGGCGCGACCGGCCTGGCCCACGCCGCCAGCCACGGTGTGTCCAAAAAAGCGGCGGGCTACCTCAATGCGCTGGGCTTCAAGCCGGTGGCCAAGAGCCTGGCCGACCGCGTCAGCCTGGCCGAGGGCTACCAGTACCAGGTCATCTACGCGCTGGGCGATCCGCTGGACGCGCAAACCCCCGCTTACAAGAACGACGGCACCGACACCGACTTTGACCGCCGCGCCGGTGACCACCACGACGGCATGGAGTGGTTCGGCCTGGACGAGACGGACCAGCCCAGCCCCAGCGCCACCACGCGCGGCCTGCTGGCCGTCAACCACGAGGCCACCACCGACGAGAAGTTGACCTCCTTCTTCATCCACGCCAACGGCGGCCAGGCCAGCTTGCCACGCCCGGCGGCCGAGGTGGACAAGGAGCTGGCTATCCACGGCCTGTCGGTGGTCGAAGTCCGGGCGCACAAGGGCCGCTGGGCCTACCAGCAGGACTCGCGCTTCAACCGCCGCGTCACCGTCAACACCGAAGTCGAGCTGCACGGCCCGCTGCGCGGCAGCGCGCTGGCGGTGACCAAGTTCAGCCCCAACGCCTCGGTGGCGCGTGGCACGCTCAACAACTGTGGCACCGGCAAGACGCCGTGGGGCACCCTGGTGTCGGGCGAGGAAAACTGGAGCGGCTACTTCTTCCGCGACGCCCAGGACGATCAACGCCGTGGCAAAGACAGCAAGGACGTGCTGGGCCTCAACCGCTACGGCCGCAAGGCAGGTGCCGCCAGCCGCCACGGCTGGGAAAGTGCTGGCCCGCAAGACCAGTACGCGCGCTGGAACAACGGCGCGCTGGCCGACAGCGCCGCACAAGATTACCGCCACGAGATGAACACCTTCGGCTACGTGGTCGAAATGGACGCCTACAACACCGCCTTCAAGGTGCGCAAGCGCTCGGCGCTGGGCCGCTTTGCCCACGAAAGCGTCAGCTTTGCCAAGACCGTGGCCGGTGAGCCGGTGGTGGCCTACATGGGTGACGACGCGCGCAACGAGTACATGTACAAGTTTGTCTCGGCCGCCAAGTGGGATCCGAAGGACGCGCACGCCGTCAACCGCCTGGCCGTGGGCGACAAGTACCTGGACAAGGGCACGCTCTACGCCGCGCGTTTCCGCGAGGACGGCACCGGCGAGTGGCTGGAGTTGTCGCTGGCCAACCCGCTGCTGACCAGCAACCCCACCTTCAAGTTCACCTCGGACGCTGAAATCGTGGTCTTCACCCGCATTGCCGCCGACGTGGTGGGCGCCACCAAGATGGACCGGCCCGAGTGGGGCGGCGTCAACCCCAAGAACGGCGAGTTCTACATGACGCTGACCAACAACAGCACCCGCACGCCCGAGCGCACCGACGCCGCCAACCCGCGCGCCTACCGCGACGACAAGGCGGGCAAGGCGCAAAAGGGCAACGTCAACGGCCACATCATCCGCTTGGCCGACACCCAGCCCGCCGCCACCACCTTCAAGTGGGACATCTACCTGTTTGGCGCCGAGGCCGGGGCCGACCGCTCGCTGGTCAACCTGTCCAACCTGACCGACGCCAACGACCACTCCTCGCCCGACGGCCTGGTGTTCAGCCCCACCACCGGCGTGTGCTGGATCCAGACCGACGACGGTGCCTACACCGACCAGAGCAACTGCATGCTGCTGGCCGCCATTCCGGGCCAAGTGGGCGACGGCGGCACCCAGGCCCTGCACCACCAGCTGGCCGACGGCACCGCACGCCATGTGACCACGCCGGTGGGCAAGACCCCGACCGAGGCCACGCTCAAGCGTTTCCTGGTCGGCCCCAAGGACTGCGAGATCACCGGCTGGTGCGAGACCCCCGACGGCCGCGCCATGTTCATCAACATCCAGCACCCGGGCGAAACCACCAAGATGGCCGATATCGGCGATCCGTCCAAGTACACCAGCCAGTGGCCTGCCAACGCAGGCTATGGCGCGGGCAAGCGTCCGCGTTCGGCCACCATTGTCATCACCAAGAAGGACGGCGGCGTGCTGGGCAGCTGACAAGGCGCCTGGGCGGGCAGGGGGCTCGGGCTCCCTGTGCCGCCTACCTGTGTTCCACCGCTGGCCACCGGCGGTTTTTTTGGGCATAGAATTCAACGATTCTATATTCATAAAATTATTGAGAAGTTTTATGCCACACCTTGCCGCTGCACCGCCTTCCACCTTGCAGGTGCATCCGTATGCGTGAACCCGACGCCGTGCTGGCGCTGGGCGCCCTGGCCCAGGAGACGCGCCTGCGCCTGTTCCGGGCGCTGGTGGTGGCCGGGCCAGCGGGCATGACGCCGGGCCGCCTGGCCGAGGTGGTGGACGCTGGTGGCAGCGTGGTCTCGTTCCACCTCAAGGAGCTCACCCGCGCCGGGCTGGTGGCCTTTGAGCGCGAGGGCCGCCACTTGATCTACCGGGCCCGCATCGACACCATGAATGAGCTGCTGGCCTTCCTGACCGCCAACTGCTGCCAGGGCCAGCCGTGCCTGGATGCCACCGCCGTCACCTGCACCAGCGGGCCTGCCGCTGGTGACGTCCCCTTGTGTTGACAACTTTTTTATCCTCCTGAAAGTCCGCCATGAACAACATCACCCCTGTTTTCAACGTCCTGTTTCTGTGTACCGGCAATTCGGCGCGCAGCATCATGGCCGAGGCCATGCTCAACCAGCTTGGTGCGGGCAAGTACCGCGCGTTCAGCGCCGGCAGCCAGCCTGCCGGACAGGTGCATCCGCAGGCGCTCGAGATGCTCAAGCGCAACGCCTTTGGCACCGAAGGCCTGCGCAGCAAGAGCTGGGACGAGTTCGCCACGCCCGGCGCGCCCCAGATGGACTTTGTGCTGACGGTGTGCGACAACGCCCAAGCCGAAACCTGCCCCCTGTGGCCCGGACAACCCATGTCGGCCCACTGGGGCGTGCCCGACCCGGCCAGCGTCACTAGCAGCGCCGAGGCGCAGCAGCAAGCCTTTGCCGAAGCGTTCCGGCTCTTGCACCGCCGCATCAGCCTGTTCGTGAACCTGCCGGTGGCCAAGCTCAGCCAGTTGTCGCTGCAAGCCGAGTTGCACCAGATTGGCACCCAGGGTTGAAGGTCATGGGTATCTTTGAACGGTTCCTGACCGTCTGGGTCGCGCTGGGCATTGCGGCGGGGGTGGGCCTGGGGCTGTGGCTGCCGTCGGTGTTCCAGCTGGTCGCGTTCCTTGAATACGCCCAGGTCAACCTGGTGGTGGCGGTCTTCATCTGGGTGATGATTTACCCGATGATGATTCAGATCGACTGGTCGGCGGTGAAAGACGTGGGCAAGAAGCCCCAAGGCCTGTTGCTGACGCTGGTGGTGAACTGGCTCATCAAGCCCTTCACCATGGCGGCATTGGGTGTGCTGTTCTTCCAGCACCTGTTTGCGCCGTGGGTCGACCCGCAATCGGCCAGCGAGTACATCGCGGGCATGATTTTGCTGGGCGTGGCACCGTGTACGGCCATGGTGTTCGTCTGGAGCCAGCTCGTCAAAGGCGATGCCAACTACACGCTGGTGCAGGTGTCCATCAACGACTTGGTGATGGTGGTGGCGTTTGCGCCGATTGCCGCCTTCTTGCTGGGTGTGACGGATGTGACCGTGCCGTGGGAGACTTTGATGTTGTCCACCGTGCTGTACGTGGTGTTGCCACTGGCGGCGGGGATGGCCACACGCCACCTGCTGGCCCGGCGCTCGGTGCACGCGGTGGGCAATTTCGTGGCCCAGCTCAAGCCGTGGTCGATTGTGGGTCTGATTGCGACCGTGGTGCTGCTGTTTGGCTTTCAGGCCCAGACCATCATCGCGCAACCCACCGTGATTGGCCTGATTGCGGTACCGCTGGTGTTGCAGACGTACGGCATTTTCTTCATCAGCTGGTGGGCCGCCAAGTGGCTCAAGCTGCCGCACGACATTGCGGGCCCGGCGTGCCTGATTGGCACCTCGAACTTCTTTGAGCTGGCGGTGGCGGTGGCAATTTCCCTCTTTGGCTTGAACTCGGGCGCGGCGCTGGCCACGGTGGTCGGTGTGCTGGTCGAAGTGCCGGTGATGCTGTCGCTGGTGGCGATGGTGAATGCTTGGCGGCCTGCAACCTTGAAATGAGCAAAACATGACTTCTATCACCATTTACCACAACCCCAAGTGCGGTACCTCGCGCAACACGCTGGCCATGGTTCGTCAAAGTGGCGTCGAACCGCACGTGGTGGATTACCTCGTCACGCCACCCAACCGCACCGAGCTCCAGGCCTTGCTGCGCGCCATGGGCGTGGGCGTGCGTGCCGTACTGCGCCAGAAAGGCACGCCGTACGACGAACTCGACCTGGGCAACCCCAAGTGGAGCGACGAGCAGCTGTTGGACTTCATCGGCCAGCACCCCATCCTGCTCAACCGCCCGATTGTGGTGACACCGCTGGGTGTGCGCCTGTGCCGTCCGTCCGAGCGTGTGCTGGAGATTTTGCCCAATCCGCACATCGGCCCCTTCACCAAGGAGGATGGCGAAGTGGTGCCAGCGTGGTCGACCGGGCCTGCTCAAGCCCTGGCGGCGGCACTGGAGAGCTTGCCCGCCTTGGTGCCCGAGCACTTCCGCCTGCCCGACCTGACCCAGTTGCAGGCACCGTTGCGCTCCAGCCACCCGCCGCGCATCCTGCTGCTGTACGGCTCGTTGCGGGCGCGCTCCTTCAGCCGCCTGGTGGTGGAGGAATCGGCCCGGTTGTTGCAGGCCATGGGTGCTGAAGTCCAGGTGTTCAACCCGACCGGCCTGCCGCTGGTGGACGACGCGCCCGACACGCACCCCAAGGTGCAGGAGCTGCGCGAGCTCACGCGCTGGTGCGAGGGCATGGTGTGGTGTTCGCCCGAGCGCCACGGCGCCATGACCGGCATCATGAAGACGCAAATCGACTGGCTGCCCTTGTCGCAAGGGGCCATCCGCCCCACCCAAGGCAAGACGCTGGCGGTGATGCAGGTCTGCGGCGGTTCGCAATCCTTCAATGCCGTCAACCAGATGCGGATTCTGGGCCGCTGGATGCGCATGCTGACCATCCCCAACCAGTCCTCGGTGGCCAAGGCGTTCCTGGAATTCGATGACAACGACCGCATGAAGCCCTCGGGCTACTACGACCGCATCGTGGACGTGCTGGAGGAACTGGTCAAGTTCACGCTGCTCACGCGCGATGTGGCGCCTTATTTGGTGGACCGCTACAGCGAGCGCAAGGAAAGCGCCGAGGAGCTGATGAAGCGGGTGAACCAGGCCGCCCTCTGACGGGGTGCGGTAAGCTGGCGCACCATGAGCACCGACACCCCCGCCCCGGATCCTTCACAACAGGCCGGGCCGGTGGTGGCGCAGCGCCTGCAATGTTTGGCCGCCGCCAGCGCGGTGCTGTGCTACAGCGAAGGCCGCAAATGGCGGGCCCGGCGCACGCAGCACCACCACAACTTGGCAAGGACGGGATGATGGACTATTTTCTGCATTTGCTCGGCGGCGGCGCGGGCAATCTGGCCGCTTATCTGGCGGCGCATGTGTTGCTGTGCCTGGTGCCCGCATTCTTTATTGCCGGTGCCATGGCGGCGCTGATTCCCAAGGCCAGCATCACGCGCTGGCTGGGGCGCAGCACCCCGGCGCACATTTCGTACCCGGCGGCAGCGCTGGCGGGCTCACTGCTGGCGGTGTGTTCCTGCACCATCGTGCCGCTGTTTGCGGGCATCTACCGCAAGGGTGCGGGCATTGGGCCAGCTATCACGTTCCTGTTCTTTGCGCCCGCGGGCAACATCATGGCGCTGGCCTACACCGGCAGCATTCTGGGGCCGGAATTTGCGCTGGCGCGGGTGCTGCTATGTCTGTTGTTTGGCATCGGCATCGGCTTGTTGATGGCACTGTTCTTTTGGAAGGACGACGCCAGCCACGACGCCCAGACCGACACCCTGTTTGCGCAGCAGGCCCGCATCGCGCCGGCGGCCACCGGCCTGCTGCTGTCGATGGTGGCGCTGCTGGTGGCCGGCACGCTCAAGCTCTGGCCTCTGACCGCCACCGTGGCTACCGTGCAACTGCCCATGGGTTGGGCGCAGGCCTGGCAAGACACCCTGTTTGGCTGGGTACCGTACGACGCCGCCAAGGGCGAGGAGGGCGTGACGTTCCAGGGCTCGGTCCTGATTGTGCTGCTGCTGGCCATTGCCACCACCGCCTGGAAGGGGCTGGAAAACATCGTGGAAGGCGCCAACCGCTGGACGGTTGCCACGCTGGGCCTGGCCGCTGCCACCTTGCTGGTGGCCGCCCTGCGCCTGACGCCCAACACCGAGGGGCTGGCGCTGGCCATCACCGGGCGCTTCCTGGGCGTGGCAGTGTGCCTGTGGGCCGTGTGGCGTTATGCGATGCGGCTGGACGCCGACGAGCGCCAGGCTTGGTTGTGGGAGGCCTGGCGCTTCGTCAAGCAGATCTTTGCCCTGCTGGTGGTGGGCGTGTTCATCGTGGGCGTGGTGCGCCAGCTCATCCGCTCCGAATGGATAGAGACCCTGGCGGGCACCAACACCCTGGCGGCCAACGTGGTGGCGGTGTTCTTTGGCGTGTTCATGTACTTCCCGACGCTGGTGGAAGTGCCGGTGGCCCGGATGTTCCTCGACCTGGGCATGCACCCCGGCCCGCTGCTGGCCTACCTGATGGCCGACCCCGAGCTGAGCCTGCAAAGCATGCTGATGGTGATATCCGTCATCGGCCGCAAAAAGACGTTCACCTACGTCGGGCTGGTCGCTGTGTTCAGCGTGATTTCGGGCCTGACGTACGGCGCCTGGGCCGATGGCGTGGCCGCCTGGCGGCTGGCCGCAGGGCTGGGTGCGGTGGCGGCGGTGTTCGCGCTGCTGCTCCAGCGTGTGCCGCGCCGCCGCGCGTAGCACAATGGGGCTTCTTTTCTCATCACCAAGGAGATCACCATGTTGACCGTCAAGATTCTGGGCTCGGGCTGTGCCAACTGCAAGAAGCTCGAAGCCGTGGCGCGCGAGGCCGCCAGCGAGGCGGGCATTACCGCCGAGTTCGTCAAAGTCACTGACATGGGCCAGATCCTGGAATACGACCTGTTGTCCACCCCCGGCCTGGTGGTCAACGGCAAGGTGGTGGCCAGCGGTCGCATCCCGACCAAGGCCGAAATCCAGGGCTGGCTCACAGCCTGACCTGCGGCGGCGCTGGTGCCCGCCCACGAGCGCGCCCGGGCGTTGCAGCCGTGGGCCCGCTTGTCAGCATGACGCAAGATCGCCCTTCTCATAATTATGAATAATTAACCAGGAGACCCCCGAATGAGTGCCGCCGCTTCCTACACCGACTTCTACCGCCGCTCCATCGACGAGCGCGACGCCTTCTGGGGCGAGCAAGCCCAGCTGATCGACTGGCACCAGCCCTACGACCGCGTCTGCAACTACGACAAGCCCCCGTTTGCGCGCTGGTTTGAAGGCGGCCAGACCAACCTGTGCCACAACGCGGTGGATCGCCACCTGGCCACGCGCCCAGACCAGAACGCGCTGGTGTTCGTCTCCACCGAGACCAACACCGAAAAGGCCTACAGCTTTGCCGAACTGCACGCCGAGGTGCAACGCTTTGCCGCCATCTACCAAGCCTTGGGTGTGCGCAAAGGCGACCGCGTGCTGATCTACATGCCCATGGTTGCCGAGGCCTGCTTTGCCATGCTGGCGGCAGTGCGCATCGGCGCCGTCCACTCGGTGGTGTTTGGCGGTTTTGCCAGCCATGCCCTGGCCAGCCGTATCGAGGACGCCCAGCCCACCGTGGTGGTCAGTGCCGACGCCGGCATGCGCGGCGGCAAGGTGCTGCCGTACAAGCACTTGCTGGACGAAGCCATTGAGCTCTCCAGCCACAAGCCGGCCCACGTGCTGATGGTCAACCGGGGTTTGGCCGACCTGGCCCCGGTGGCCGGGCGCGACGTGGACTACGCCACCCTGCGCGAACAACAACTTGACACCGTGGTGCCGTGCGAGTGGGTGGACAGCACCCACCCCAGCTACATTCTGTACACCAGCGGCACCACCGGCAAGCCCAAAGGCGTGCAGCGCGACACCGGCGGCTACGCCGTGGCGCTGGCCGCGTCCATGAAGCACATCTACATGGGCGAACCGGGCGAAACCTACTTCAGCACCAGCGACATCGGCTGGGTCGTGGGCCACAGCTACATCATCTACGCGCCGCTGATCCACGGCATGGCCACCATCATGTACGAAGGCCTGCCCACCCGCCCCGACGCGGGCATCTGGTGGAGCCTGGTCGAGAAGTACAAGGTCAGCGTCATGTTCACCGCACCCACCGCGGCGCGCGTGCTCAAGAAGCAAGATCCGGCCTACCTCAGCAAGTACGACCTGAGCAGCCTCAAGGCGCTGTTCCTGGCCGGGGAGCCGCTGGACGAACCCACCGCCACCTGGATTGCCGACGCGATCCAGAAGCCTATCATCGACAACTACTGGCAGACCGAAACCGGCTGGCCCATCATGGCCATCTGCAACGGCGTGGAAGCGGCGCCCACCAAGTTCGGCTCGCCGGGCAAGGCGGTGTACGGCTACGACATCAAGCTCATCGACGAAACCACCGGCGAGGAAATCCACGAGGCCAACAAGAAAGGCGTGATCGCGGTCGAAGGCCCGCTGCCGCCCGGCTGCTTGCAAACCATCTGGGGCGACGACGCGCGCTACGTCAAGACCTACTGGTCGAGCATCCACAACCGCGTCATGTACAGCACCTTCGACTGGGGTGTCAAAGACGAAGATGGCTATTTCTTTATCCTGGGTCGCACCGACGACGTGATCAACGTCGCTGGCCACCGCCTGGGCACGCGCGAGATCGAGGAAAGCGTCTCCAGCCACCCCAACGTGGCCGAGGTGGCGGTGGTGGGCGTGGCCGACAGCATCAAGGGCCAGGTGGCGGTGGCGTTTGTGGTGCTCAAGGACCAGAGCCTGACCGCCACCGAGGACGGCACGCGCCAGCAGGAGCTCGACATCATGCACCGCGTGGACGAGCAGCTCGGCGCCGTGGCACGTCCGGCGCACGTGCGCTTCGTGCACACGCTGCCCAAGACCCGCTCGGGCAAGCTGCTGCGCCGCGCCATCCAGGCCGTGTGCGAAGGGCGCGACCCCGGCGACCTGACCACCATGGACGACCCGGCCGCCCTCCAGCAGATCAAGGACGTGCTGGGTTGAACCCTATCAGGGTAAACCTGATGCCCGAATCACCCCCGCGCGGTGCCACAGCGTGTCCGGCGGGGGTTGCACGTGAGAAAATCGCAACACGACTGCATTCATGCGCCCGCCAGCGGGTGCGGCAAAAGTCCGTGTTTTCCCAGCCTGCGGCATTCAGTGGCACAATCGGCGTTTTGCTTCAGTTCCTTCCACAGTCACTGTCGCATCCGCCAACCGGTTCAGCCGTGTCGCGGAAGGTTTTTTGTAACCAGCTAATGTTTTCCCCAGGAAAACGGAGGTCAGCGAATCCATGAGCGAGACGAACAGCGTCTACGTTGCCTACCAGGGCAACACCTACCTCTTCGGCGGCAACGCGCCCTATGTCGAAGAGATGTACGAAAACTACCTGGCCGACCCCACCAGCGTGCCCGACACGTGGCGCGCCTACTTTGACGCCCTGCAGCACGTGCCGGCCGCCGACGGCAGCGATGCCCGCGACATCCCGCACCTGCCCGTCATCAACGCCTTCGCCGAGCGTGCCAAGGCCGGCGTGACGCAAGTGGTGGTGGCCAGCGGCGCCGACTCCGACCTGGGCCGCAAGCGCGTCTCCACCCAGCAGCTCATTGCCGCCTACCGCAACGTCGGCCAGCGCTGGGCCAACCTCGATCCGCTGCAACGCACCGAGCGCCCGGCCATTCCGGAGCTGGAGCCGTCGTTCTACGGCTTCACCGACGCCGATCAGGAAACGGTGTTCAACACCAGCAACACCTTCTTCGGCAAGGAGACCATGTCGCTGCGTGAGCTGCTCAACGCGCTGCGCGAGACCTACTGCGGCACCATCGGCGCCGAGTTCATGCACACCACCAACCAAGAGCAAAAGCGTTGGTGGCAGCAAAAACTGGAAAGCATCCGCAGCAAGCCGGCTTTCACCGCTGAAAAGAAAAAGCACATTCTGGACCGCTTGACCGCTGCCGAAGGCTTGGAACGCTACTTGCACACCAAGTACGTCGGCCAAAAGCGTTTCTCGCTCGAAGGGGGCGAAAGTTTCATCGCTGCGATGGACGAGCTGATCCAGCAAGCCGGTGCCAAGGGCGTGCAGGAAATCGTGATCGGCATGGCCCACCGTGGCCGTCTGAACGTGCTGGTCAACACCCTGGGCAAGATGCCCAAGGACTTGTTTGCCGAATTCGACCACACCGCGCCCGAGGATCTGCCCGCCGGTGACGTGAAGTACCACCAGGGCTTCAGCTCCGACGTGTCCACTGCCGGTGGACCCGTTCACTTGAGCCTGGCGTTCAACCCGTCGCACCTGGAAATCGTCAACCCGGTGGTGGAAGGTTCCGTGCGCGCCCGCATGGATCGCCGTGGCGATCCGCTGGGCCAGCAAGTGTTGCCGGTGCTGGTACACGGCGATGCCGCCTTTGCCGGTCAAGGCGTGAACCAGGAAACCCTGGCGCTGTCCGAAACCCGTGGCTACTCCACCGGCGGCACGGTGCACCTGATCATCAACAACCAGATCGGTTTCACCACCTCCGATCCGCGCGACCTGCGCTCCACCATGTACTGCACCGACATCGTCAAGATGATCGAGTCGCCGGTGCTGCACGTCAACGGTGACGATCCAGAAGCCGTGGTGCTGGCCATGCAATTGGCCCTAGAGTTCCGCATGACCTTCCGCAAGGACGTCGTGGTGGACATTATCTGCTTCCGCAAGCTGGGTCACAACGAGCAAGATACCCCCAGCCTGACCCAGCCGCTGATGTACAAAAAGATCGGTGCTCACCCCGGCACCCGCAAGCTGTACGCCGACAAGCTGGCCGCACAAGGTTTGGGCGAATCGCTGGGCGATGACATGGTCAAGGCCTACCGTGCTGCGATGGACGAAGGCCGCCACACCGTCGATCCGGTACTGACCAACTTCAAGAGCAAGTACGCGGTCGATTGGGCCCCGTTCTTGGGCAAAAAATGGACCGATGCGGGCGACACCGCCATTCCGCTCACCGAGTGGAAGCGTCTGTCCGAAAAGCTCACCACCATCCCCGAGAGCGTGACCCCGCACCAACTGGTCAAGAAGGTGTACGCCGACCGCGCCGCAATGGGCCGTGGTGAAGTCAACGTGGACTGGGGCATGGGCGAGCACATGGCGTTTGCCTCGCTGGTGGCTTCGGGCTACCCCGTGCGTTTGTCGGGTGAAGACTGCGGTCGCGGTACGTTCACGCACCGCCATGCCGTCATCCACGACCAAAACCGCGAGAAGTGGGACACCGGCACCTATGTGCCGCTGCAAAACGTGGCTGAGAACCAGGCCCCGTTTGTGGTCATCGATTCCATCCTGTCGGAAGAAGCGGTGCTGGCTTACGAGTACGGCTACGCTGGCTCCGACCCCAACACCTTGGTGATCTGGGAAGCCCAGTTTGGCGACTTCGCCAACGGTGCCCAAGTCGTGATCGACCAGTTCATCGCTTCTGGTGAGGTCAAGTGGGGCCGCGTCAATGGCTTGACCCTGATGCTGCCGCACGGTTACGAAGGTCAAGGCCCCGAGCACAGCTCGGCCCGTCTGGAACGCTTCATGCAGCTGGCCGCCGACACCAACATGCAGATCGTGCAGCCGACCACGGCCAGCCAGATCTTTCACGTGTTGCGCCGTCAAGTGGTGCGCAACCTGCGCAAGCCGCTGGTCATCTTCACGCCCAAGTCGCTGCTGCGCAACAAGGACGCGACCTCGCCGCTGTCCGAGTTCACCAAGGGCGCGTTCCAGACCGTGATCCCGGAACAGAACGCCGAAGTGGCCAAGAACGCCGCCAAGGTCAAGCGCATCATTGCCTGCTCGGGCAAGGTGTACTACGACCTGGTCAAGAAGCGTGAGGAAAAGGGCGCCAGCGACGTGGCCATCGTCCGCGTCGAGCAGCTGTACCCGTTCCCGCACAAGGCCTTCGGCGCCGAGCTCAAGAAGTACCCCAACGCCACCGACATCGTGTGGTGCCAGGACGAGCCGCAAAACCAGGGCGCGTGGTTCTTCATCCAGCACAACATCCACGAGAACATGCTCGATGGCCAGAAGCTGGGCTACGCCGGTCGCGCCGCTTCGGCCTCACCCGCGGTGGGTTACTCACACCTGCACCAAGACCAGCAAAAGGCCCTGATCGAGGCCGCTTTTGCCAAGCTCAAGGGTTTTGTGCTGACCAAGTAACCTTCGCTCCAACGACATTTCAGAGTTAAAACAACATCATGGCAATCGTAGAAGTCAAAGTCCCGCAACTGTCGGAATCCGTGGCCGAGGCCACCCTGTTGCAGTGGAAGAAAAAGCCCGGTGAGGCCGTCGCCATCGACGAGATCCTGATCGAGATCGAAACCGACAAGGTGGTGCTGGAAGTGCCGGCCCCGGCTGCCGGCGTGCTGGCCGAGCTGGTGGTGGGCGACGGTGGTACCGTGGCCTCCGACCAAGTGATCGCCAAGATCGACACCGAAGGCAAGGCAGGCGCTGCCGCCGCTCCGGCTGCTGCTGCGGCTCCCGCCGTTGCTGCACCCGCCCCGGTGGCCGCTGCCCCGGCCAGCGACAGCAAGGCTGGCGTGGCCATGCCCGCTGCCGCCAAGCTGATGGCCGACAATGGCTTGGCCGCTGGCTCGGTGGCCGGTACCGGCAAAGATGGCCGCGTGACCAAGGGCGACGTGCTGGCCGCTGTGGCCGCGCCCAAGGTGGCTCCGGCTGTGGCCATCCCCACCGGTGCCCCGACCAAGGCACTGCCGCAAGTGGCCGCTCCGGCCCTGAGCCTGGGCGAGCGCCCGGAACAGCGCGTGCCGATGAGCCGCCTGCGTGCCCGCGTGGCCGAGCGTCTGCTGCAATCGCAATCCACCAACGCCATCCTGACCACGTTCAACGAGGTCAACATGGCCCCGGTGATGGCAATGCGCTCCAAGTTCCAGGACCAGTTCACCAAGGAACACGGTTGCAAGCTGGGCTTCATGAGCTTCTTTGTCAAGGCCGCTGTGCATGCGCTCAAGAAGTTCCCGGTGCTCAACGCCTCGGTCGATGGCAACGACATCGTGTACCACGGCTACTTCGACATCGGTATCGCTGTGGGTTCGCCGCGTGGTCTGGTGGTGCCGATCCTGCGCAACGCCGACCAGATGAGCTTTGCCGACATCGAGAAGAAGATCGCCGAATTTGGCAAGAAGGCCGCCGACGGCAAGCTGGGCATTGAGGAAATGACCGGCGGCACCTTCTCCATCTCCAACGGTGGCACCTTCGGCTCCATGCTGTCCACGCCCATCATCAACCCGCCGCAATCGGCCATCCTGGGCGTACACGCCACCAAGGACCGCGCGGTGGTGGAAAACGGCCAGATCGTGATCCGTCCGATCAACTACCTGGCCATGTCCTACGACCACCGCATCATCGACGGCCGCGAAGCCGTGTTGGGTCTGGTGGCGATGAAGGAAGCGCTGGAAGATCCGGCCCGTCTGCTGTTCAACATCTAAGCACCCCCGTGCAGCCTCATGGCTGAAGGCAACGCCCCTGTGGGGGTGTTGTCGGCAGCCTTGGGGCTTTTATACTTTTGATCCCGCGTGCTGTACCACGCCCAAGGAATTCTCATGAGCAAACAATTTGATGTCGTCGTCATTGGTGGTGGCCCGGGTGGCTACATTGCCGCCATCCGCGCTGCCCAGCTGGGCTTCCAGGTCGCCTGTATCGACGAGTGGAAGAACGCCGCGGGTGGCCCGGCCCCGGGCGGTACCTGCACCAACGTGGGTTGCATCCCGTCCAAGGCGCTGCTGCAGTCGTCCGAGCACTTCGAGCACGCCAACCACCACTTTGCCGACCACGGCATCAGCACCGGTACCGTCAAGATGGACGTAGCCAAGATGATTGCCCGCAAGGACAACGTGGTCAAGCAGAACAACGACGGCATCCTGTACCTGTTCAAGAAGAACAAGGTCAGTTTCTTCCACGGCCGTGGCTCCTTTGTCCAGGCCGCTGCAGGCGGCTACGAGATCAAGGTGGCGGGCAAGGAAGAGGAAGTCATCACCGGCAAGCAAATCATCATTGCCACGGGCTCCAACGCGCGCGCCTTCCCCGGCGTGGCGTTTGACGAAGAAACCGTGCTGAGCAACGACGGCGCGTTGCGCGTCGGTGCCGTGCCCAAGAAGCTGGCCGTGATCGGCTCTGGCGTGATCGGCCTGGAAATGGGTTCGGTCTGGCGCCGTCTGGGTGCCGATGTCACCATTCTGGAAGGCGCAACCGCCTTCCTGCCCGCCGTGGATGAGCAGATTGCCAAGGAAGCCAAGAAGGCGTTCGACAAGCAAGGTCTCAAGATCGAACTGGGCGTGAAGATCGGTGACATCAAGACCGCCAAGAAGGGCAAAGCCACCAACGTCAGCATCGCTTACACCAACGCCAAGGGCGAAGCGGTGGAGCTGGTGGCCGACAAGCTGATCGTCTCCATCGGTCGCGTGCCCAACACCATCGGCCTCAACACCGAAGCCGTGGGCCTGCAACTCGACGAGCGCGGCGCGATCGTGGTCGATGGCGACTGCAAGACCAACCTGCCGGGCGTGTGGGCGGTGGGCGACGTGGTGCGTGGTCCGATGCTGGCGCACAAGGCCGAGGAAGAGGGCGTGGCGGTGGCCGAGCGCATTGCGGGCCAGCATGGGCACGTCAACTTCAACACCATTCCGTGGGTGATCTACACCAGCCCGGAAATCGCGTGGGTGGGCCGCACCGAGCAGCAACTCAAGGCCGACGGCGTGGCGTACAAGGCGGGCACCTTCCCGTTCCTGGCCAATGGCCGTGCGCGTGCGCTGGGCGACACGACCGGCATGGTCAAGTTCTTGGCCGATGCGGCCACCGACGAAATCTTGGGTGTCCACATTGTGGGCCCGATGGCCTCTGAGCTGATTTCTGAAGCCGTGGTGGCGATGGAATTCAAGGCCAGTGCCGAAGACATCGCCCGCATCTGCCACGCTCACCCGAGCCTGAGCGAAGCGACCAAAGAAGCCGCCTTGGCGGTGGACAAACGTACCCTCAACTTCTGAAGTTGTTGAAAGCGGTTGATGAGCCAGTCTGTTGCGTCCCGTTCTTCCGTGGCATCCGGCACCCCTTGGGGGCCGGTGCGTACCGCTTACGAAGCCGAGTTAAAAGTGCGCGGTTTCCAGAGCGACCCAGCGCAGTTGCGCGCCATTGAGGCGCTGGAGCATTGCGCGGCGGAATGGGCGCACTTCAAGCACAAGCGTTCCAACGCCTTGAAAAAATTCATCAACCGCTTGCCGATCCCGAAAGGGGTTTACATGTACGGTGGGGTGGGGCGCGGCAAAAGCTTCCTGATGGATTGCTTTTTCAACGCCGTGCCGCTGCGCCGCAAGACGCGCCTGCACTTTCACGAGTTCATGCGCGAGGTACACCGCGAACTCAATGAACTGCAAGGTACGGTCAACCCGTTGGACGAGCTCGGCAAGCGCATGTCCAAGCGCTACCGCTTGCTGTGCTTTGACGAGTTCCACGTGGCCGACGTGACCGATGCCATGATCCTGCACCGGGTGCTGGACGCCATGCACCGCTACGGCATCGGCATGGTCACCACCAGCAACTTCCACCCAGACGGGCTCTACCCCGATGGGTTGCACCGCGACCGCATCCTGCCCGCCATCGAGCTGCTCAAGCAGACCATGGCGGTGCTTAACGTGGACAACGGCACCGACTACCGCCGCCGCACGCTGGAGGCCGTCAAGCTCTACCACACGCCGCTGAGCCCGGACACCGACGCCGAGCTCGAGGACGCCTTCAACCGGCTGGCCGAGACCCACGACGAGGAGCCGGTGCTGCAGATCGAGTCACGCCAGATCCGTGCCATCCGCCGCGCTGGCGGCGTGGTATGGTTCGACTTCCGCACCCTGTGCGGTGGCCCGCGTTCGCAGAACGATTATTTGGAGCTGGCCAACCAGTTCCACACCGTGCTGGTGAGCAACGTGCCGCACATGCCAGTGAACATGGCCTCGCAGGCGCGCCGCTTCACCTGGCTGGTGGATGTGTTGTACGACCGCCGCGTCAAGCTGATGCTGTCGGCCGCCGTGCCCGCCGAGGAGCTCTACACCGAAGGGCCGCTGTCGCACGAGTTCCCGCGCACGGTGTCGCGCCTCAACGAGATGCAGTCCAAGGAGTACCTGGAGCTGGAGCGCCGCGAGGTCGATACCTCGCTGACCTGACGGCGCGCCCCGAACCGTGTTGCACCCGCCGCAGGGTGATTGGCAGGCCCGCCATGTGCGGGCCTTGCTGTTGGTGCGGCTGACCCTGCCTGCAGGTCATGGCGGATTCGAGTCCATCGGCGGGGTGGCACCCGGCACCGCCTCCAGAATGTCCTGCACCCGCTGCTCTTCCAGGATCTGGTCGATCTTTTCCTGCAGCGGGTCGGGCGTGGTCTGGCCGGGCGGCGCGTCCAGGGGTGCGCGTTCCGGTGTGCGCGGGTCGGGGCGGGGCAGCTCCGGCCACGGGTCGGGCCAGCCAAAGGGCCACTCGGGCAGTGCCAGGCCATCGAGCCAGCGTTGCAGCTCGGCCCAGCCGGGCAGAGCGGGCAGAGCGGGCAGTTCCGGCAATGGCATGTCCAGCTGGCGCCACCATTGCTCCAGCCACTGCTGTGCCTGCCAGCCCAGGCGGCGCCACCAGCTGTTGTCTTCGGGGGCGGTGAAGCGCACCTTGCGGTCGATGGCGCGGCCTTGCAGCGCCTTGGCCACAAAGTCGCCCACCATCGGCAACGCGCTGCGCGCCCCCTGGCCCCAGTGGTCGCTGCGCAGGGTGATGCGGCTGTCGTTGAAGCCGACCCACGCGCCCGCCACCAGTTGCGGGTGCATCAGGATGAACCAGCCGTCGGCATTGTCCTGTGTGGTGCCAGTCTTGCCCGCCACGTCGGCCTGGATGCCAAAACGCTGCCGGATGTCGCGCCCCGTGCCGCGCGTGACCACGCCGCGCATCACGTCCAGCAGCTCGTAGGCCACGTCGGCCGACAGCGCCTGCTCGGGCTCGCTGGGGGCAAAGGTCTCCAGCACGTTGCCGTGGCGGTCCTCGATCTGCGTCACCCATACCGGCTCCATGTACTGGCCCTGGTGCGCGATGGTGCCGTAGGCGCTCACCATCTCCTTGAGCGTGACTGGGCTGGTGCCCAGGGCCAGCGAGGGCACGGCCTCCAGCGGGCTGTGACGCACGCCCATTCCGTACGCCAGCCGCGCCACCTTGGTGGCACCCACGCTTTGCATGATCTGGGCGGCGATGGTGTTCTTGGAATAGACCAGCCCGTCGCGCAGGCTGATGGCGCGTCCGCTGGGGTTGCCGCCATCGGTGGGGCGCCAGATCTCGCCGTTGCCGACGTCGATCTCCACCGCCTGATCCACCCAGGTGTCGTCCGGGCTGGCGCCCTGGCGCAGCACCTCGCCATAGACGAAGGGCTTGAAAGTGGAGCCCGGCTGACGCCGCGCCTGCTGCACGTGGTCGAAGGCGTCCTGCTCGAAGTCGCGGCTGCCCACCCAGGCCTTGATGTGGCCGTTGCGCGGATCCAGCGCCAGAAAACCCGCCTGCACCAGGGTTTTCTTCTCCCGCAGCACGCGCATGAAGTCCGGGTCGGCCTGCAGCACCTGCAGCGCCTGTTCCGGTGCGACCCCGGCGGCGCTGAGTTTGCGGTATTCCGCCGTTTCGCGCACCAGTGTCTGCACCAGCGGGTTGTCCAGGCGCCAGCCCTGGCGGGTGCTCCATTCGGCATCGGCCACGCCTTGCAGTCGCTTGCCCTGTCGCGCCACCGCCTGGTTGGCCAGCGTTTGCAGCTTGCTGTCGAGCGTGGTGCGCACCACCAGGCCGTCGCTGTAGATGTTGTAGTCGTTGCGGTCGGCCCAGGCAATCAGCCACTTCTTGAGCTGCTGCGTGAAGTGCGGCGCCACGCCCAGCGGTTCGTTCTGGCGCGCAAACACGATGCGCAGCGGCTTCTGGCGCAGCCGCTCGTACTGCGCCGCGTCCAGGCGCTGGCGTTTCACCATCTGGCCCAGCACGGTGTTGCGACGCTGCACGGCGCGTTCCGGATTCAGCACCGGGTTGTAGTAGCTGTTGCCCTTGAGCATGCCGACCAGGGTGGCGCTTTGCAGCACGTCCAGCGCGTCGGCGGAGGTGTCGAAGTAGGTGTGCGCCGCCATCTCGATGCCAAAGGCGTTGTACAGGAACGGCACCGTGTTGAGGTAGGTCTCCAGGATGTCGTCCTTGGAATGCACCCACTCGATCTTGAGCGCGGTGATGGCCTCCTTGAGTTTGCGGTTGAGCGTGGGCGCACGCCCGATCTGCTCCGGGTACAGGTTGCGTGCCAGTTGCTGCGTCAGCGTCGAGCCGCCCTGGCGGTTGCCCATCAGCGTGTGCACGGCCGAGGCTGCGGTGCGGTACCAGTCGATGCCATGGTGCTCGAAGAAGCGGTGGTCCTCGGTGGCCACCAGCGCGTGGCGCACGTGGGGCGAGATGTCCTCCAGCTCGACCCAGACCCGGTTGGAACGCTTGAACTCGGCCAGCAGCTTGCCGTCGGCCGACACCACCTGTGCGGGCTGCTCCAGCGCGGCCTTGCGGATGTCGTTGGTGCTGGGCGTCAGCGGTATCAGCACCAGCAGGTACAGCAGGCCCAGCAGCATGACTACGGTCAGCCAGCGCAACGCGCGGCGCCACGGCGGCACGCGCCAGTGCCACAGCCAGATGCGCACCCGGCGCAGGGTCTGGACCAGGTTGTCCCTAAAAGTGTCTGGAATTTGCACCGTTTCTCTCTGCGGTCAGCGCCGCATGGGGGCTGGAGTCGTGGACAATCGGGGCCGATTGTTCACCATACTAGGAGTTTTCTGTCATGAGCGAATCCAACGCCACCCGTCCTGCCTTGCCCGACCACCTGTCGATCGACCCGCGCAGCCCGCACCATGTGGCCGCCGTGTTCGAGCACGACATCGGCATCCGCTTCAATGGCAAGGAGCGCTCGGACGTGGAGGAGTATTGCGTCAGCGAAGGCTGGATCAAGGTGCCGGCCGGCAAGACCGTGGACCGCAAGGGCCGTCCGCTGCTGCTCAAGCTCAAGGGGCAGGTGGAAGCGTTCTACCGTTGATGGCCCGTTTCAGTCCCGCGCCGGGATGTTGAGGCTGCGCTGCACCGCCGGGCGTTGCAGCCACGCCGCCAGCGTGCGGCCCACGTGTGGGTACTGGTCAAAGCCCACCAGCGCGCCCGCCTCGTAGAAGTTCACCAGCGTGCGCACCCAAGGCAGGATGGCCAGGTCGGCGATGGTGTAGTCCTCGCCCATGATCCAGGGGTGCGTGGCCAGGCGCTGTTCCAGCACGACCAGCAGGCGCTGCACCTCGGCCACGTAGCGGTCGCGCGGGCGCTTGTCCTCGAAGTCCTTGCCCGCAAACTTGTGGAAGAAGCCCAGCTGGCCAAACATCGGGCCCACGCCGCCCATCTGGAACATCACCCATTGCAGCGTCTCGTAGCGCAGCGCGGGGTCGGCGGGCAGCAGCTGGCCGGTCTTTTCGGCCAGATACCACAGGATGGCGCCGGACTCGAACAACGCCAGTGGCTGGCCGCCCGGGCCGTTGGGGTCGAGGATGGCCGGGATCTTGTTGTTGGGGTTGAGCGACAGGAATTCGGGCGAAAGTTGGTCGTTGCTGTCAAAGCGCACCAGGTGCGCCTCGTAGGGCAGGCCGGTTTCCTCCAAGAACGCCGACACCTTGATGCCGTTGGGCGTGGGCAGGGAATACAGCTGCAGCCGATCGGGGTGCTGCGGCGGCCACTTGTGCGTGATCGGGAAGGCGCTCAGGGCGTGTTGTGTCATGCGGTTTATCACCATTTCTTCCACCAGCTGGCGCTGGATTGCGTGCTGCCCTTGTGGCCGAGGTAGACGCTTTGCGGAAAATTCTTTTCCAGCACGCGGCGCGCGTCGGCGCTGAGGTCGGTCATGCCCAGCGCGTCGTAGGACTGCACCAGCAGGTGCAGGGCCTCTTCCAGCGCCGGGGCCTCGCGGTATTCGGCAATGGCGGTCTGGGCGCGGTTGATGGCCGCCACGTAGGCGCCGCGCTGGTGGTAGTAGCGCGCCACGTGCACTTCCGACATCGCCAGCGCGTTGACGATGTGTACCATGCGCGCGCGCGCATCCGGGGCGTAGCGCGAATCCGGGAAGCGTTCGGTCAGCTCCTTGAACGACTCGAACGAGACCTTGGCCGCCTTCTGGTCGCGTTCGGCCAGATCCTGCTGCACCCACGAACCAAACAGCCCCAGGCTGTCGTTGAAGTTGGCCAGACCCCGCAGGTAGAGCGCGTAGTCCAGCGCCGGGCTGGCCGGGTGCAGCTTGAGGAAGCGGTCGATGGTGGCGATGGCCTGCGCCTGCTCGCCGTTCTTGTAGTGGGTGTAGGCCTTGTCAAGCTGGGCCTGTTGCGCCAGCGGTGTGCCAGCGGCGCGGCCTTCGAGCTTCTCGAAATGGCTGATGGCCTTGTCGTAGTTGCCGACGCTGCGCTCGTCCAGCGCCTCGTTGTAGAGCTGGTTCGGGCTCCACTTGGCGGTCTCGTCCACCGGCTTGGGTGCGGCACAGCCCGCCAGCAGCGCCGCCAGCGCGGCACTGGCCATGCCCGCCGACCAGCGGGCCACGGACGGGCGCTGCACGGACACAGCGGATAATCTGGAAAGCAACATTGTGCGTAAAACCTTTGCAGCAACAGGAACAGCGGATTTGACCCAGGAAATTATATCGACGCCCCCCCACGGCCCGGGGGACGCTCTGGCCGACGAGCTCGACGACGCCGACAGCGCGGTCGAAACCCGCGTGCTGCACGTCACCCCCGCCGAGCACGACCTGCGCATCGACAAGTGGCTGGCGCTGCGCGTGCCGGAGTTCTCGCGCGGCTATTTCCAGCAGCTGCTGGAGCAGCAGGCCGTCACGGTGCGGGGGCGCCCGGTGCTCAAGGCGTCGCAGCGGGTCAAGGTGGGCGATGCGGTGCAGGTTGAACTGCGCCCGACCGCGCAGGCGCAGGCCTTCTTGCCCGAGGCCATCCCGCTGAACGTGGTGCACGAGGATGAGCACCTGCTGGTGATCGACAAGCCCGCCGGGCTGGTGGTGCATCCGGCGGCGGGCAACTGGACGGGCACCTTGCTCAACGCCTTGCTGGCCTACCACAGCGGTGCAGCGCGCCTGCCGCGCGCAGGCATCGTGCACCGGCTGGACAAGGACACCAGCGGCCTGATGCTGGTCGGTAAGACGCAGGTGGCGGTGGACGCCCTGGTGCGCATGATTGCGGAACGCCGGGTACACCGCATTTACGTGGCGCTGGCGCATGGCGCGCTCAAGCAAGCCGAGGTGCTGGTGGACCAGCCACTGGGGCGCGATCTGCGCAACCGCCTGCGCATGGCGGTGCAGCCTGCGCACAGCACCAGCGCCAAGGCGGCCCAGACCACGGTGCGCTTGCTGGACCGCAGCGACGCGTACTCCTGGGTCGGCTGCAAGCTGCACACCGGGCGCACGCACCAGATCCGCGTCCACATGGCCTGGCTGGGTCACCCGCTGGTGGGCGATACGGTGTACGGCGGCAAGCCGGTACTGGGCATGGTGCGCCAGGCCTTGCACGCGCACCGGCTGGCGCTGCGCCACCCCATCACCGGGCAAGTGCTGCAGCTGCAGGCCGCGCTGCCGCCCGACCTGGACGGCGCGGTGCAACAGGCCGCTCTCGATTACAATCTGACCCACCTTTGGCAGGTGTCGCCAGACTGACGCCGTTGCCCGCTTTCCCTACCCCGTCCCTGACTGCAGCGGCTCCGCTGCCGTGGCGCTTGCTGTGCCACCCAGGGCCACCCTGACCACCCGGCTTGAACCCCTCCCATCCTGAGGACGCGCTGCGCATCCTCGAAACCGCCCTGATCTGCGCGTCCGAGCCGCTGTCGTTGCCCGACCTGGCCACGCTGTTCGATGGCGCGTGGCCGCAGAACCGGCTGCGCGAGCTGCTGGCGCAACTGCAGGCGCGCTGGGCCGACCGTGGCCTGGAGCTGGTGGCGCTGCCCGGCGGCTGGCGTTTCCAGAGCCGGCCCGAGATGCGGCCGTTCCTGGACCGCCTGCACCCCGAAAAACCGCCCAAGTACAGCCGCGCGGTGCTGGAGACGCTGGCCATCGTGGCCTACCGTCAGCCCGTCACGCGTGGCGACATGGAGGACATCCGGGGCGTCACCATCAACTCCGGCATCCTCAAGCAGCTGGAGGATAGGGGCTGGGTCGAGGTGATCGGCCACCGCGAGACCGTGGGCCGCCCGGCCCTGTACGCCACCACGCGCCAGTTCCTCAACGACCTGGGCCTGGCCAGCCTAAGTGCCTTGCCGCCGCTGCAAGGTACCGATACCATGCTGCCACAGCTCGAACTCCACATGGTTGAGGCCAACGTGGCGCCGCCCGCCGAGGTGGCCACGTCCGCCCCCATTCCTACCCCTGATACCGAATCGCTATGACTTCTGCTCCCTCCCACACGCCCGCCGCGCCCGCCGTTTCCGATGCCCTGGCCGACGCCGCCCGCTTTGAAGAAGTGGTGTCGGGCCAGTTCGACGCCGCGCAAGCGCAGGACGATACCGAGCCCGAGCTGCCCGGCAAGCGCGTGCTGCAACCCCAGTTCGATGCGCCCAAGCTGCACAAGGTGCTGGCGCAGGCCGGGCTGGGCTCGCGCCTGGAAATGGAAACACTGATCCAGCAGGGCCGGGTGCTGGTCAACCACGAGCCCGCGCACGTTGGCCAGCGCATCCAGTACGGCGACTCCATCCGTGTTGATGGCCGTCCGGTGCGTGTGCGCATTGCCCCGCCGCCGCCGCGCGTGCTGGCCTACCACAAGCCCGCCGGCGAGGTGGTGACGCACGACGACCCGCAAAACCGCCCCACCGTGTTCCGCCGCCTGCCGCGCCTGCAGCATGGCAAGTGGCAGTCGGTGGGCCGCCTGGACTTGAACACCGAAGGCCTGCTGCTGTTCACCGACTCGGGTGAACTGGCCAACCAGCTCATGCACCCGCGCTTTGGCCTGCAGCGCGAGTACGCCGTGCGCGTGCTGGGCGCCCTGAGCAACGACGAAAAACAGCGCCTGCTCGACGGCGTGCGCCTCGACGACGGCATGGCGCAGTTCCAGTCCATCGAGGACGGCGGCGGCGATGGCGCCAACTGCTGGTACCGCGTCACCATTGCCGAAGGCCGCAACCGCGAGGTGCGCCGCATGTTCGAGGCCGTGGGCCACGCCGTCAGCCGCCTGATCCGCATCCGCTACGGCGCGGTGATGCTGCCGCGCGGCTTGCGCCGTGGTGTCTGGCTGGAGCTGGACGCGCGCGACATCGAACGCCTGACCAGCGCCGCCGGCATGGTGCGCCGCGAGGAAGAACGCCCCGCCGCGCGCCCGGCCAGCCGCGCCCCGACCCCGCCCCGGCGTAACAAGGGCAACGGCCCGCGCCCCAGCGCCCCACGCCTGGTGGATGGCCCGTCGGTGCCGCGTGGAGGCTTCACCGCCAGCAACCCGCGCCGCGACACCGCCCGCTGGCGCGACAACGACGCCTACAGCGACGAAGGCCGACACGACCCGCGTGATGCACGCGACGGGCGCGACACCGCCCCGCGCGGTCGCAACTTCGGTGGCGCGCAGCCCGCGCCGCAAGGCTACATCGGCGCCGATTTCAAGCCCCGCACCCGCAGCGGCAACAACGGCTTTGTGGCCGGCGCGCCTGCGGGCAAGCCGGGCCGCAAAGGCCCGCGCCGCTGAGCGTGGCCCCGTCACGTTGAACGGTTAGAATCGCAGCCTTTGTCCGTCCCTCAACCTGTATTTTCAAGGTATTCACCATGGCGATTGAACGCACCCTGTCCATCATCAAACCCGACGCCGTTGCCAAGAACGTGATCGGCCAAATCGTGGCCCGTTTTGAAGCCGCTGGCCTCAAGATCGCCGCCGCCAAGCTGGTGCAACTGTCGCGTGCCGAAGCCGAAGGCTTCTACGCCGTGCACAGCGCCCGTCCTTTCTTCAAGGACTTGGTGGACTTCATGATCTCCGGCCCGGTGTTCGTGCAAGTGCTCGAAGGCGAAAATGCCATCCTGAAGAACCGCGAACTGATGGGTGCCACCGACCCGAAGAAGGCCGAGAAGGGCACCATCCGCGCCGACTTCGCTGAAAGCATCGACGCCAACGCCGTGCACGGCTCCGACGCGCCGGAAACCGCCGCCGTCGAAATCGCCTACTTCTTCCCGGCCCTGAACGTCTACGCACGTTGATCGCACGATGACGGCCAACCTGCTCGATTTTGACCTCGAGGGCTTGGCCGCCTTCTGTGAGCGGCTCGGGGAAAAGCGTTTCCGGGCCGTCCAGCTCTTTCGCTGGATCCACCAGAAAGGCGTGGCCCGCTTCGAGGACATGACCGACTTGGCACGCAGTCTGCGCGCCAAGCTGCCCGGCGTGTGCGAGGTGCGCGGCCTGCCCGTGCTGACGCAACAGGAATCCACCGACGGCACCATCAAGTGGCTGTTCGATGTGGGCGACGGCAACGCGGTCGAATCCGTGTTCATCCCCGAAGACGACCGGGGCACGCTGTGCGTGTCGTCGCAAGCCGGTTGCGCCGTGGGCTGCCGTTTCTGCTCCACGGGCCACCAAGGCTTCAGCCGCAACCTGAGCACCGGCGAGATCGTGGCGCAGCTCTGGTTTGCCGAACACTATTTGCGTCGCAAGTTCAACACCTCCGAGCGTGTCATCTCCAACGTGGTGATGATGGGCATGGGCGAGCCGCTGCAGAACTACAGCGCCTTGGTGCCCGCGCTCAAGACCATGCTGGACGACCACGGCTACGGCCTGTCGCGCCGCCGCCTGACGGTGTCCACCTCCGGCGTGGTGCCGATGATGGACCGCCTGGCCCAGGATTACCCGGTGGCGTTGGCGGTGTCGCTGCACGCCCCCAACGACGCGCTGCGCGACCACCTGGTGCCACTGAACAAGAAATACCCGCTGGCCGAGCTGATGGATGCCTGCCTGCGCTACCTGCCCGCAGCACCGCGCGATTTCATCACCTTTGAATACTGCATGCTGAATGGCGTGAACGACCAGCCCGAGCATGCGCAGCAGTTGATCGACTTGGTGCGTGGCCACGCAGGCCGTGGCGTACCGTGCAAGCTCAACCTGATTCCGTTCAACCCCTTCCCCGATTCCGGCCTGAAATGCTCGCCCAAGGCGGTGGTCAAGGCCTTTGCCGATCAGCTCAGCGCCGCTGGCCTGGTGACCACGGTACGCAAGACCCGGGGCGACGACATCGACGCCGCCTGCGGCCAGCTGGCCGGGGACGTGCTCGATCGCACCAACGCCGCACAGCGCCTGGCGCAGCGCCGCCAGACCGCGCCTGAGCAGCCGGTGCGCTGGGTGCCCCGCACCGCCGCTGACGACGATGGTTGCGGTACCGGTGCGACGGCGCAGGAGCGCGCATGATGCGTGCGCGCTGGCGCTGGTGGGCCACGGTAGCGGTGCTGGCGGGGGTGGGGCTGGTCGGCTGTGCCCAGCCGGGCGGCGTGCAGCCCCCGGCGCCGGTGGCGGCGCCCGGCACCGACCTGATGACCGAATCCGACGAGCCCGAATCGCTCAAGCGCGCCCGCATCCGCCTGCAGCTGGCGGCGGGTTACCTGGAGCAGGACCAGACCACGGTGGCGCTGGACGAGGTCAAGCAGGCCCTCAGCGCCGAGCCTGGCTACGCTGCCGCCCACAACCTGCGTGGCCTGATCTATTTGCGCCTGAACCAGACGGCGCTGGCGCAAGCCAGCTTCGAGCAAGCCTTGCGCCTGGCGCCGCAGGACGCCGATGTGCTGCACAACCTGGGCTGGCTGCACTGCCAGCAGCAGCGTTACCCCGAGGCTCAGCGCCACTTTGAGCGCGCGTTGCAGGTGCCGCAGTACGCCGCCGCCGCGCGCACCTGGATGGCGCAGGGCGTGTGCCAGGCCCGCGCTGGCCAGAGCGCGGAGGCCGAGCGCAGCCTGACGCGTTCCTTTGAGCTGGACGCGGCCAATCCCATCACCACCTACAACCTGGCCGCGCTGCTGCTGCGCCGGGGCGAGCTGGAGCGGGCGCGCTTTTACGTCCGGCGCCTGAACAATTCGGAGCTGGCCAACGCCGAGTCGCTCTGGCTGGGCATGCAGGTCGAGCAACGCCTGGGCAACACCGAGGCCGTGCGCCAGCTGGGCGAACAACTGCGCCGCCGTTTCCCCGACTCCCGCGAACGGCAGGCCTACGAACGAGGATCTTTTTATGAATGATGTGGTGAACGCCACCACCCCGGCCGTGGTTTCCACCGCCGACGCAGCGTCCACCGCCGCTGCTGCCGACGCCGCCGTGGCGGGTGCGCTGCTCAAGCAGGCGCGCGAGCAGGCGGGCATGTCGCTGGAGACGCTGGCTTCGCGCGTCAAGGTGCTGCCGCACAAGCTGGCCGCGCTGGAAGAGGGCCGTTTTGACGAATTGCCCGACCTGACCTTTGCCCGCGCACTGGCCAAGACCATCTGCCGCCATTTCAACATCGACCCCGTGCCAGTGCTGGCGGGCTTTCCGGCCACCGCTGCCGCAGCCTCCGCGACCGCACTGAACCGCCAGACCCTGCGCACGCCGCTGGACGCGAACCGGGGTCTGCGCATCCATGGCTCGGGCCGCAGCGGTTTTTCGGTGGGGGCCCCCACCTTTGCGTTGGCCGCCGTGGCGGTGGCCGTGGCCCTGTGGTGGTGGCTGCCCGCCAGCCCGCCCGGTGGCACAGGCACCGACGCTGCCAACTCCAATCAGCCACACGCCACGGTGGAAGTGGTGCCGACCCTGAACCAGACCGCTGAAACCGTTGCGCCTGCCGCCGTGGCATCGCTTCCGGTGCCGTCGCCCGCTGTGGCCCCAGCTCCTGCGGTGACCACGCCTGTGGTGCCAGCCGCACCCTTGGCACCGCCCGGTGCCGCGGTGGTGCCGGCGGCCACACCGGGTGCTGCACCAGCGGCCGTGGCCCCGGCCAGCACCGACGTGCTGCGCTTGCAGGCGCGCCAGACCACCTGGGTCGAAGTCCGGGGCGGTGGCCGCACGCTGCTGCAGCGCACCTTGCAGGCGGGCGAGTCGGTTTCCTTCAACACCGGCGCGCCGTTTGGCGTGGTGGTGGGCCGCGCCGACGCGATCGAAGTCCAGTTGCGTGGCCAGGCGTTCGACATCACACCATACAAGCGCAACAACGTCGCGCGTTTTTCCGTTCAATGAGGCTGGAGGCCAACATGTCCGTCTTGCCTGTGCGCAAAAGCCGTCAGGGTGTGGTGTCCTGGGGCGACCACCACGTCACTGTCGGCGGCAATGCCCCGGTGCGGGTGCAGTCCATGACCAACACCGACACCGCCGATGCCATCGGCACCGCCATCCAGGTCAAGGAGCTCGCGCTGGCGGGCTCGGAGCTGGTGCGCATCACCGTCAACAACGACGAGGCTGCGCGCGCCGTGCCGCACATCCGCGAGCAACTGGACCGCATGGGCGTCCACGCGCCGCTGATCGGGGACTTCCACTACAACGGCCACACCTTGCTGACGCAGTACCCCGACATGGCGCAAGCCCTGTCCAAGTACCGCATCAACCCCGGCAACGTGGGCAAGGGCGACAAGAAAGACCGCCAGTTTGGCCAGATGGTGGAAACCGCGGCCCGCTGGAACAAGGCCATCCGCATCGGCGTCAACTGGGGCAGCCTGGACCAGGAACTGCTGGCGCAGATGATGGACGACAACGCCCGCCGTGCCGAGCCTTGGGATGGCAAGCAGGTGATGTACGAGGCACTGATGGCCTCGGCGCTGGGTTCGGCGCAACGTGCGCAGGAGCTGGGCTTGGCACCCGAAAACATCATGTTGTCGTGCAAGGTCAGTGGTGTGCAGGATCTGATTGCCGTGTACCAGCAGTTGCACGAGCGTTGCGACTACCCGCTGCATCTCGGTCTGACCGAGGCCGGCATGGGCACCAAGGGCACGGTGGCTTCCACCGCCGCATTGGCCGTGCTGTTGCAGCAGGGCATAGGAGACACCATCCGCGTCTCGCTCACGCCCCAGCCGGGCGAGGCCCGCACGCAAGAGGTGGTGGTGGCGATGGAGATTTTGCAGGCTTTGGGCCAGCGCAGTTTTGTGCCCAGTGTGACCGCGTGTCCGGGCTGTGGCCGCACCACCAGCACCACGTTCCAAGAGTTGGCCAAGCAGATCGACGATTACCTGCGCGCTTCCATGCCGCAGTGGCGCGAGCGTTACCCCGGCGTCGAAAACCTCAAGGTGGCCGTCATGGGCTGTATCGTCAACGGGCCCGGTGAGAGCAAGCACGCCGACATTGGCATCAGCCTGCCCGGCACCGGCGAGGCCCCGGCTGCGCCGGTGTTCATCGACGGTGAAAAAGCCCTGACGCTGCGCGGCGAAGGCATCGCGCAAGAATTCCAGCAGATTGTGGAACGCTACATCCAGCAAAAATTTGGTGCCACCGCCTGAGCGGTCAGGTACTTCTCTGACACCAACAAGAACAACGCTATGGCAGAAAAACTCAGCGCCGTCAAAGGCATGAACGACATCGCAGCGCCCGAATCGGCGCATTGGGAATGGCTGGAAGCCAAGGTGCGCGCCTTGATGGCCCGCTACGCCTACCGCAACATCCGCACCCCCATCGTGGAGCCCACCGGCCTGTTTGTGCGCGGTCTGGGCGAGGTAACGGACATTGTGGAAAAGGAGATGTACTCCTTTGAAGACCGCCTCAACGGCGAGCAGCTCACGTTGCGCCCCGAAGCCACCGCTGGCGTGGTGCGTGCGGTGGTGGAACACAACATGCTGTACGACGGCCCCAAGCGTTTGTACTACTTTGGGCCGATGTTCCGCCACGAGCGTCCGCAGCGGGGGCGCTACCGCCAGTTCCACCAAATTGGTGTGGAAGCCTTGGGCTTTGCCGGGCCTGACGTAGACGCTGAACAAATTGCAATGGCGTGTGACTTGTGGGCCGAACTGGGTTTGACCGATGTGACGCTGGAAATCAACAGTCTGGGCCAAATCGCTGAGCGCAACCAGCACCGTCAGGCACTGATTGCCTACTTGGAACAGCACCAGGATCAGTTGGACGAAGATGCCAAACGTCGCCTGTACAGCAACCCGCTGCGCATTCTGGACACCAAAAACCCCGCCATGCAGGCGCTGGTCGAGGCCGCGCCCAAGTTGATGGACTACTTGGGCGAGGAGTCGTTGGCGCATTTCAACCGCTTGCGGGCTTTGCTGGACGCGCAAGGGATTGCGTACCGGGTCAACCCGCGTCTGGTGCGTGGCATGGACTACTACAACCTGAGCGTGTTTGAGTTCGTTACCACCTCGTTGGGTGCGCAAGGTACGGTGTGTGCCGGTGGCCGCTACGATGGCCTCATCGCCCAAATTGGTGGCAAGGCCGCCCCGGCGGTGGGTTGGGCGTTGGGGGTGGAGCGTATTCTGGAGCTGCTCAAGGCACAGAACCTTTTGCCCGCCGCGCCGGTGCCCGATGCCTACGCCATCATCCCGCAAGCCGAGGTGCTGCCGCAGGTGCTGCAAACCCTGCGCGCCCTGCGCCAGACCGGGGTGCAGGTGCAGATGCACGCCACCGGCACCGACAGCTATGGCAGCATGAAGTCGCAGTTCAAGAAGGCCGACGCCAGCGGTGCGCGCTACGCCCTCATCTTTGGCGACAGCGAAGTCGCCGCGGGGCAGGTGGCGGTCAAGCCCCTGCGTGCCGAGGGCGTGAGCCTGCACGAGCAGACCTTGCAACCGCTGGCCAGCGTCCCCACCTGGGCCGCCATGCTGTTGCCCGCCTGACGCTGGCGCCCGCCTACAATCCGACAGCCTTTTTGACCCCCAACCGACCCCACGCGCTGCATGGCCCAACACCTCGACCTTGAAGAGCAAGAGCAGCTCGATCAGCTCAAACATTTCTGGGCCAAGTACGGCAACGCCATCACCTGGCTGCTGGTGCTGGTGCTGGGCGGTTTTGCGGCCTGGAACGGCTGGCAGTACTGGCAGCGCAAGACCGCCGTCGAAGCCGCCGCCCTGTACGAGGAACTTGACCGCGCCGTGCAGGCCAGCCAGACTGAGCGCGTGCAGCGCGTCTGGGCCGACCTGCAAGGCAACGCGGGCCGTAGCGCCCAGGCGGCGCAAGGTGGCCTGCTGGTGGCCAAGGCCCTGCACGACGCGGGCAAGACCGACGACGCCCGCGCCGCGCTGCGTTTTGTGGTGGAGCAAGCCGCCGATCCGGCCACCGTGGCCGTGGCGCGTTTGCGCCTGGCCGGGCTGGAGCTGCAAGCCCAAGACCCGGCCCAGGCCCTGAAGTGGCTGGACGCCGAATGGCCCGCTGCCTTTGCTGGCCTGGCCGCCGACCGGCGTGGCGATGCGCTGCTGGCGCAGAACGACCGCGCCGCTGCCCGCACCGCCTACCAGGCCGCCTACGCCGCCTTGGCGCCGCAGCAGGACTACCGCCGCCTGGTCGAGGCCAAGCTCAACGCGCTGGGTGTCAACCCTGCGGTTGAACCATCTTCCGCGCCCGAGGTCACACCGTGATGCGTCAGATTTCCGTTCCCTTCCGCCGCCGCCTGGTGCCAGCCGCCGGTGCGGTGCTGCTGGCCGCTGTGCTGGCGGCGTGTTCGTCCTCGCCCAAGGCGCTGCAACCGGCGCCGCTGCTGCCGTTCACCCAGCAGGTGCCCGCCACCCAGGTCTGGAAGGTGCAGCTGCCGCCCACGCACGCCTTGCTGTTACCGGTGGCGCACAGCGGCCAGCTCTACGTGGCCAGTGCCGACGGCAGCGTCAGCGCGCTGGACGGCCAGACCGGGCGCAGCGTCTGGCGCCATGAGGTCGGCCAGCCGCTGTCGGCGGGCGTCGGCACCGACGGTCAATCGGTGGCTGTCGTCACGCGCGACAACGATCTGGTGGTGCTGGCCGAAGGCCGCCCGCGCTGGCGGGCCCGCCTCAACGCCCGCGTGTTCACGCCGCCGCTGGTGGCGGGCAAGCGCGTGTTCGTCCTCAGTGGCGAGCGCAGCGTCACCGCCTTTGATGCCGACACCGGCGCTCAGCTCTGGCACCAGGCCGCCCGCAACACCGACCAGCTGGTGCTGCAGCAGGCGGGCGTGCTGACGGCGGTGGGCAACACCCTGGTGGCGGGCATTGCTGGCCGCCTGGTGGGGCTCAACCCCAACACCGGCGCCCCGCGCTGGGAAGTGCCCGTGGCCAGCCCGCGTGGCGTCAACGAGATCGAGCGTCTGGTCGACCTGGTGGCCCACGTCGGCCGCACCGACGACCAGTTGTGCGTGCGCGCCTTCCAGTCCGCGCTGGGCTGCGTGGATGCCGCGCGCGGCAGCCTGCAATGGACCAGATCCGTCAACGGTTCCGTGGGTGTGGACGCCGACGACGACCACGTCTATGGCGCCGAAAGCAATGGTCGCGTGCAGGCCTGGCGCCGCACCAGTGGCGACGTGGCCTGGTCCAGCGACATCCTGCTGCACCGTGGCTTGACCGCCCCCCTGGCCGCGGGCCGCTCCACCGTCTGGGGCGACGCCACTGGCCACCTGCATTTCCTCTCGCGCGAGGATGGCACCCTCCTGAACCGTTTATCAACCGATGGGTCGCCGTTGGTGTCCGCGCCCTTGCTGGTGGACAACACACTGGTGGCGGTGACCCGCAATGGCGGCGTATACGCCTGGCGACCTGAATGAAACCTGTCATAGCCCTGGTCGGGCGCCCCAACGTGGGCAAATCCACCCTCTACAACCGGCTCACGCACACGCGCGACGCCATCGTGGCCGACTTTGCCGGCCTCACGCGCGACCGCCACTACGGCAACGCCCGCCTGGGCAAGCGCGAGTTCATCGTCATCGACACCGGCGGCTTCGAGCCCGACGCCAGCAGCGGCATCTACCGCGAAATGGCCCGGCAGACCCGCCAGGCGGTGGCCGAGTCCGACGTGGTGATCTTCGTGCTCGATGCCCGCGACGGCCTCAGCGCGCAAGACCACGACATCGCCAACTACCTGCGCAAGCTCAACAAGCCCTGCCTGCTGGTGGCCAACAAGGCCGAAGGCCTCAAGGCCGGTGGCCAGCTGGTCGAGTTCTACGAGCTGGGGCTGGGCGAGGTGTTGCCGGTCTCGGCGGCGCACGGGCAGGGCATCCGCTCGATGGTCGAAGCCGCGCTGGACCGCCTGGTCTGGCCCGAGGAAACCGAGGACGACACCCCCGAAGCCGACAAGCCGATCCGGCTGGCGGTGGCGGGGCGGCCCAACGTGGGCAAATCCACCCTCATCAACGCCTGGCTGGGCGAGGAGCGCCTGGTGGCGTTCGACATGCCCGGTACCACGCGCGACGCCATCTCGGTGCCGTTCGAGCGCGATGGCCAGAAGTTCGAGCTGATCGACACCGCCGGGCTGCGCCGCAAGGGCCGCGTATTCGAGGCGATCGAGAAATTCTCGGTCGTCAAGACGCTGCAGGCGATCGAGAACGCGCACGTGGTGCTGCTGCTGATCGACGCCACCGAGGGCGTGACCGACCAGGACGCGCACATCGCCGGCTTTATCCTGGAGGCGGGCCGCGCCGTGGTGCTGGCCATCAACAAGTGGGACGCCATCGACAGCTACCAGCGCGAAACGCTGGAGCGCTCGATCGAGAGCCGCCTGGGCTTTCTGAAGTTTGCGCCGCTGCACCAGATCTCGGCCAAGAAGCGCCAGGGCATTGCCCCGCTGTGGAAGTCGATTGCCAAGGCCTACGCCTCCGCCACCTGCAAGATGCCCACGCCGGTGCTCACGCGCCTGCTGCAGGAGTCCATCGACCTGCAGGCGCCCAAACGCAGCGGCATGTTCCGTCCCAAGATGCGCTACGCCCACCAGGGCGGCATGAGCCCGCCGGTGATTGTGATCCACGGCAACTCGCTCGAGCACGTGGGCGACGCCTACAAGCGCTTTCTGGAAGGGCGCTTCCGCAAGGCGTTCGACCTGGTGGGCACACCGCTGCGCATCGAATTCAAAACCTCGCACAACCCTTACGACCAATAGGTTTGTTGCCGCAGCTGCGCCCACCCCGGGCCTGCTGTGGTATGGTCAACCCCCCCTCAACTTCCTCTGAACACGGAGCATATCGTGAGCAACAACAAAGGCCAACTCTTGCAAGACCCTTTCCTGAACCAACTCCGGCGCGAACACGTGCCGGTGTCCATCTACCTGGTGAACGGGATCAAGCTGCAAGGCCAGATCGAGTCGTTTGACCAGTACGTGGTGCTGCTGCGCAACACCGTGACCCAGATGGTGTACAAGCACGCCATCTCCACCATTGTGCCGGGTCGTCCGGTGCAGTTCAGCACCAGCCCTGCGGCCACCGACGCCGAATGACGTTTCTGGCGGGGCAGACCGTGGCACCCGTGCCGCGCCGGGCCCCGCCCCCCAACATTGACCACTGCTCCTTCCCCTTCCGTGCAGTCCTCCTCCCAGCTACCCGGTGTGGTGCTGGTGGGTGTGGATCTGGGACTGCCCCATTTTGATGCCGAGCTCGACGAGCTGGCACAACTGGCCACCACCGCAGGCTACCGCGTGCTTGACCGCATCACGTGCAAGCGCCGTGCGCCCGACCCGGCGCTGTTCATCGGTTCCGGCAAGGCCGACGAGATCCAGGCCTTGGCCCACGGTCACGGCGCGGTCGAGATCCTGTTCGACCAGGCCCTGAGCCCGGCCCAGCAGCGCAACCTGGAGCGCCACATGGGCATGCCGGTCAACGACCGCATCCTGCTGATTCTTGAAATTTTCGCCCAGCGCGCCCGCAGCCACGAAGGCAAGCTGCAAGTGGAACTGGCGCGGCTGCAATACCTCTCCACCCGCCTGGTGCGGCGCTGGTCGCACTTGGAGCGCCAAAGCGGCGGCATCGGCATGCGCGGCGGCCCCGGCGAAACCCAGATCGAACTCGACCGCCGTATGATCGGTGACGCCATCAAGCGCACCAAGGAGCGGCTGGAAAAAGTCAAGCGCCAGCGTGCCACGCAACGCCGCCAGCGCGAGCGCCGCGACGCCTTCACTGTGTCGCTGGTGGGCTACACCAACGCGGGCAAGTCCTCGCTCTTCAACGCGCTGGTCAAGGCGCGCAGCTACGCCGCCGACCAGCTCTTTGCCACGCTCGACACCACCACGCGCCAGATGTACCTGGGCGAGGTCGGGCGCAGCGTCTCGCTGTCCGACACCGTGGGCTTCATCCGCGACTTGCCGCACACCCTGGTCGATGCCTTCGCCGCCACGCTGCAAGAAGCGCGCGACGCCGACCTGCTGCTGCACGTCGTCGACGCCGCCAACCCCGGCCACCCCGAGCAGATCCAGGAAGTGCAGCGCGTGCTGCGCGAGATTGGTGCCGACGATGTGCCGCAGATCTTGGTCTTCAACAAGCTCGACGCCGTGGCGCCCGAGCACCAGCCGCTGCACGTGACCGACATCATGGAGCTCGATGGCGTGGCCGTGCCGCGCGTGTTCCTGAGCGCGCGCAGTGGCCTGAACCTGGATGCCTTGCGCCGCCTGCTGGCACAACGCCTGCAGCCGCTGCCCGCGCCGCCCGACGACGACCCCAGCCACTGAGCCTTTTCCTTCCCCCCCGACCCATTTTTGTGCCCTGATCCATGAACCTGCATTCGTTTCAACTGCGCCCGTTGTCCTGGAGTCGATTGCGGGGCATGTTCAACCTCAACGACCCGCGCTGGGGCCGAGACGACGAAGGTTCCCGCCCCAACGCTGAACGTCCCCCCCGCGCCGATGAGCCGCGCCCGACCGAGCCACCGCAGCGGCCGCGTCAGTCGCCATCGGGTGACGGGCCGCCGGATCTGGACGAGCTGTGGCGCGACTTCAACCGCAAGCTGGGCGACCTGTTTGGCGGTGGCGGCAACGGTGGCCGTCCGGGCGCACCGCGCGGGCAGGGCAACGGCCCGTCGGGCGGTGGCTTCAAGCCCAGCCCCAAGAGCACCGGCATCGGTGCGGGCCTGGTGGCAGGCGCGGCGGCGCTGATCTGGCTCGGTTCGGGCTTTTTCATCGTGCAGGAAGGCCAGCAGGCCGTCATCACCCAGTTTGGCAAGTACCACAGCACGGTGGGGGCCGGTTTCAACTGGCGGATGCCATACCCGGTGCAGCGCCACGAGTCGGTGTTCGTGACGCAGATCCGCTCGGTGGATGTGGGGCGCGACAGCATTGTCACCGCCACCGGCCTGCGCGATTCCGCCATGCTGACCGAGGACGAGAACATTGTTGAAATCAAGTTTGCGGTGCAATACCGCCTCAACGACGCCCGCGCCTACCTGTTCAGCAGCCGCGACCCGGACGCTTCGGTGCTGAAAGCTGCCGAAACAGCGGTGCGCGAGGTGGTGGGCAAGATGAAGATGGACGCCGCGCTGGCCGAGGAGCGCGACCAGATCGGCCCGCGCGTGCGCACGCTGATGCAGACCATCCTCGACCGTTACCAGGTCGGGGTCGAGGTGGTGGGCATCAACCTGCAGCAGGGTGGGGTGCGGCCACCAGAGCAGGTGCAGGCCGCCTTTGACGATGTGCTGAAAGCGGGCCAGGAGCGCGAACGCGCCAAGAACGAGGCCGAGGCCTACGCCAACGAGGTGGTGCCGCGCGCCAAGGGCACTGCGTCGCGCCTGATGGAGGAGGCCGAAGGCTACAAGGCCCGCATCACCGCACAGGCCGAGGGTGACGCCGAACGCTTCCGCCTGATCCAGGCCGAGCACGCCAAGGCGCCCCAGGTCACGCGCGACCGCTTGTACCTTGAAACCATGCAGCACGTCTACAGCAACGTGACCAAGGTGCTGGTGGACAGCAAGCAGAATTCCAACCTGCTGTACCTGCCGCTGGACAAGATCATGCAGCAGACTGCAGCCACCGGCGCGGCTGCGCCCACCGCCAATCCGCCCGCCAACACCCCCGCACCGGCCAGCAATGGCGCCCTCGCCAGCGACACCCGCTCGCGCGACGCCGCCCGCAGCCGTGAGCGCGACACCCGCTGAGCCGTAGCCAGGACAACATAGACATGAACAAGATAGGTTTTTGGGTTTCTTCGTTGCTGGTGCTGCTGGGCTTGGGCAGCTCCACCCTGTTTGTGGTGGACCAGCGCCAGTACGGCGTGGTGTACGCGCTGGGCCAGATCAAGAACGTCATCACCGAGCCGGGGCTGCACTTCAAGCTGCCGCCACCGTTCCAGAACGTGTCCTACATCGACAAGCGCCTGCTGACGCTGGAAAGCACCGACACTGAGCCCACGCTGACCGCCGAGAAGCAGCGCGTGGTCATCGACTGGTACGTGCGCTGGCGCATTGCCGAGCCGTCGGCCTACATCCGCAACGTGGGCATGGACGAGCGCGCCGGCACGCTGCAGCTCAACCGCGTGGTGCGCAACTCGTTCCAGCAGGAAGTCAACAAGCGCACCGTCAAGGAGCTGCTGTCGGCCCAGCGCGAGGAGCTGATGGCCGACGTCAAGCGCGGCGTGCTGGCGGCGGTGCGCGGTGCTGAAAAGCCGTGGGGCATTGACGTGGTGGACGTGCGCATCACACGCATCGACTACGCCGAGACCATCACCAAGTCGGTGTACGACCGCATGGAAGCCGAGCGCAAGCGCGTGGCCAACGAGCTGCGCTCCACCGGCCTGGCCGAGGGCGAGAAGATCCGCGCCGACGCCGACCGCCAGCGTGAGGTGATCGTGGCCGAGGCCTTCCGCGAAGCCCAGAAGATCAAGGGCGAGGGCGATGCCGCCGCCGCGCGCCTGTACGCCGAATCGTTCGGGCGCGACCCGGCGTTTGCCCAGTTCTACCGCAGCCTGGAGGCCTACCGCAGCAGCTTTGCCAGCAAGGGCGATGTGCTCGTGATGGATCCGTCGTCGGAATTCTTCAAGGCCATGCGCGGCAATGGCGCGGGCGCGCGCTGAGTGCGCCGCCCACACCCGGTAAAATCACGTTTTTAACAGCCCCCCACTTATATACATGTCTGCCTGGGTTTTGCCGGATCAAATCGCCGATGTACTGCCTTCCGAGGCCCGGCACATCGAGGGCCTGCGCCGTGCCCTGCTCGATACCGCGTGTGGCTACGGCTACGAACTGGTGGTGCCGCCCTTGCTGGAGCACCTGGAGTCCCTGCTCACCGGCACCGGCGAGGCGCTGGAGCTGCAGACCTTCAAGCTGGTCGATCAGCTCTCGGGCCGCACCTTGGGCTTGCGTGCCGACACCACGCCGCAGGTGGCACGCATTGACGCGCATTTGCTCAACCGCGAAGGTGTGACGCGCCTGTGCTATTGCGGCCCGGTGCTGCACACGCAAGCCGAGCGCCCGCTGGCCACGCGCGAGCCGCTGCAATTCGGCGCCGAGCTGTACGGCCACAGCGGGCTGGAAGCCGACCTCGAAACCATCGAGCTGGCACAGGCCAGCCTGCGTGCGGCTGGGTTGCCGCACGTGGTGCTGGACATGGCCGATGTGCGCCTGATCGACTCCGTGCTGGCGCACCTGGATTTGTCGGCCGACCACGTGGCACGCATCCATGCCGCACTGGCCATCAAGGACCGCGCCGAGCTCAAGCAGTTGGCGCGCGATCTGCCCGCTGATGTGCAGGCCAGCCTGCAGGCCTTGCCGTCGTTGTACGGCGACGCGGCGGTGCTGGACGAAGCGGCGCGCTGCCTGCGCCCCAGCCCGTTGCGCGATGCGGCTCTGAACAGCTTGCGCTGGCTGGCCCAGCGCGTCCAGGGCGCCGAGGTCTCGTTCGACCTGGCCGACCTGCGCGGTTACAACTACTACACCGGCGTGCGTTTCTCGCTGTTCGGTGCCGCCAGCGCCGCCGCCAGCCACACCGAACTGGTGCGCGGTGGCCGTTACGACGAAGTGGGCGGCGTGTTTGGCCGCAAGCGCCCGGCGGTTGGCTTCAGCCTAGACCTCAAGGATCTGGCCGCTGCAGTGTCGGCACCTGCCGCGCCCGCCGCCATCTGCGCTCCCTGGAGTGACGACGCCGCCCTGCGCGCCGCCGTGGCCGAGCTGCGCGCCCAGGGCCACACGGTCGTGGTCGCCCTGCCTGGGCAACCCGATCTGGCCCACGAATCCGCCTGCGACCGCGTGCTGGTGCAGCACGAAGGCCGCTGGGTGGTGCAACCCCTTTCCCCGAACAACCGATAACACAGCTGAGAGCGAACGGTACTACAACATGAGCGAAAACACTTTCACCGCCCAACCTGGGCGCAACGTCGTGGTCGTGGGCACCCAATGGGGTGACGAAGGCAAGGGCAAGCTGGTCGATTGGCTGACCGAAACCGCGCGCGGCGTGGTGCGCTTTCAAGGCGGCCACAACGCGGGCCATACCCTGGTCATCAACGGTGTGAAAACCGCGCTGCACTTGATTCCGAGCGGCATCATGCGCGCGGGCGTCAAGTGCTACATCGGCAACGGTGTGGTGCTGTCCGTGACCAAGTTGCTGGAGGAAATTGCCGGCCTGGAAAAAGTGGGCGTGGAAGTGCGTTCGCGCCTGCGCGTGAGCGAGGCCTGCCCGCTGATCCTGCCGTTCCACGCCGCGATCGACATCGCCCGTGAAGCCGCCAAGACCAAGGCCGGCACCGAAAAAATCGGCACCACGGGCCGTGGCATTGGCCCGTCCTACGAGGACAAGATCGCCCGCCGTGCGCTGCGCGTGCAGGATCTGAAATACCCCGAGCGTTTTGCCACCAAGCTGCGCGAGCTGCTGGCGTTGCACAACCACGTGCTGACCACCTACCTGGGCTCGCGCGACATGGCCTGGGACGCCACGCTGGCGCCCTTCATCAGCAACGGCGAAGTCCAGTTCGACGCCGTCTACAACCAGGCCATGCAGCAGGCGGTGGAGCTACTGCCGATGCTGGCCGACGTGTCGCGTGAACTGAACGAGGCGCACAAGGCTGGCGTCAACCTGCTGTTTGAAGGCGCGCAGGGCACGCTGCTCGACATCGACCACGGCACCTACCCGTTCGTGACCTCCAGCAACTGCGTGGCGGGCAACGCCGCTGCGGGCGCTGGCGTGGGCCCCGGTTTGTTGCACTATGTGCTGGGCATCACCAAGGCCTACTGCACCCGCGTGGGCGGTGGCCCGTTCCCGACCGAGCTGGACTGGGAAAAGGAAGGCACGCCGGGTTACCACATGAGCACTGTGGGCGCAGAAAAAGGCGTCACCACCGGTCGCTCGCGCCGCTGTGGCTGGTTCGATGCCGCACTGCTCAAGCGTTCGGCCCAGGTCAATGGCCTGAGCGGTCTGTGCATCACCAAGCTGGACGTGTTGGACGGCCTGAGCGAACTCAAGCTGTGCGTGGGTTACCAGCTGGACGGTGAAACCATCGACATCCTGCCGATGGGGGCCGATGAAATCGCGCGCTGCGAGCCGATCTACGAAACCCTGCCCGGTTGGAGCGAATCGTCGGTGGGCGTGACCCGTTACGAGAACCTGCCCGCCAACGCGCAGGCCTACCTCAAGCGCATCGAGGAAGTCACGGGCGTGCCGGTGCACGTGGTGTCCACCAGCCCCGACCGCGATCACACCATCCTGCTGCACCACCCCTACGCCGCGTAAGGCGCGTTGCCGGGGCCAACCACTGAAAGGAGCGGCGTGTGACGACCGATACCGCCCTGCCGACCCAGCTGGTACACCACCCATACCGCGCCCCGGCAGAGTTTGACGCGGTGCCGGTGGGGGTGTTCAAAGCCTCCACGGTGTTGTTCCCGAACGTGGCGGCGGTACGCCAGCGCCGCTGGCAAGACAAATCGGCCTATACCTACGGCTTGCACGGCACGCCCACCACCTTTACGCTGGAAGAGCGCATCGCTACGCTGGAAGGTGGGCACCATTGCGTGCTGGCCCCCAGCGGGTTGGCCGCGGTTGCGCTGGTCGATATGGCCTTTTTGCGCGCGGGTGATGAGGTGTTGATCCCGCACAACGCCTACGGCCCCAACCTGGCTTTTGCGGCGGTGGAGCTGGCGCACTGGGGCATACGCCACCGGACGTACGACCCGATGCGCCCGGACGATCTGGCCATGCAACTCACACCGCAGACTCGGTTGGTGTGGTTGGAGGCGGCTGGTTCCATCACCCTGGAATTTCCCGATGTACCCGCGCTGGTGGCGCAGGTGCAAGCCCACAACGCCCGTTGTGCCTCTACCGAAGCCCAGCTCCGCCCCACGGTAACGGTGTTGGACAACACTTGGGGGGCCGGGGTGGCCTTCTGCGGTTTTGACCTGGGTGCCGATGTGGTGATGCAGGCCTTGACCAAATACCCCAGCGGCGGTGCCGACGTGTTGATGGGTTCGGTGGTCACGCGCGACGAACGTTTGCACCACGCGTTGTTGATGACCCACATGCGGTTGGGTCTGGGTGTGTCGGGCAACGATGCGGAACTGGTGTTGCGTGGCTTGCCATCGTTGCAACTGCGTTACCGTGCCCAAGATGCCAGCACGCGCCAACTGGCGCAGTGGATGCAGCAACAGCCCGGTGTGGCGCGCGTGCTGCACCCGGCACTTCCCGGTACACCCGGTCACGCCACTTGGCGGCGCGATGCCCAAGGAGCGGCTTGCCTGTTCACCGTGGTGTTTGACGATGCCATTCCGGCTGAACGCATTGACGCTTTCTGCGACAATTTGCGCCTGTTCCGTCTGGGTTACAGCTGGGCGGGCCCGATGAGCCTGTGCATGCCCTACGACCGTGCCGACATGCGTGGCCGCGATTGGCCCCACGCCCACGGCCCCGTGCGTTTTGCGGTGGGGCTGGAAGCGGTGACCGATTTGCAAGCCGATCTGAAGCAGGCACTTGCGGTGCTTTCAGCGGCCTGAGCGGGGCAGCAGCGGTCGCAGCGCGGGCCACACGTTGTCCAGCATGATCGGCTGGGCCTTCTCGTTCGGGTGGATGCGGTCGGGCTGGAACAGGGCCAGTGGCAGCAGGCCATCAACCACACCTTTGAGGAAAAACGGCACCAGCGCGGTGCGCTCGGCTTTGGCCACATCCGCGAACAGTTGCGCAAAGTCCTTGCCGTAGCGCGCGCCGTAGTTGGGTGGCATCTGCATGCCCAACAGCAGCACCTTGGCCCCGCTGGCGCGGGCTCGTTGTGCTATTGCGCTAAGGTTGTCGCGGGTCAAGTCCAGCGACAGGCCACGCAGGGCATCGTTGCCGCCCAGTTCGATCACCACCACGGCAGGGCGATGCTCTTGCAGCAGACCCGGCAGCCGCGAGCGCCCGCCCGAGGTGGTGTCGCCGCTGACGCTGGCGTTGACCACTTGCACCGGCGACTTTTCCGTCGCCAGCTTGCGTTCCAGCAACGCCACCCAGCCACTGCCACGCCGCAAACCGTATTCGGCGCTGAGCGAATCGCCCAGCACCAGCAGGGTGGGTGCGTTGGCGTCGGCCGTGCGGGTCTGTGCCTGTGCCAGTGGCACGCCACAAGACCCCAGCAGCCATAGGCCAGCCATGAGCGCGGTACAGTGTCGTCGGTTCAACTTGAAAGCCTTTCTTTTATGTCCAATGCCATTCTGGCGGTGCAGCGGGTGTGCAAGTCGGTGCGCGATGCCACAGGCACGCTCGACATTTTGCGCAATGTCAACTTTACCTTGCAGCGGGGCCAGACGGTGGCCATTGTGGGCGCGTCCGGTTCGGGCAAGAGCACGCTGCTGACCTTGCTGGCCGGGTTGGATACCCCCAGCAGCGGCACAGTTCACCTGGATGGCACCGATTTGTTCGCCCTGAACGAAGACCAGCGCGCCGCATTGCGGGCGCAGAAAGTGGGCTTCGTGTTCCAGAGCTTTCAGTTGCTGGGCAACCTGACCGCGCTGGAAAACGTGATGCTGCCCTTGGAGCTGGCCGGGCGGCGCGATGCCCGCCAAGCCGCCACGCAGATGCTGGAGCGTGTCGGGTTGGGGGCGCGCCTGCGGCATTACCCCAAGCTGCTCTCGGGCGGTGAGCAGCAGCGCGTGGCGCTGGCGCGGGCGTTTGTGGTGCATCCGGCGGTGCTGCTGGCCGATGAGCCCACCGGCAGCCTGGACTTTGCCACCGGCGAGCGCATCATGGAGCTGATGTTCGACCTCAACCGCGAGCAGGGCACCACGCTGGTGCTGGTGACGCACGACCGCGCCATTGCCGACCGCTGCGAGCGCCGCATCCACATCGAAGCGGGCCAGGCGCACGAATTGGGCGCCAGCGCGGCGTGATGGCCCGATAATCGGGGCATGTCTTCCCCCAAAGTATTGTTCGGCTTTCACGCCGTGGGTGTGCGCCTCAAGACCGCACCGGCTTCCGTTCTGGAAGTGTATTTTGACGCCAGCCGCCGCGACGCGCGCATGCGCCAGTTCATCGACCGCGCCAACGAGGCGGGCGTGCGCCTGATCGAGGCCGACGGCTTGCGTCTGGCCAAACTCGCGGGCAGCCACGGCCACCAGGGCGTGGCGGCGCTGGTGCAACCGGTGGCGCAGGCCCGTTCGCTCGACGATTTGCTGGAGCAGATGGAACACGCCGACGACGTGGATCCGCCGCTGCTGCTGGTGCTCGATGGCGTGACCGATCCGCACAACCTGGGCGCGTGCTTGCGCGTGGCCGACGGGGCCGGTGCCCATGCCGTGATTGCGCCCAAGGACCACGCCGCTGGCCTGAACGCCACCGTGGCCAAGGTGGCCAGCGGTGCCGCCGAGACGGTGCCGTACTTCATGGTCACGAATCTGGCGCGCACGCTCAACGAGCTGAAAGAGCGCAACATCTGGATCATTGGCACCAGTGGCGATGCGCCCAAGACCATCTACCAGGTCGACTTGAAAGGCCCGGTGGCGCTGGTGCTGGGGGCCGAAGGGCCGGGCATGCGTCAGCTGACGCGCAAGACGTGCGATGAGCTGGTGAGCATTCCGATGCACGGCGCAGTGGAAAGCCTCAACGTGTCGGTGGCCAGTGGGGTGTGCTTGTACGAGGCGTTGCGCCAGCGCAGCTGACGACCGGTGCGGGCTGGCCTACACCAGCCCGAATGCCCCCAGCAATGCGCCTGCGCCCAGCAGCCACAGCAGGTGCAACTTGGTTTGCCAGACCAGCAGCGTCGCCACGGCGGTCAGCAACCACAGCGGCCAGTCGGTGGCCGGGTGGGCGTGGGCGCTGCTCAACACCCAGCCCGTGGCCAGCAGCAGTGCCACCACCAGAGGGGCCAACCCTTGCTTGAAAGCTTTGACACCGCGTTGTTCGCGGTGCCGGTGCGCCCATTGTGTGGCGGTGTAGGTCAGCACCGACGATGGCAGCAGAATCGCCACCAGACTCAGCAACAGGCCCAGCAGCCCCAGTGGCCATGCCGTTGCGCCCGCAGCGTGGCCGCCACCCGCGTTGATGCCGATGTGCCAGCCCATCAGGCCCACAAACAGGATGTTGGGGCCGGGCGCAGCTTGCGCCAATGCAATCGAGGCCGTGAATTGCGCGTCGGTGAGCCAACTTTGTTGCGTGACAAGGTAGCGGTGCATGTCCGGTGAGGTGGTGATGGCCCCACCCACCGCCAGCAGCGACAGCGACAAAAAATGCAAACACAGTTGCCACCAATCGGTAGCGTGCAGCGTCAGGTTCATGGTTGTTGGGTGGGGGCTACGCGGCCCAGACAGCGCCAGGCCCACGCAAAGGCCAGCACACCCAGCCCCAGCAGCACCCACGCCAGCGGCCAGCGCAACCAGGCAATGCCCACAAACATCAGTGTGCCCAGCATCCAGCAGGCGGTGTGGCCCATCACATTTTGGCGCAGGGCCGGTACCAGTTTGAGACCGGTGGCTGCAATCAGGCCCGCCGCCACCGCACCCATGCCACGCAACGCCCCCAGCGCGACGGGGTGGTCGGCCACGCTGGCAAAGGCCACCGCCAGCACCAGAATCACCAGCAGCGGAAAACACAGCATCCCGGCCAGCGCCGCCAGCGCACCCGACAGGCCAAAGTGGCGGCCCCCCAGCATCAGCGCCAGGTTGATGACGTTGGGGCCGGGCAGGATCTGGGCCACGGCCCATTCCTCGATGAACTGCTCGCGCGTGAGCCATTGCTTGCGCTCCACCACTTCGCGTTGCACCACCGCCAGCACGCCGCCAAAGCCTTGCAAGGCCAGCCAGCTGAACGACCAGAACAGATCGGCGCGCGAGCGTGGTTGTTGCGGTGCGCTGTGGGCTGGCGCTGGAGGCGAGGCGGGCGGCATGGTGGCGGTGTGTCAGCGGCTCAGGGCAATGTCAACGGCTCAGATGGTCATGCCACCATCGACGCTGATCACGGCACCGTTGATGTAGCTGGCTTCATCGCTGGCCAGAAAGGCGTACACATTGGCAATTTCTTCCGGTTCGCCCAAGCGTTTGAGCGGCACCTTGGCTTCCATGCTTTGCAGCACGTTTTCGGGCATGGCCTTGACCATCGGGGTGGTGATGAAGCCGGGAGCCACCGCGTTGACGCGCACGCCTTTGGCCCCGAGTTCGCGGCTCCAGGTCTTGGTAAAGCCAATCACGCCAAATTTGGTGGCGGCGTAGTTGGTCTGGCCAAAGTTGCCGTAAATGCCTACCACGCTGGAGGCGTTGACGATAGACCCCGAACCTTGGGCCACCATCACGTCGGCCACTGTTTGCGCGCAGTGGAACACACCGCGCAGGTTCACGTCGATCACGCGGTCAAATTGGGCCAGTGTCATCTTTTGCAGGCGCGCGTCTTGCGTGATGCCGGCGTTGTTGATCAGCGCATCTATGCGGCCAAAGCGTTCCTTGACCTGTGCCACCACGCTTTCCACCTGCTCGCGGTCGGTCACGTCCATGACGTAACCGACGGCCTGTGCGCCAGCGGCCTCGCACTGCGCCACCACCTTGTCGATGCCGGCCTGTTGCACATCGCACACCACCACAATCGCGCCTTCGCGGGCGAACTTGAGTGCGGTGGCCTCGCCAATGCCCTGTGCGGCGCCGGTGATCAGACTGACTTTGCCTTCGAGACGTTTCATTGCAGGAATCCTGTTGGGTAAATGGGAACACAGCGACCACGAAGCGGCCACCCGTCACATGATAGCCTCAAGCGCCGGGTTTTTTGTGGCCCTGCACTGGGTGGCCCTGCACTGGGTGGCGCGGCATCATGGCCGTGGCCTGCATTGGGGCAGCAACAAAGGAGTGAAAACATGGACAACAGACAGGCGGCAGTGGCCACCACCGTGGTGGTGCTGGGCACCGGTGGCACCATTGCCGGGCGTGCCCAGTGCCGCGACGACCACACCGGCTACACCGCTGGCCAGATTGGCGTGCAGGCGCTGCTGCACGGCATTCCGGTGCCTACAGGCCACCATGTGGAGCACGAGCAGGTGGCCCAGATCGACAGCAAGGACATGGGGCCTGCGGTGTGGAGGCCCTTGCTGGCGCGCGTGCAGCACCACTTGCAACGCCCCGACGTGGCCGGGCTGGTGGTGACGCACGGCACCGACACGCTGGAGGAAACCGCCTACCTGCTGCAACGGGTGCTGTGCCCGGCCAAGCCGGTGGTGCTGACGTGCGCCATGCGTCCGGCCACGGCGCTGGCGCCCGATGGGCCGCAGAACCTGGCCGATGCGCTGCTGGTGGCCGCCCACCCCGGCGCGCGCGGCGTGGTGGTGGTGTGCGCCGGGCGCGCCCACCGCGCCGATGCGGTGCAGAAGATCCACCCGTACCGGCTGGACGCCTTCAGCTCCGGCGATGCAGGCCCGCTGGGGCAGGTGGAGCAGGGCCGCCTGACGTTGTGGCGCGCCTGGCCCGCTGCCGCAGAGGTGGCAGGATTCAACGGCAATCCTTGGCCCAGTCCGCAACACCAGCACGACGAGCTGCTGCCGCGCCTGCTCGCCGCTGAAGGCTGGCACCGTGTGGAAACGATTGTCAGCCACGCGGGTGCTGACGGTGCGCTGGTGCGGGCCTTGCTGGCGTACGCTGGCCCCGGCGTGGCGCCGTTGCGCGGGCTGGTGGTGGCCGGTACCGGCAATGGCACCTTGCACCAGGATGTGCTGGCGGCGCTGCGGCAGGCGCAGGCCCAAGGTGTGGTGGTGTGGCGCACTACGCGCTGCGCCGAAGGGCGGGTAGTCCCGGGCGATGCACCAGAGCAGGACGGCATACCCGCCATCGCATTGCCGCTGGCACAGGCGCGGCTGGCTCTGCAGCTGGCGCTGCTGCACGGCGACGCGCTGGGTGCTGCCAAAGTGGCTGGTTGAGCCGAGGTTCAGGCTTGGCCCCATGAAAAAACGGCCACCACCGCCGCACAGGGCAGGGGTGGCCGTCGGGCTTTTGGGGCTGGATTATTCGGCCAGCGCAGCAAAGGCGCGCGCGGTGATCTCTTCCACCGTACCGGTGCCGCTGATGGCACGGTACTTGGGCGCGGCGGCGGCGTCGGCCTGGGCCCAGTTGCTGTAGTAATCGACCAGCGGACGGGTCTGGGCGCTGTACACGTCCAGGCGCTTCTTCACGGTTTCTTCCTTGTCGTCATCGCGCTGCACCAGCGGCTCGCCGGTCACGTCGTCCACGCCTTCCACCTTGGGCGGGTTGAACTTGACGTGGTAGGTGCGGCCCGAGGCCGGGTGCGAGCGGCGGCCGCTCATGCGCTCGATGATGGCGTCGAATGGCACATCGATCTCCAGCACGTAGTCCAGCTTGACGCCGGCGGCCTTCATGGCGTCGGCTTGCGGAATGGTGCGCGGGAAGCCGTCGAACAGGAAGCCGTTGGCGCAGTCGGGCTGGGCGATGCGGTCCTTGACCAGGTTGATGATCAGCTCGTCGCTGACCAGGCCGCCCGCATCCATCACCTTCTTGGCCTCCAGGCCCAGCGGGGTGCCGGCCTTGACGGCGGCGCGCAGCATGTCGCCGGTGGAGATTTGCGGGATGCCGTACTTCTGGCAGATGAAGTTGGCCTGGGTGCCTTTGCCGGCGCCGGGTGCGCCCAACAGAATCAATCGCATGGTGTTCCTTTTTGTTGTGATGGTGGCCAGCGGCGTGCAGAATCACCGCACCCAGTCGCGGCACCCCGAGGGTAAAAAACAGCAACTGGAGAGAATAGCACGGCCCAACCTGACGCAGCCTTACAGCCGCCGACAGGCGAGCACAGCGCAGCCAACCGGGTTTGTCTTGCTGGAAAGCCCCGGCCCCGTGGCTTGCGTCAAGCGGCGGGTCCAGGGTGAGGTGCGCAGCTTACAGGCTGGCCAGTGCAGCGTTGAAGGTGGCGCTGGGGCGCATCACGGCTTCAAGCTTTTGCGCATCGGGCAGGTAGTAGCCACCGATGTCCACCGCGTGGCCTTGCACCGAGTTCAGTTCGTCCACGATCTTGGCCTCGTTCTCGGCCAGGGTCTGGGCCAGCGGCGCAAACTTGGCCGCTAGGGCGGCGTCCTCGGTCTGTGCGGCCAGCTCTTGCGCCCAGTACAGGGCCAGGTAGAACTGGCTGCCACGGTTGTCGAGCTGGCCGGTCTTGGGGCTGGGGTTCTTGTTGTTGTCCAGCAGCTTGCCGGTGGCCGCGTCCAGCGTCTTGGACAGCAGCTTGGCCTGGGCGTTGTGCTCCTTGAGCCCCAGGTCTTCCAGCGACACGGCCAGCGCCAGGAATTCACCCAGCGAGTCCCAGCGCAGGTGGTTTTCTTCCACCAGCTGTTGCACGTGCTTGGGCGCCGAGCCGCCGGCACCGGTCTCGTACATGCCGCCGCCGGCCATCAGCGGCACGATGGACAGCATCTTGGCCGAGGTGCCCAGTTCCATGATCGGGAACAGGTCGGTCAGGTAGTCGCGCAGGATGTTGCCGGTGGCGCTTATGGTGTCCTGGCCACGGATCACGCGCTCCAGCGTGTAGCGCATCGCACGCACCTGGCTCATGATCTGGATGTCCAGACCGCTGGTGTCATGCTCGTGCAGGTACATTTTGACCTTGGTGATGAGCTGGGCCTCGTGCGGGCGGTAGGCGTCGAGCCAGAACACCACGGGCATGCCCGAGTTGCGCGCGCGGTTGACGGCCAGCTTGACCCAGTCGCGGATGGCGGCATCCTTGACCTGGCACATGCGCCAGATGTCGCCTTGCTCCACGTTCTGGCTCAGCAGCACCTCGCCGGTGGCGATGTCGGTGATGTTGGCCACGCCGTCTTCGGGGATCTCGAAGGTCTTGTCGTGCGAGCCGTATTCCTCGGCCTGCTGGGCCATCAGGCCGACGTTGGGCACGGTGCCCATGGTCTTGGGGTCGAAGGCGCCGTGCCACTTGCAGAAGTTGATCATCTCCTGGTAGATGCGGGCAAAGGTCGATTCGGGCATCACGGCCTTGACGTCCTTGAGGCGGCCATCGGCGCCCCACATCTTGCCGCCATTGCGGATCATGGCGGGCATGGAGGCATCGACGATGATGTCGTTGGGCGAATGGAAGTTGGTGATGCCCTTGGCCGAGTCCACCATGGCCAGTTCGGGGCGGCCTTCGTGGCAGGCGTGCAGGTCGCGCTTGATTTCGTCTTGCTGGCTTTGCGGCAGGGTGGCGATCTTGTTGTACAGGTCGACCATGCCGTTGTTGACGTTGACGCCCAGTTCCTCAAACAGCTTGGCGTGCTTCTCGAACGCCTGCTTGTAGAAGATCTTGACGCAGTGGCCGAACACGATCGGGTGCGAGACCTTCATCATGGTGGCCTTGACGTGCAGCGAGAACATGACGCCGGTCTTGTGCGCGTCCTCGATCTCTTTTTCGTAGAACGCGACCAGCGCCTTCTTGCTCATGAACATGCTGTCGATGACTTCGCGGTCGAGCAGCGACACCTTTTCCTTGAGCACAATGGTCTTGCCGCTCTTGGTGATGAGTTCCATCTTCACGTCGCGGGCGCGGTCCAGGGTCATGGACTTTTCGCCGTGGTAGAAGTCGCCGTGGTGCATGTGCGACACGTGCGAGCGCGAGGCCTGGCTCCATTCGGCCATGCTGTGCGGGTTCTTGCGCGCGTATTCCTTGACGGCCTTGGGCGCGCGGCGGTCGGAGTTCCCCTCGCGCAGCACGGGGTTCACGGCCGAGCCGGTGCACTTGTTGTAACGCGCGCGGATGGCTTTTTCCTCGTCGGTCTTGGGCTGTTCCGGGAAGTCGGGGATGGCGTAGCCCTTGGCTTGCAGCTCCTGGATGGCGGCCTTGAGCTGGCCCACCGAGGCGGAGATGTTGGGCAGCTTGATGATGTTGGCATCGGGCTGCAGGGTCTTCTTGCCCAGCTCGGCCAGGGTGTTGGGCACGCGCTGGTCTTCGCGCAGGAATTCGGGGAACTCGCCCAGGATGCGACCGGCCACAGAGATGTCGGCCTCGACGAAATCGATGCCCGCCGGCTTGGCGAAGGTGCGGATGATGGGCAGGAAGGCTGCCGTTGCCAGACGCGGCGCTTCGTCGGTCAGGGTGTAGATGATCTGGGAAGTCTCTGAAGCCATGGTTGTCCTCTTTTAAGGTGGTTGCTCAAGGGAAAAACGGTGCCCGGATTATCGCCCACTGTGCAGCAGTGCCCGCACCCGGGCCAGGTCTTCGGGCGTGTCCACGCCCGCAGCGGGTGCCTGTGCGGCAAGGTGAACCGCGATGCGGTGCCCGTGCCACAGCACGCGCAGTTGCTCCAGCGATTCGCACTGCTCGACCGCAGCGGCCTGCAGTTGCGGAAATTGCTTCAAGAAGCCGACGCGGTAGGCGTAGATGCCGATGTGGCGCAGCGCCGCCGGGCTGTGCGGCAGCGCGGGCGCCGGTGTGCCTGCTGGGGTGGTGGCCGATTGGCCGTCGCGCCACCACGGGATGGGCGCGCGGCTGAAGTACAGCGCCTGCCCGGCCTGGTTACACACGACCTTGACCACGTTGGGGTTGTGGAAGTCGGCCACGTCGTGGATGGCGTGGGCGGCGGTGCTCATCACACAATCGGGGTGGGTGTGCAGCTCGCGGGCCACGGCGGCGATCAGGCCGGGTTCCATCAGCGGCTCGTCGCCCTGCACGTTGACGACGATGGCGTCGTCGGGCCAGCCCAGCAGGTTGCAGGCCTCGGCCAGGCGGTCGCTGCCGGAGGCGTGGTCGCTGCGGGTCAGCAGTGCGGGCACCTGGGCGGCCTCGCAGGCTGCCACGATGGCGGCGTCGTCGGCGGCCACCACGCAGTGCTGCGCGCCGCTTTGCAGCGCACGCTGTGCCACGCGCACCACCATTGGCACCCCAGCCAAGTCGGCCAGCGGCTTGTTGGGCAAGCGGGTGGAGGCCAGGCGGGCCGGAATCAGCACTGAAAAGGCGGGTGTGGTCGGGGTGGTCATGCGGCGGCGAGCGGGCTGGGGGTGGGCAGGCGGGCCAGCTCGTCGTCGGTGAGGGTGCGGGCCTCGTTCTCGAGCATGATGGGGATGCCGTCGCGCACCGGGTAGGCCAGGCGCGCACTGCGCGATACCAGCTCCTGGGTCTCGCGCTGGTAGATCAGGGGGCCTTTGGTGACCGGGCAGACCAGCAATTCAAGTAGTTTGGCGTCCATGCGCGGATGATAACTTTTCCAGGCACGCATCCACCGCCGCAAAGAAGCCGGGTTCGGGATTTTGTTGCAGCGGCACGGCCCAGACCTCTGGGGCACCGGGCCGCTGCGCCAGCAAGGGAAACAGTTTGACCGCGTCTTTTTCGGTACACAGCCAGGTGCAGCCGGCGGTCAGGGCCGACAGCAGTTCGGCATCGCTGGCGTGGTCGGGCAGGGCCATGGTGTGTTGCAGCACCAGCCCTTGCGCGCGCAGCATGTCAAAGAACACTTCGGGTTGCGCGATACCGGCCAGCGCAGCCAGCGCAGGTGGCGCACTGCTGCCTGGCGGGGGCGCCCAGTGTTGCAGTGGCTGGCGGCTGCCGTGGCGGTCGATGGCGTGGTCGGCCAGCTGGCGCCACGCCACAAACACTGGGTAAGGGCTGTACAACGGCGCTACCCCAGGGTGGGTGGCGTTGTGGCGCAGGTTGCGCAGCACCAGCATGGTGCTATCGCCAAACGGCGGGGTAGGCCAGGGTTCGCGCAGCAGCCCGGCGGGCAGCAGCCAGCCGTTGCCGGCGCCGCGTTCGTCAAACACCACGATCGTCAGGTCGCGCGCCAGCGGCCAGTGCTGCATGCCGTCGTCGCTGACGATGAGGTTGATCTCGGGGTGCCGCTGCAGCAGGGCGCTGGCGGCGGCCACGCGATTGCGGCCCACCCACACCGGCACACCGGTCAGACGCGCCAGCAGCCGGGGCTCGTCGCCGTCGTGGGGCTGGGGCTGCGCCAGCGAGACCGCGTGTACCGCATCCCCCGCGCCCGAGGCGCCATAGCCGCGCGAGACGATGCCGGGGCGCCAGCCGCGCGCTTGCAAGTGTTGCACCAGCGCGGCCACGGTGGGCGTCTTGCCGGTGCCGCCCACCACCACATTGCCCACCACCAGCACCGGTACCGGCAATTTGACGCTGCGCAGGTGGCCGCACTGGTAGCGCCAGCGCCGCAGCCGCAGCAGCGCGCCGTACAGTGCCGCCAGCGGGCGCAAGGCCCAGGCGGTGGGGCCGCGCGTTTGCCACGCACGCAGCAGGTGGCTGGCCAGTGTGGAGCGGGCGGCTGACACGGGGTGGCTCAGGGCGCGGTGGCGGCGGTGGTGGCAAAGGTGATCTGGCTCAGGCCGCTGCGCCGGGCGGCGTCCATCACGTTGATGACGGACTGGTGCGTGGCGGCGGCGTCGGCGTTGATGACCACCACCGGTGACGCGGTGCTGGCGCTGGCGGCTTCGCGCAGCAGCCGCACGAGGGCTTCCACCGAGGCCACTTCCAGCACCTGCCCGTTGATGGCGTAGCGGCCATCGTGCGCCACCGCCACCACAATTTCTTGCGGTTTGGGCTGCGGTGCTTCGGCGTTGGCGGCGGGCAGGGTGATCTGCAGCTCCTTGAAACGCTGGTAGGTGGTGGTGAGCACCAGAAAGATCAGCACCACCAGCAGGATGTCGATGAACGGGATCAGGTTGATCTCGGGCTCGTCGCGGTCGCGGTGGCGGAAGTTCATGGCGCAGCGGGGCGGCTGGGTTTGGGCTCGGCGCGGCGCAGCGTCAGCAGGTGCTGGGCGAAGCGTTCCGCCGCCACCTCCAGCTGCAGCAGGTAGCCGTCGGTGCGGGCGCGCAGGTAGCGCCAGCACATCAGCGCCGGAATCGCCACGATCAGGCCGAACGCGGTGTTGTACAGCGCCACCGAGATGCCGTGCGCCAGCTGCGCCGGGTCGCCCCCGGCCACGCCGCCGGGGCTGGTCTGCGCGCCAAAGATCTCGATCATGCCGATGACGGTGCCCAGCAGGCCCAGCAGCGGCGCCGCCGAGGCGATGGTGGCCAGCGCGCCCAGGTAGCGTTGCAGCTGCGCGGCGGCCAGCTTGCCAGCCGACTCCAGTTCGGTGTGCAGCGCCTCGGGGCTGGCGTGGGGGTTGGCGTGCAGCGCCTTGAAGCCGCTGGCCAGCACCGCGCCCAGCACCGAGTTGCGCTCCAGCTTGGCCACCACATCCGGTGCTGGCACGGCGGTGCGCGAGGCCGCGATCGCCTCGTCGAGCAGCCGGGGCGGCACGATGCGCGCGCTCTTGAGGCTGACCAAGCGTTCAATCACCAGGGCCAGACCCACAATGGAGCAGATGATCAGCGGCCAGATCGGCCAGCCAGCGGCTTGTAGGATGGACAGCAACTTGGGTCTCCGGGCGGCGCACTGCCGCGTGCAAACAAAACAGCCGCCGATTATGGCCCAGCCGTGCCCAGAGTCCCGTGCCACACAAGGGCGCCGGGTTGTTTTTACAATGGCGCCAGGTTGGCCCCGCCAATCTTTCAACTGTCCAACGCCTTACAGGAATTTTTCACATGGAACACACCCTGCCCGCACTGCCTTACGCGATTGATGCGCTGGAACCCCACTACAGCCGTGAAACGCTGGAGTTCCACCATGGCAAGCACCACAACGCCTACGTGGTCAACCTGAACAACCTGCAAAAGGGTACCGAGTTTGAAGCGATGGACCTGGAGTCCATCGTCAAGAAGTCCAGCGGTGGCATCTACAACAACGCCGCCCAGATCTGGAACCACACCTTCTTCTGGAACTGCATGGCCCCCAACGGCGGCGGCGAGCCCACCGGCGCGCTGGCTGCGGCCATCAACGCCAAGTTCGGCAGCTACGCCGCGTTCAAGGAAGCGTTCGTCAAGAGCGCCGTGGGCAACTTCGGTTCGGGCTGGACCTGGCTGGTGAAGAAGGCCGATGGCTCGGTCGATATCGTCAACACCGGCGCCGCCGGCACCCCGCTGACCACCGACGACAAGGCGCTGCTGACCGTGGACGTGTGGGAACACGCCTACTACATCGACTACCGCAACCGCCGCCCCGACTTTGTGGCCACCTTCCTGGACAAGCTGGTGAACTGGAAGTTTGCCGAAGCCAACTTCGCCTGAACAGGCTAACCTGCTGGCCCGTTGCTGGGCTGGCGCTGGCGTTCACAGCCCGGATCTGCACCGATCCGGGCTTTTTTTACGCCGGCCGCTGGCCCCAGTGCCCGATGCCGGTCATGTGCTCGGCAAAGTTGAGCAGCAGCCGCACCGCCACGCAGGTGGTGTCGCCGTTGTGCCAGGCCTGCTCCAGCCGGCGCAGCTGTTCGGCGTTCTTGAGCGTGCGCGGCTTGGACAAGTCGGCCACGTCCATGCTCCAGTCGCCAAAGTGGCGCCGCTCGATGGCGCCCTTGAAGTGGATGTACAGGCTGTGGTGGCGGCGCGACCGGCGCACGCGTTCCATCACCACCTCCAGCCCCCGGGCCGGGCCTTCGAGGTACTGGAAGAAGTTGCCGTCGTGGTACAGCAGCATGCCCGTCACGCCCACCGAGGGGTTGAAGTCCTTGGAGTGCTGCACGATGCCGTCCAGCTCCTGGCTTGACATGGGGTGGGCTGCCGTGCTGACCCAGACTGAGCGGCAAGCCTCGGGGTTCAGCCCGAGGTTCGAGCGATCGGGCCGGGACGGCCTGTTGTCT
>NZ_NWBQ01000002.1 GCF_002837135.1 Macromonas bipunctata | reverse complement strand
GCGCGGTGATGCCGAATTCAGCCAGATCCCCGGCACCGGCATCGGCCTGTCGCTGAGCCGAAATCTGGTGCAGCACATGGGCGGCAGCATGGGGTTCGAGTCCACGGTGGGCGAAGGCTCGACCTTCTGGTTCACGCTGCCGCTGGCGCACCAGGGCGGCTGACGTACTCTGGTTCAGAACCGCTCGTGCGCGCCCAGCACGCGCCACTCGCCCACGGGCAGCGGGCCCAGCGCCACACGGCCCAGGCGCAGGCGGTGCAGCACGGCGGGTTGCAGCGGGTGCTGTTGCAGCCATTGCGCCAGGCCGGCCGGGGTGTGGCGCTTGGTCACCACACGCAGCCGGGTGCGGGAGGCGTTCTGGCTGCTGATGCTCCATTTGGCGTGCAGGGCGTTGGCCGTGGCGGCGGGCTGTTGCAGCGCGTCCAGCGTGGCAGCGGGCAGGGCGGACGCAATTTCCACCATCCATTCGTGTTCCAGCAGCGGGCTGTCTTCGCGCAACTTGCGCAGCACGCCCGCGCTTTGGGCAAACACCGCCAAGCCGCTGCTGGCCGCCGACATCGGGCTGACGCAGCGCAGGTGTTTGAGGTGCCAGGGGCGCAGGGTGGTGTTGGCGGCGATCAGGCCCGCCAGCGGCTGGTCGTCGTGCAGGGCGATGCCGGCGGGTTTGTGCCACAGCAGCGTCACGGGTTCCAGCGCGTCGGGGCGGCCCTCTGGGTCTATGGTCACGGTTTCGTGCGTGATGCGTCGTGCCGGGTCGTCGGCCACGGTGCCGTCCACGCACACCCAGCCGCCTTCGATCAGGCGTTCGGCCTCGGCGCGCGAGCAGGGGCGCAAGGCGGCGACACGTTTGGCCAGGCGTTCGCCGACGGGTGGGGTGTTGGGGTGTTGTTCAGACATTGAAGCCTCCTAGGTTGTCGATGCGTTCCACGTGCGCCAGCAGCGAGCGTTTGGCCACGGGCCACAGGCGTTCGGGCACGTCGTGGTAGGCCAGTGCCACCCAGTCGTCGGGGGTGCCGTGGGGCAGGGTGCGCATGGCGGCCAGCACCTTGGCCTCGCGTTGCAGCCGGTGGGCCTTGAGTTGGGCGATGGCGGCCTCTGCCTCGCCCAGCACGTAACCGTGCGCGGGCAGGATGAAAGCGATATGGTGTTCGGTGCAGGCGTGGGTCAATTTGTCCAGCGAGCGCAGGTAGTCGTCCATGTTGCCATCGGGCGGGTTGACCACGGTGGTGCTGCCGTTGAGGATGTGATCCCCGCTGAACAGCAGGCCGTCCTCTTCCAGTACCAGACACACGTGGTTGGCGGCGTGGCCGGGGGTGTGTAGCGCGCGCAGGGTGTGCGTGACCACGCCGTTGGGCGCGTCGGGCGCGGGGCCGTGCAGGCGCAGGGTTTCGCCGTCGGTCAGGGTGCGGTCGGGCACAAAGTGGCTGTGCGTGGCGGCGGTGCTGGCGCTGGGCAGGCCCAAGATGGGCGGTCGCGGTTGGCCGTGTTGTTCGGTCAGGGTTTGCAGCCGGGCCGCACCGGGCGAGTGGTCGGGGTGCGAGTGGGTGCAGACGATGTGCAGGATGCGCCCGCCAGCCGCGCGCCACAGCCGTTCTTGGTGGGCTGGTTCGTCCGGGCCGGGGTCGATGGCGATGTAGCCGGTGGCGGGGTCGCCCACCAGATAGCTGTTGGTGCCGGGGCCGGTCATGAAGCCGGGGTTGGGTGCGGTCAGGCGTTGCACGTTCTTGAGCAAGGCCACGGGGTGGTCGCTTTGCCAGTCCAAAGGGTGCGCGATCTGGCCGTCGGGGCACACCAGCGCCAGTTCGCCAAATGGGGCTTCGTGCTCCATGTAGTAGCGCGCCTGGCCTGCCACCTGGCCACCGCGCGGGCAGCTGTGCCACCAGGGATGTTCGCTGGTGCAGGTGGCCAGCACGGCATCGACGCTGGCAAACGCCTGCAGCCGTTCCAGCGTGCGGATGGTGGGGTAGATGATGAAGAAGTTGCCCGCAGCGTGGCGGGCCAGCGCGTCGGCGGGCCGCACCCACACGGGTTCGAACTGTTCGGTTTCGTCGGCCACCGGGGTTTGATCGGGGGGCATGCGCGCTACCAAGAAGGGTACGTCAAAGCGTTTGCCAAAGTCGCGCGAGGTGACCCAGTGCGCCAGCGGCAACACCGCGTCGGCGGCCAGTGTCAGACCGCGCTCGGCGCATTGCGCGGCAAAGTTGCCGTGGCGGGGCAGGGTGGCGATGTCGGCGTCGCTGGCCCAGCGGCCATCGGCGTGGCGCGCCAGCAGGATACCCAGTTCTTCGTAGGCTTCGCGGATGGCGGCAATGGCCTGCGTCAGCAGTTCGTCGTTTTGCGTGGGGCGGCGCTGCGCGTGGTGGTGGACTTGTGTGTCGGCCAGATCAATCCCGCCGCCGGGGAACACGTAGGCATCGGGCGCAAAGCTGGCGGTGCTGGCGCGGCGCGTCATCAGCACTTCGGGGCCGTCGGGGCCATCGCGCAGCAGCAGCACGGTGGCGGCGGCGCGTGCTGGCGCGGGCGGGTGGGAGGGGTGGAGCAGTTGGGTCGGGCGTACCATGGGGCGGTGTAAGAAAATGTGGCGGCCAGGCGCCGGTGGGTAAAACCGGAAAACCTGTGTCATAGTGGGGCCAGGCGCAAGCCGGGGCGTCCTATGATGCCGAAGTCCGATTGTCCAACCATTGTTTCAGGAGAACTTCCATGCAAGTACAACACACACGCCTTCTGGCCGCCATGCTGGCCGGTGCCTTGGCTTTGGGCGGTTGCGCCAATATGTCGGAAGAACAGAAGAGCGGCACCGCCAAGGGCGCGGGCATTGGCGCGCTGGCCGGTGCCGTGCTGGGCGCCGCCACCGACGGCAAGAAGGGCGCGCTGCGCGGTGCGGCCTTGGGGGCGGGCGTGGGCGCCATTGGTGGCCACGTGTGGTCCACCCGCATGGAAGAGCAAAAGCGCCAGATGCAGGCCAGCACCGCCGGCACCGGCGTGGAAGTGACACAGACCGCCGACAACCAGCTCAAGCTCAACATCCCGAGCGACATCTCGTTTGCCAGTGGCCGCGCCGATATCCAGCCCAACTTTCGCACCATCCTGGACACCTTTGCCCAGGGCCTGATGCAGAATCCCAACGCGCGTGTGCGCATCATTGGCCACACCGACAACACCGGCTCCGACGCCGTGAACAACCCGCTGTCGGTCAACCGCGCCGCCAGCGTGCGCAACTACCTGACCGCGCGCGGCGTGCCCGCAGCGGCCATTGCCATCGATGGCCGTGGCTCCTACGAACCCATCGCCAGCAACGCCACATCGGAAGGCCGCGCGCGCAACCGCCGCGTCGAGATCTTCATGGCCGAAACGGCCCCGGCGCAATAACCAGCTGCCCGATAATGCGCCCATGCTGATTCCATTTACCAAGATGCAGGGCGCGGGCAACGACTTTGTCGTGCTCGACGAGACGCGCGGTCGGCTCGGTCTGAGCACCGCGCAGTACCGTTTTCTGGCGGATCGCCACTTTGGCGTGGGTGCCGACCAGATCCTGACCGTGCGCCCCGCCCCCCATGTGGGGGTGGATTTTGAATACATCATCCACAACGCCGATGGCGGCGAGGTAGAAAATTGCGGCAACGGCGCACGCTGTTTTGTGCGCTACGTGCATGAGCGTGGCCTCACCACCAAGAGCACCGTGCGCGTGCAGACCCAAGGCGGCGAGATCGAACTGCGTCTCAACCCCGATGGCCGCGTGACCGTGGACATGGGCGCGCCGGTGTTCGACCTGCCGCGCATCCCGTTCCAGCCCGCAGGCTTGCAGCCGCTGGCGCAGGGCCACTGGCAGCAGTGGCCGCTGGACATCGCCCCGGCGGGCCAGCCGCTGCACGTGCCGGTGGCGGTGGTGTCGATGGGCAACCCGCACGCCGTGCTGCGTGTGGACGATGTGGACACCGCCCCCGTGGCCGCGTGGGGGCCGCTGCTGGAGCGCCACCCCACCTTCCCCAAGCGCGTCAACGTGGGCTTTTTGCAGGTGCTGGACCGCCAGCACGTCAAGCTGCGCGTGTACGAGCGCGGCGCGGGCGAGACCCTGGCCTGTGGCACCGGCGCCTGTGCGGCGGTGGTGGCGGGCATCCGTCTGGGCTGGCTGGACGAGCGCGTGGATGTGCAGGCCCGTGGCGGCCAGCTCACCATCGCCTGGGCCGGCGCCAGCCGTCTGGACGCGCCTGTGTTGATGACCGGCCCGGCGGTGACGGTGTTCCAGGGCAGCATCGACGTGCCCGACCTGGCCTAATGGCCATACCTGCCGACCCAACACTGCCCCCGGGCGGCACCTTTGACGCCGAGGGCGCCGACTGGGTGCAACGCTACCTGCAACACGCCCAGGTCGAGAAACGCCTGGCCGAGCGCACGCTGGTGCTCTACACCCTCGACCTCAAACGCCTGACCGAGCTGTGCGCTCACGATGGCCTGACGTTGCGCAACCTGCAGCCCACCCACGTGCGGCGCTGGGTGGCGCAGATGCACTCGGCGGGGCGCAGCGCGCGCGGCATTGCGCTCATCCTGTCGGGCTGGCGCGCGTTCTACACCTGGCTCGGGCGCGAAGGCCTGCTGGAGCACCACCCGCTGCTGGACGTGCGCTCGCCCAAGGCGCCCAAACCCTTGCCCAAGGCGCTGGGGGTGGAAGCCGCCATCCGCCTGGCCGAGCACGAACGCGACGATGCCGACCCCGCCATGCAGGCGCGCGACCGCTGTTTGGTGGAATTGCTGTACGGCTGCGGCCTGCGCATCAGCGAATTGGTGGGGCTGGATGCCCGGCCCAGCGCCAACGCCAAAGGCTGGATTGATGCCGAGGCGGGCGAAGCCCACGTGCTGGGTAAAGGCAGCCGCCGCCGCAGCGTGCCAGTGGGCGCGCCTGCGCTGGCGGCGTTGGCCGACTGGCTGCCCTACCGCGCGCTGTGGGCGCAAGGTGAACCGGCCCTGTTCGTGGGCCAGCACGGTACGCGCCTGACGCCGCAGTATTTGCGCGTGCGCCTCAAGCGCCGCTCCTTGCAGGCGGGGCTGGACACGCCGGTACACCCGCACATGCTGCGCCACAGCTTTGCCAGCCACCTGCTGCAATCCAGCGGCGACTTGCGTGCGGTGCAGGAGCTGCTGGGCCACGCCAGCATCACCACCACGCAGGTCTACACCCGGTTGGATTTCCAGCACCTGACCCGCATCTACGAAGCCGCGCATCCGCGCGCCCACCACCGCGAACCCGGCCAGCCGCGCCCACCCCAAGGCCCCGTGCCCAATGCGCCGCTGGCCCCGTTGGACGATCAACCGGAACCAACCACGGCCCCGGATGCCGCCGCTGATGGTGTGCCGTCCCGACGAAAAACCCCCAGATGAACCCTGTGTATCCCTCTCCTTCCGAGCCGTGCCCGTGCGGCCGCCACAACGCGCGCCGCCAGCCGCTGCCGTTTTCAGCCTGTTGCGGCCCACTGTTGGCCGACCGCACCGCCCATCCGGCCCCCAGCGCCGAAGCCCTGATGCGCTCGCGCTACACCGCCTTTGTGCGCGGTAATGTGGCCTACCTGCAAGCCAGCTGGCACCCCAGCACCCGCCCGGCGGAACTGACGCTGGAACCCGGCGTGAAATGGCTGGGGCTGGAGGTGCGTCAGCACCGCGTGCTGGACACCGACCACGCCGAGGTCGAATTCGTGGCCCGTTCCCGCATCGGTGGCCAAGGCCAGCGCCTGCACGAACGCAGCCGCTTTGTGCGCGAAGCCGGGCAGTGGTACTACGTGGATGGAGACCTGCTGTGACCACCAACTTGATGACCGCACCCAGCCCCTTGTTTGATGCCGTGCTGTTCGACTGCGATGGTGTGCTGGTGGACAGCGAACCCATCACCCACAGCGTGTTGCGCGACGTGCTGGAAGAAGCCGGCTGGGCCATGACGCTGGAAGAATCGATGGCCATTTTTTTGGGCAAGGCCGTGCGCGACGAGCGCGCGCAAATCGAGGCCCGCACCGGCAAACCCTTGACCGACGAATGGATGCGTGCTTTCTATGCCCGGCGCGATGAGCGCTTGCGTGCCGAACTGCAACCCATGCCCGGTGCGGTGCAGGCGGTAGCCCAAGTGCACGCGCTGGTGCAGGGCCGCATTGCCTGCGCGTCGGGGGCCGATCGGGCCAAGGTGCTGATGCAGTTGCACATGGCGGGCATGGCACCGCATTTTGGCGAGCGCGTCTTCAGCGGCCACGACTTGCCACGCTCCAAACCCGCGCCCGATGTGTACCTGGTGGCGGCCCAAAGCGTGGGCGTGGCCCCTGAGCGTTGTCTGGTGATTGAAGATACCCCCACCGGCGTGCGTGCCGGGTTGGCCGCTGGGGCCACGGTGTGGGGCTACTGCCCGCAAGGGCACGGGCGCGCTTTTGCTGGCCTGCCCGTGGCGCGGGTGTTCCACCACATGGCACAGTTGCCCGCCTTGCTGGCTTCGGTATCATCCGGGCATGTCTGAGCCCGTACCCCGCCCTTTCATTGCTTTGGCCACCACCGCTCCCAAACCGGGGCAGACGGTGCCATCACCCTGCATTGGTGTGTGCCGTATGTCGGCCAGCAGCGGCTTGTGCGAAGGCTGCTGGCGCACGCTGGAAGAATTGCGCGCTTGGGGCAAGGCCGACGACGCCACCAAGCTGGCCATCTGGCGCCTGGTGGAGCAGCGTCAGGACGCGGCGGGCGTCCCGCGCTGACGGCGGATCACGGCATCACAGCCCGCTGAGGCTGACGCGGTAGCCGCTGCTGTTCTTGGGGTGGTTGGGGTTGGTGAAGACGCTGCGGTCGTTCTTGAGCACGATCACCTCGAAGAACGGGCGGAAGCGTTCTTCCGAAATGCCAAACGCCTGCAGGAACTTGCCAAACAGCACTTGTTCTTCGGGCTCGGGCTGGCCATCGACCAGCGAGGAGTCGATCAGGTTGACCAGGATGCACATCTTCTGTGCGTCCGACAGCACCGGCGTGGCTTCCTGCAGGAAGGTTTCCACCGAATGCTTGCGGCGGTACTTGACCGCCGAATCCAGCAGCGCCTGGCTTTGCGCGCCCACGCCAATCGAGCCCCGCCCGTCGTCCTGACCGCCCAGCACGCTCAGCAGGTGGCCCACTTCCTCGTTGTCCATCTCGCCATCCGCCGACATCATGTACAGCAAGCCGGTGGCAAATGCGAGGTGCGGGGTCATCTTCTCGCCGCTGTCGCCCTTGAACATGTCGAACAAACCCATAACGTGGCTCCTTGTGTGTGGTGTTGAAACTGCTTTCATCCTAACACCCGCGCTGCGCGCCCACCGGGGCCGGGGCGGCGGTGTGTTTAAGATGTGGGGATAGATTGTTCTCAACCTTGGAGGTTCAACCCATGTTCAAAAAGATTCTGGTGCCCTGTGATGGCTCGCAACTGTCGCACCAGGCGGCCGAGTTTGCCGCCGACCTGGCCAAGCAGCACAACGCGCACGTGATCGGCATCTACGTCATCGACCCGTTCCCGTATATCGGCATTGGCGATGCGTCCGCCGTGGGCATCCAGGCCTACCTGTCGGAGGCGCAAGCCTCGGCCAGCCGCGCGCTGGACGACGTGCGCGCCTGCTGCGTGGCGCGTGGCGTGGCGTTTGACGGCGACACCATCGAGCGCAACGTGACCTACGAGGGCATTCTGGAAACCGCCGACGCCGAAGGTTGCGACCTGATCGTGATGGGCTCGCACGGCCGCAAGGGCATGCAGGCGCTGATCCTGGGCAGCGTGGCGCAAAAAGTGCTGACGCACGCCAAGGTGCCGGTGCTGATCGTCAAGCCGCAATAAGCGGTTCGCACCTCTGCCCGCTTTCCTGCCCGTGGCGGTGGCGGGTAGGGGGCCAGCCCCATACACGTGCGCCAGCGGTGGCCAGGGCGCCTGCCTAGAATGGCAGCCTTCCAACGAAGGCACACCATGGCACAGCAGTCTCCCACCGATACTTGTCCCGCCACCCCGCCCGGCGCCACCGGCGTGATCCGCATCCGGGGCGCGCGCCAGCACAACCTGAAGAACCTGGATCTGGACATCCGCACCGGCGAATGGACGGTGGTGACTGGCCCCAGCGGTTCGGGCAAGTCCAGCCTGGTGTTTGACACCCTGTTTGCCGAAGGCCAACGCCGCTACGTCGAGACCTTCAGCGCCTACGCGCGCCAGTTTCTGGACCGCATGGACAAGCCGGCGGTGGACAAGGTGGAGGGCGTGCCCCCGGCCATTGCCATCGACCAGACGAACCCGGTGCGCTCGTCGCGTTCCACCGTGGGCACCATGACGGAGCTCAACGACCACCTCAAGCTGCTGTTGGCCCGTGCGGCCCAATTGTTTGACCGTCAGACCGCGTTGCCGGTGCGCCACGACACGCCCGAGACCATTTACGCCGAGCTGCAACGCCGCGCCGCGCAGGCCGGTGACCCCCGGCTGGTGGTGACGTTTTCGGTGGAATTGCCCAGCAGCGCCACGCCCGACGACATCCAGCAATGGTTGTCGGCCAGCGGCTTTGCCCGCGTGCAGGCCGAACGGGTGGAGCCGCGCCCGTCCGGCAGCACCGTGCGCGTGCTGGACGTGGTGGCGGACCGCTTCCGCCTGTCGGGCACCGCCCCGGTGCGGGCGATGGAAGCGATTGAGCTGGGCCTCAAGCGTGGTGGCGGTCGCCTTACGGTGTACGCCTTGCCCCCCACGGCGGCAGAAGGCAACACGCCCGAACCCCAGCGTTGGCGGTTTTCCACCGGCTTGCATTGCCCCGAAAGCGATCTGCACTACGCCGAACCGCTGCCGTCCATGTTCTCGTTCAACTCGGCGGTGGGCGCGTGCCCCACCTGCCGGGGCTTTGGACGCACCATCGGCGTGGACTGGGGGCTGGTGGTGCCCAACCAGCGGCTGTCGTTGCGCGATGGGGCCATCAAGCCCATCCAGACCCCGGCCTACCAGGAATGCCAGAGCGACTTGCTGCGCCACGCCGCAGCGGCGGGCGTTCCGCGCGACACCCCGTGGGCGCAACTCACCGACGCGCAGCGCCATTGGGTGCTGCACGGTGCGCCCGATTGGGACGGCAACTGGACGCAGAGTTGGTACGGCGTTCAGCGTTTCTTTGACTACCTGGAGAGCAAGGCCTACAAAATGCACATCCGGGTGCTGCTGTCCAAGTACCGCAGTTACACCGAATGCCCGGACTGTGGCGGTGCGCGGCTCAAGACCGACAGCTTGCTGTGGCGCATCGGTTCCAAAGCCGACGCGGACGCGGTGTTGCCCCCGGAACAACGCTTTATGCCGCATGGCGTGGCGTGGACACGCGCCCAACTGCACGCCTTGCCGGGCCTGTGCCTGCACGATTTGATGTGTTTGCCCATAGCGCGCCTGCGCCGGTTCTTTGACCGTATCGGTACCTCAACGCCCCACGCCACAGGGGCTGGGGTGCCGGGTGACGATTTCTGCTCGCAGCATGAGGAGCCCGGTGCCCCGGCCCCTGTGGTGGCACTTCAGCGCAGCGGCGATGCCCAGGCCCTGTGCCTGTTGCTGGACGAGATCCAGACCCGCTTGCGCTACCTGTGCGAAGTCGGGTTGGGCTACCTGACGCTGGACCGCCAGAGCCGCACCCTCAGCGGCGGCGAGGTGCAGCGCATCAACTTGACGACGGCCTTGGGCACCTCGCTGGTCAACACCCTGTTTGTGCTGGACGAGCCCAGCATTGGGCTGCACCCGCGCGACATGGCCCGCATCAACCAAGCCATGCGCCGCCTGCGCGACGCGGGCAACACGCTGGTGGTGGTGGAACACGACCCCGCCGTGATGCTGGCCGCCGACCGCATTATCGACATGGGCCCCGGCCCCGGCGAGCGCGGCGGCCAAATTGTGTTTGACGGCCCGGTGGCCGCGCTGCGTCAGGCCGACACCCTGACCGGGGCTTACCTGGGCGGGCGCAAGCGGGTGGGGTTGGGTATCCAGCGCAGGGTCACGCCGTCCACCCCACGCCTGACGCTGCAAGGCGTGCGTGAGCACAACTTGCGCGACATTACGGTGGTGTTGCCGTTGCAGCGTTTGGTGGTCATCACCGGTGTGAGCGGGTCGGGCAAATCCACGCTGGTGCAGGATGTGTTGGCCCCCGCCCTGATGCGCCATTTTGGCCGCCCCACCGAAACCCCCGGCGCGCACGCCGCGCTGTTGGGGGCCGATGCGCTGGCCGACGTGGTGTTTGTCGATCAAAGCCCCATCGGCAAGACCGCGCGCTCCAACCCGGTCAGCTACGTGGGCGCGTGGGACGCGATCCGTACCCTGTTCGCCACCACGCCGCTGGCGCAACAGCGTGGCTACACGGCGGCCAAGTTCAGCTTCAACGGCGGTGACGGGCGTTGCCCCACCTGTGGCGGTTCCGGTTTTGAGCACGTGGAGATGCAGTTCCTCAGCGACGTGTACCTGCGCTGCCCCGACTGCAACGGCCAGCGTTACCGCCCCGAGGTGTTGGAAGTCACGCTGGAGCGCCACGGGCAACACCTCAACGTGGCGCAGGTGCTGGAGCTGACCGTGAGCGAAGCGGCGCGGTGGTTTGCCGACGATGCCCACGTGTTGCGTGCGTTGCAGCCGGTGGTGGAGGTGGGGCTGGAATACGTGCGCTTGGGCCAGCCTGTGCCCACCTTGAGCGGTGGCGAGGCCCAGCGCCTCAAGCTGGCAGGTTTTCTGGCCGAAGCGGCGGCCAGCCGTGCCTCCAAAACGTCCAAAACGAAGGTTCCCAAGACCGCCTCGGGCCAACCGCTGGCCAGCAAGGGCACATTGTTCCTGTTCGACGAGCCCACCACCGGCCTGCACTTTGACGACATCGCCAAACTCATGCGCGCCTTGCGCCAGTTGCTGGAGGCCGGGCATTCGCTGGTGGTGATCGAGCACAACCTGGACGTGATCCGCGCCAGCGACTGGCTCATCGACCTGGGCCCCGAAGGCGGCGATGGTGGTGGCCTGGTGGTGGCCGAAGGCCCGCCGCAAGAGGTGCAGCAGCACCCCACCAGCCACACCGCCCGCGCCTTGCGCGACTACGCCGCCGACATGGATGGCACCGTGGCGTGTGTACAGGAGGCTCCCGCCACTTACGGCACCGCGTTGGCCCCGGCCCCTGCGTCCGCCAGTGCGGCCCCCAACGCCATCCGCATCGTCAACGCCAGCGAGCACAACTTGCACCACCTGAGCGTGGACATTCCGCGCGGCCAGTTCAATGTCATCACCGGCGTGAGCGGGTCGGGCAAATCCACACTGGCGTTCGACATCCTGTTCAACGAAGGCCAGCGCCGCTACCTGGAAAGCCTCAACGCCTACGCCCGCAGCATGGTGCAACCGGCGGGCCGCCCCGAAGTGGATGCCGTCTATGGCATTCCGCCCACGGTGGCCATCGAGCAACGCCTGAGCCGGGGCGGGCGCAAATCAACCGTGGGCACCGCCACCGAGGTCTGGCACTTCCTGCGTTTGCTCTACGTCAAACTGGGCACGCAGCACTGCGTCCACGACGGCACGCCGGTGCAGCCGCAAACGCCCGACAGCCTCTTGGCGCAAATGATGACGCAATTCCGGGGCCAGCACATCGGCCTGCTGGCCCCGTTGGTGACAAACCGCAAAGGCATTTACACCGAACTGGCCGACTGGGCCCGCCTGCGTGGCTACACGCACCTGCGCGTGGACGGCGAATTTGTGCCCACCACCGGCTTTCCGCGCCTCGACCGTTTCAAGGAACACAGCATCGAACTGCCGGTGTTCAGCTTGGACGTGCTGCCTGAGACCGAGCCCCTGCTGCGCGCCCAATTGGCACAAGCCCTGCAACACGGCAAGGGCGTGGTTCACGTGTTGAGCGAAATCGACGGCCTGCAAGCCGCCCTCGATGCGGGCACGTCAACGGCACAGATGGGCCGTTGGCAGGCGTTCTCCACCTTGCGCGCCTGCCCGGTGTGCGCCACCAGTTACGCCGAACTCGATCCGCGCCTGTTCAGCTACAACAGCAAGCATGGCTGGTGCCCCGATTGCGTGGGCACGGGCGTGCAGTTGAGTGCCGCGCAACGCCGTGCGCTGGACGATTCGGTGGCCGACGACAAGGACAAAGGCCGCGAACAAGCGTTTGCCGAACCCGACATCGACGACCTGACCGATCAGCCCTGCGCCAGTTGTGGCGGCACGCGCCTGAACGCCACCGCCCGCGCGGTGCGCTTTTTGGGCCGCAGCATCACCGAACTGGCCCACCTCAGTGTGCGCGACCTGCACCAGTGGGTATTGACCTTGGAAGCCCAAGGTGGCTTGCATAGGCGCGAAGCCGACATTGCGCGCGACCTGTTGCCCGAAATCCAGAGCCGTCTGGCGTTTCTGGAGCAAGTCGGACTGGGCTACCTGACGCTCGACCGTGGCGCGCCCACCCTCAGCGGTGGCGAGGCCCAGCGCATCCGGCTCGCCGCGCAATTGGGCTCCAACCTGCAAGGCGTGTGCTACGTGCTGGACGAGCCCACCATCGGCCTGCACGCGCGCGACAACCACATCCTGCTCAACGCCTTGCACCGCTTGGGCCAGCAGGGCAACACGCTGGTGGTGGTGGAACACGACGAAGACACCATCCGCCGCGCCGACCACGTCATCGACATCGGCCCCGGTGCCGGGGTGCGTGGTGGCCACGTGGTAGCCCAGGGGTCGGTGGCCGATGTGATGGCCGCCGCCGACTCGCAGACCGGGCGGTATCTGCTGCACGCCATGCGCCACCCGTTGCAGCCACGGCGGGGTGTTGTCTCTGTGGCTGCCAGCGACGAGGGGGTGCCGAGCGCCTCATACCGTCCGCTGCGCGGCCAAAAATCGGCACCCGGCACCCCCGCGTCGCCTCAGCAAGAACCTTTGGGTGACCAGGAACTCACTTGGCTGACCGTCGAAGGAGCCGCCCTTCACAACCTGCAAAACGTCACCGCTCAGGTGCCGCTGCGCCGTTTGGTGGCCGTCACAGGCGTGAGCGGTTCGGGCAAATCCACGCTGGCGCGCGACGTGTTGCTGGCCAACGTGGCCAGCGCCGTACAGTTGCACAGCGGCAGCAAGGCTGGGCGCGAGGCCTGGGCCGCAGGTCAACGTCCCAAGTGGCAGGGATGCCAGAGCCTGTTGGGCACCGAGGTCATCCAGCGCGTGTTGGAAGTCGATCAAACCCCCATCGGCAAGACCCCGCGTTCCTGCCCCGCGACTTACATCGGCTTTTGGGACAACATCCGCAAACTCTTTGCCGCCACGCTGGAGGCCCAGGCGCGTGGCTACGGCCCGGGGCGCTTCAGCTTTAACACCGGCGATGGCCGCTGCCCCGCCTGCGAAGGGCAGGGCGTGCGCACCATCGAAATGAGCTTTTTGCCCGACGTGAAAGTGCCGTGCGAAACCTGCCACGGCGCGCGTTTCAACCCCGAAACGCTGGCCGTCACCTGGCGCGGCAAGAACATCGGCGATGTGTTGCGCATGGAAGTGGACGATGCGGTCGATTTCTTTGCCGCCATGCCCGCCATTGCGCACCCGCTGCAACTGTTGCAGGACGTGGGGCTGGGCTACCTCACATTGGGTCAGCCGTCGCCCACGCTGTCGGGCGGCGAGGCCCAGCGCATCAAACTGGTGACGGAACTTACCAAAGTGCGCGACGACATCGGCAAGCGCGGCCAGAAGGCACCGCACACCCTGTACGTGCTGGACGAGCCCACCGTCGGGTTGCACATGGCCGACGTGGACAAACTCATCCGCGTGCTGCACCGGCTGGTCGATGGTGGCCACAGCGTGGTGGTGATCGAACACGATCTGGACGTGATTGCCGAAGCCGATTGGGTGCTTGATCTCGGCCCTGATGGCGGTGACGCTGGTGGCCAACTGGTCGCCGCTGGCACGCCCGAGGACGTGGTGCGCCAGCGCACCCCCACCGGGCTGGCGCTGGCCCCAGTGCTGGCGCGGGGGTAAAGGGGCAGAAATCAGTCGCGCAGCAGCACCCACAGCGTGGGCAGGGTGTCGAGTGCGCTCTCGCGCAAGGCGCTGGCCATCCAGGGGCCAAAGTCGGCATCGTGCTGGAACCGTTGGCACAGCACCTGCACCGTGCGCACCAGTGCGGTGGTGTCGGGCAGCGTGGCACGGCTGCATTGCGCGGCCAGCATCCAACGCAACAGCCCAACTTGCACGACCAACTGCACGTATTGCGCCCACGGTGTGCTGGCCTGAAACGGGAACACATCGCGGAACAACTCGTTGACGACAAAATGCTCCAGCAAGTGCGGTGCCCTGGTTTGCAACGCCAGCGGCAGTTGCGCCAGCCCGTCGGCGTAGCGGGCGGCAGACGTGGCCGCGTGGACTTCGCTGCCATCTTCGGCCCAACCCAGCCCTTGTTCCACCGCCGCGATGACCTGTCGCTGCACCGGCGACAAACCCCGGTCGCTTTTGCGTCGCCACAACGCGGCCCACACTTGGGCTTGCAATTGCCGCTGCACGGGCACGGCCTCCAGCGCGCTGAACAGCGTATCCAGTTGCACTGGATCGGTAAACCCCGCTTGCCAAGCCATCAGGTCGGGGGCAGGGCGCTGCCTGGCATTGGGGTGGGTTGGTGTGGGTCGGGTAGAGCCATGTCCGACATTTGCCGTCAAGGGTGTGGCCGTCCGGCCCAGTTGCGCTGTCAGCTCCTGGCACCACTGGCCCAGCACGGCCAGCCGTTGCCACAGCGGCCGCTCCGGCGTGCGCACCAGTTGCAGCGCAAAGGCACGCAGGGCGTCCAGCGTCATCTCTTCCTTGGCTTGCGCTGCCGCTGCTGTGCTTGATGCGGGGGCTGTGATGGCCTGCACCGCCTCGGTGCGCACTGTTGCCGTGCCGGTTTCCAGCGCCATCGCATCGGGCGCCAGCAGGGCCAGCCGCGCCGCCTCCGGGCACGACAGCGTGAGCGCCTGCAACATTCGCCCCTGCCATTGCCGCGTGTAGCGCGGGTAGCTGAAGCACGTGTGCGACAGCTGCCCTTCGCCCCAATCCTGTTGGATGGCGCACCAGCCGTCCTCCAGCAGCGGACAGGCGTTGGTCTGCGCATCCAGTGCGATGCGGGCGTGCTGCTGTGGACGCGGCGTGGCCTCCAGCTGTACCACCGCTGCCAGCTGTGTGCGCAAGGTGGCCGGTGCCTCCCCGCTGGTGTAGGCGCGGAAGGTGCGTTCGTCGATGGGCACATGCCAGCCTGCGCAGCAGCTGTCCTCGCACGCCGCCCCGATGCAGCGGAAGCGCTGCACGTAACGCGGCCTCAGCAGGCTGTGGATTTCGGTGGAATGCAGCGGAGTGGTGGGCATACAACAAGACAAGACGGCAACAGGCCAGCCATTTTGCGGCTATGGTGTGCCGCTGCCAGCCACAAAAGCCACCGAGTATGCCCGCCCCGCAAACCATCCACATCCACCCCGACGCACCGCCCAAGCCCGAACCCGGCACACCCTGCAACGGCTGCGGCGTGTGCTGTCTGGCCGAGCCTTGCCCGCTGGGGGTGTTGTGGTCACGTCGCCGCCACGGTGCCTGCGCCGCCCTGCGCTGGAGCGACGAACACCAACGCTACCTGTGCGGTGCGCTGGCGGTGCCGTGGCTGGCCCCGCTGGCACGGCGCTGGATTGCCGCTGGCCAGGGCTGCGATGCCACCTTGAGCGTGGAACCTTCTCGTACCCTCTGAACCCATCCGCTGCGTTCAAGCAGCGGCTCCGGGCGCAGCGGCACACTGCAAACACTTGTCAGCGGGCAAGGGCAAGGTTACAATCTCGGGTTTGGCAAAAATCCGTTTGCCAAAGTACGTTTCCAAACGTTTGAGGTTCATATGTACGCGGTCATAAAAACCGGCGGCAAGCAATACCGTGTTGCTGTCGGCGAAAAACTTAAAGTAGAACAGATTGCTGCGGACGTGGGTCAAGAGATCGTGATCGACCAGGTTCTGGCAGTCGGCAACGGCGCTGAACTCAAGATCGGCACCCCCTTGGTCTCCGGCGCAACGGTCACGGCCACCGTGGTCTCCCACGGTCGTGGCGACAAGGTTCGCATCTTCAAGATGCGCCGTCGCAAGCACTACCAAAAGCGCCAAGGCCATCGTCAAAATTTCACCGAGCTGCAAATCGGCTCGATCAACGGCTAAGGAGTTAAAGCACCATGGCACAGAAAAAAGGCGGCGGCTCAACGCGCAACGGTCGTGACTCCAAGCCGAAAATGCTCGGCGTGAAGGTGTTCGGCGGCCAAGTCATCAGCGCCGGTGGCATCATCGTGCGTCAACGCGGCACCAAGTTCCACCCCGGCGTGGGCGTGGGCCTGGGCAAAGACCACACCATTTTTGCCACCACCGACGGCGTGGTGAGCTTTGGCTTCAAGGGCTCCTTGAACCGCCAAGTGGTGAACGTGACCGCCGCTTAAATCCGGCGCACGTGAACCGTCAGACTGGGCCGCACGCATGTGGCCCTGTTTGCCAGCAAGGCCCGCACTGCGGGCCTTTTGTGTTTTTCCGATTCAAGGACAATAGCAGCCATGAAATTCGTTGACGAAGCTTATATCGACATTGCCGCTGGGGATGGTGGCAACGGCTGTGCGTCCTTCCGGCACGAGAAATACAAGGAATTTGGCGGCCCCGATGGCGGCGATGGTGGCCGGGGCGGCTCGGTGTGGGCGCTGGCCGACGACAACCTCAACACCCTGATCGACTACCGTTACAACCGCCGCTTCGAGGCCCAACGCGGCGAGCACGGCAAAGGCTCTGACATGTTTGGTTGCAAGGGCGACGACATCGTTCTCAAAATGCCGGTCGGCACCATCATCCGCAACGCCGACACCGGCGAGGTGATGCACGAACTGCTGCAACCCGGCGAACAGATCCTCATCGCCAAGGGCGGCGAGGGTGGCTATGGCAACCTGCGCTTCAAGAGCGCCATCAACCGCGCGCCACGCCAAAAAACGCTGGGCCACGCGGGTGAACGCTTCAGCTTGGCGCTGGAGTTGAAAGTGCTGGCCGACGTGGGTCTGCTGGGCATGCCCAACGCGGGCAAATCCACGTTCATTGCGGCGGTGTCCAACGCGCGGCCCAAAATCGCCGACTATCCCTTTACCACCCTGCACCCCAACTTGGGCGTGGTGCGTGTGGGGCCGGAAAAAAGCTTCGTCGTCGCCGACGTACCGGGCCTGATCGAAGGGGCCTCGGAAGGCGCGGGGCTGGGGCACCAATTTTTGCGCCACCTGCAACGCACCCGTTTGCTGTTGCACGTCATCGACATGGCCCCGTTCGACGATGCCGTGGACCCGGTGCTGCAAGCGCGTGCCATCGTCAAAGAACTCAAAAAATACGACCCCGCGCTGCACGCCAAACCGCGCTGGTTGGTGCTGAACAAGCTCGACATGGTGCCCGCTGAAGAGCGTGCCGCGCGCGTGAAAGACTTCGTCAAACGCTTCCGCCACAAAGGCCCGGTGTTCGAGATCTCGGCCCTGACGCGCGAAGGCTGTGAGCTGCTGGTGCAAAAAATCTTCCAGCACATCGTGGATACCCGCGAAGCCGAGCGCCCGCACGTCGAAGTCGATCCGCGCTTTGACCCGACCAAGACTGCGCATGCAGCGGATGTGGCTGAGGTTGTGTCCCCCGTTGATGCTGTGCCCACGCCCGCCAAGCGCCGCGCGCCCGCCGCCAAACGCACCAGCAAGAAAGGCGTAGCGTCGCAGGACGCAGACGTGCCCACCGAGGCCCCTATCGACCCGCGTTTCCGCAACCTCGACGACTGAGCGCGCTGTCTGCGGCCCGTTGGGGCCGCGTTTGCCACGCTCCGCCTTGCTTTCGTTCTTTGCCCGCCTGTGTTGCCATGACTTCAGCCTTTGTTGCCCCGTCCGTTCCTGCCGTGCCCCAAGCCGACCCTGCCGACGTGTTGCGCCAGGCGCGGCGCATTGTGGTCAAAGTGGGCTCCAGCTTGGTGACAAACGAAGGTCGGGGCTTGGACGAACAGGCCATCGGCCAGTGGAGCGAGCAACTCAGCGCCTTGGTCAAGGATGGGCGCGAGGTCATCATGGTCAGCAGCGGTGCCATTGCCGAAGGCATGAAGCGCCTGGGTTGGGCCACACGGCCCAAGGTCATCAACGAACTGCAAGCCGCTGCCGCCGTGGGCCAGATGGGGCTGGTGCAGATGTACGAAACCAAGCTGCGCGAGCAAGGCATCGGCAGCGCGCAGGTGCTGCTCACGCACGCCGATCTGGCCGACCGCGAACGCTACCTCAACGCGCGCTCCACCTTGCTGACGCTGCTGGCGCACCACGTGGTGCCCGTCATCAACGAGAACGACACCGTTGTCAACGACGAAATCAAGTTTGGCGACAACGACACCCTGGGCGCGCTGGTGGCCAACCTGGTCGATGCCGACGTGCTCATCATCCTGACCGACCAAAAAGGCCTCTACACCGCCGACCCGCGCAAAGACCCGGCGGCGCAGTTCGTGCATGTGGCCCGTGCGGGCGATCCGGTGCTGGAAGACATGGCCGGTGGCGCAGGTTCGCGCGTGGGTACGGGCGGCATGATCACCAAAATCCTGGCCGCCAAGCGCGCCGCGGGTTCTGGCGCGTCCACCGTCATCGCCTGGGGCCGCGAGCCGCAGGCACTGCTGCGCCTGGTGGCGGGCGAGCCGATTGGTACCTGTCTGCTGGCCGCCACGCCCAAGCAGCAGGCGCGCAAGCAATGGATCGCCGACCACTTGCAGCTGCGCGGCGCGGTGGTGGTGGACGATGGCGCAGCCCGGCGCATCCTGCAGGACGGCAAGAGCCTGCTGCCCGCAGGCATGACGGCGGTGGAGGGCGAATTCTCGCGCGGCGAGGTGATTGCCGTGCGCAACGCCAGTGGGCAAGAGATTGCACGCGGCCTGACCAACTACGCCGCCAGCGAGGCCCGCCTGCTGTGCCGCAAGGCGTCGGCCGATTTTGAAGCCTTGCTGGGCTACGCCGCCGAGCCCGAGATGATCCACCGCGACAACCTGGTGCTGTCGCTGCCCGCCTGACCGCTGCGGTTCAGGGGACGGTGGTGGTGTGCTGGCCGACGTCTGCGGCGGCGTCCTCAACCTTGGCCACCAAGTCGGCGTAGCTGCGCTGCGGGTCGGGGTCAAAGCTGGCGCCGGGGGGCAGTTCCATGTGCGCGGGCAGCACGTGGCGCTGGTGGTACAGCGTGTCGTTGTAGTAGGTACGGGCTCGCACATTGCCGCGCAGGTAGCGGTTGCCACCGCGCGGCAGGTAGCGCGCCAGCTCGCGCAGGGCGCGCTCGTACACGTCGCGCTTGAACTCCACCACCATGTCCAGCGGCACCCAGTAGTCGTTCCAGCGCCAGGCGTCGAACTCCGGGTGTTCGGTGGCTCGCAGGTTCAGGTTCCAGTCGCCGCTGTCCAGGCGCACCAAGTACCAGATTTGTTTCTGACCACGGTAAAACCCCCGCACGTCGCGGCGGACGTAGTGATCCAGCACCTCGTAGCGCAACCAGTCCCGCGTGCGGGCGACCAAACTGACATGCTGCGGCTGCAACCCCACCTCTTCAAACAGCTCGCGGTACATGGCCTGCTCGGGGGTCTCGCCCCGGTCGATGCCACCTTGCGGAAACTGCCACGAGTGGGTGCGAATGCGCTTGCCCCAAAACACCTGATTCTTCTGGTTGAGCAGAATGATGCCGACATTGGGCCTGAAGCCATCTCTGTCAAGCATAATCAACCCCAAATTTGTAAATTGTCTCGATTATGCCTTGTCGGCCCCGGCTTGCGAACCACCGCAAGGGGTAAACCCCGAGTCGCACGGCAGGCCCCGCGCCGCAGGCCATGATCGCAGCGTCTTCACGCCCGATTGCCCCATGAAAGCCTCCCAATTTCTCATTTCCACCCTTAAAGAAGCGCCCGCCGATGCCGAGGTGGTCAGTCACCAGCTCATGACCCGTGCGGGCATGATCAAGAAGCTCGGCGCTGGCATCTACACCTACATGCCCATGGGGCTGCGCGTGATCCAAAAAGTCGAAAAAATCGTGCGCGAGGAGATGAACCGCGCCGGTGCCGTGGAGCTGACCATGCCGGTGGTGCAACCCGCCGAGTTGTGGCAAGAAACCGGCCGCTTCGACAAAATGGGGCCGGAAATGTTGCGCATTCAAGACCGCCACCAGCGCGACTTTGTGTTGCAACCCACCTCCGAAGAAGTGGTGACCGACATTGCCCGCCAAGAGCTGCGCAGCTACAAGCAACTGCCCAAGAACCTGTACCAAATCCAGACCAAATTCCGCGACGAACGCCGCCCGCGTTTTGGCCTGATGCGTGGTCGCGAATTCGTGATGAAGGACGCGTACAGCTTTGACCGCGACCGCGACAGCGCCCAACTCAGCTACCAGACGATGGCACAAGCCTACCGCCGCATTTTTGACCGCTTTGGCTTGCGTTACCGCGCCGTGGCCGCCGACAGCGGCGCCATCGGGGGCGACTTGAGCGAAGAATTTCAGGTGATTGCCGCCACCGGCGAAGACGCTATCGTGTACTGCCCCAACAGCGAGTACGCCGCCAACATCGAAAAAGCCGAAGCCTTGGCCCCGCAAGGCCCACGCCCGGCCGCCAGCCAGCCCCTGACCACCGTGCCCACCCCCGGCAAGACCACTTGCGCCGATGTGGCCGAGTTGCTGGGCGTGCCGCTGAACCGCACCGTCAAGAGCGTGGTGCTGGCCACCGATGAAATCAACGAGAACGACGAGATCGTCAAGACCCAAGTGTGGCTGTTGCTGCTGCGCGGTGACCACGAGATGAACGAAGTCAAGGTGGGCAAACTGCCGGGGCTCGATTTGGGTTTCCGTTTTGCCACCGAAGCCGAGATCGTGGCCCATTTCGGTTGCAAGCCGGGCTACCTGGGGCCGGTCAACCTCCAGCAACCGCTCAACGTGATTGCCGACCGCGAGGTGGCCGTACTGGCCGACTGGATCTGCGGTGCCAACCAGGCCGATGCCCACCTCAGTGGTGTCAATTGGGGCCGCGACTTGCCCGAACCCGATCTGGTGGCCGACATCCGTAACGTGGTGGCGGGTGACTTGTCGCCGGACGGCCAAGGCGAACTGGCGATCGAGCGCGGCATTGAAGTGGGCCACGTGTTCTACCTCGGCACCAAGTACAGCCGCGCCATGAACGCCACCTTTTTGGCCGAAGACGGCAAACCCAAGCACTTTGAAATGGGCTGCTACGGCATTGGCGTGACACGCCTGCCCGCCGCCGCCATCGAGCAAAACCACGACGAACGCGGCATCATCTGGCCCGATGCCATTGCCCCGTTCACCGTGGTGATTTGCCCCATCGGCATGGACCGCAGCGAGGCCGTCAAGGCCGCTGCCGAGCGGTTGCACGATGAGCTGTCTGCCTTGGGCGTGGACGTACTGCTGGACGACCGCAACGAGCGCCCCGGTGCCATGTTTGCCGATTGGGAACTGATCGGTGTGCCGCACCGCGTCACCATCGGCGACAAGGGACTCAAGGAAGGTCTGGTCGAATACCAGCACCGCCGCGACACTGCCGCCACCAAGGTGCCCTTGGCCGAGGTGCTGGCGCTGCTGAAGGGCCGGCTGACGGTGTGAGCGATCTGAGCATGAACGGCCCCGTCTGGCCAGGCGCTGCCTCCGGGCTGGCCACATCGGCCACTGTGGCGGCCTTGCCGCATGAGCTGCCGGATGCGGGGCGGCGTACCTGCTTGCGGCTGGGACTGGCCGCAGCGGCTGCGTGTACGGGTGGCTGGACTGGCGCCGCTCAGGCGGGCGCACAAGCCGAGGAGCCGCTGGCCAACGCGGTGCGGCTGGCGTTGCGGGCCGCCATCGACGCCAGCGCCCCGCCCGAGCCCGAGTTCGCCTCCACCGAGGCGCGCCTGGCCTACCTGCGCTGGTTGGGCCGCATGAGTCCGCGCCTGCAAGCGCGCAAGCCCGAGCTGCAAACCCGGGTCGATTTCTTGCAGACCGTGTGGTACGAGAGCAAGCGCGCCGGGCTGGACACGTCGCTGGTGTTGGGGCTGATTCAGGTGGAAAGCGCGTTCCGCAAGTTTGCGGTCTCGGTGGCCGGGGCGCGCGGCTACATGCAGATCATGCCGTTCTGGGCGCGCACCATCGGCGATGGCGACGTAGGCAAGCTGTTCCACCTGCAAACCAACATCCGCTTTGGCTGCGTCATCCTGCGCCACTACCTCGACCGCGAACGGGGCGACCTGTTCCTGGCGCTGGGCCGCTACAACGGCAGCCGGGGCCGCGCCAGCTACCCCAACGCGGTGCTGGCGGCGCAGCAACGCTGGGCCTGAGCTTTGTGTCTGTACGCCGTACGCGTCAGGCCTTGAGCTGGCCGCTGGCGGTGTAGATGGTGCCCAGCAGGCAGGTGGTGATGTCGAGTGCCACCCCTTGTGCTTCCAGCGTGCGCCACGGCATGTCCAGCCCCTGCAGGGTGGTGACGGACTGCACCGCGTTCCACCACACCAGCGCGTTCATGCCGCCGTACAGGGGCGATGTCCACTTCAGCCCCGTGGCCACCACGCGCGCGCCGGGCTTGAGGTGGCGCAGCACATGGGCCACCGCCGCCGGGGTTTGCAGGATGTCGTGGGTGAAATGGAACAGCACCGCATCGGCTTGTGCGGGCAGGGTGGATCGCTCGATCGGAGAGCACGTCACCTGCACATTGGCCCAGCCGTGCTGGCGTACCCGCTGGTGGGCGTGTTCCAGCATGTCGGCGCACTGATCCACCGCCACCACCTGGCCGCGTAGCCCCACCGCCTGTTGCAGCCGCTCCAGGCTCATGCCGGTGCCGCAGCCCACGTCCAGCACCGTCTGGCCCGGTTGCAGTTGCAGCAGGGCAATGGCCTGCGCGCGGATGTGCTCGTAGGGCGCCAGCTGCCAGTCGTAATAGCCGCAACGCTGGCTGTACAGCCGCTGCGACGCAGCCTGGTCGGGCGACTGGGTGGGGGTGTTGTGCGGTGGTGTGGCCATCGGCAAGGTCTCCTGCAGCTATTGTTTGCCCCAGTGTAGACCAAAGCCCCCGTTTGGGCGAGGTGCCCGGCGGGGCGCGACCATCCACCCGGGCGTTGCCGTCTGGCGGGCCGTGGGTGGCCCACCGCCGATTTCAGATGCAGCTGAAATCGGGCTCGGGCAGTGCCTCCAGCCCCGGGCGCGCCAGCAGGTAGCCCTGGAACAGGTGTACGCCCATGTCGCGCAGTGCGTGCAGCTCGCCGGGGCGCTCGATGCCTTCGGCCACGATCTTGCAGCCCAGTGCCTTGCATGTGCCCACCACGCCGCTGACGATGGCGCGGCGCACCGGGTCGCGGTCGATGTCGCGCGTGAGCGCCATGTCCAGCTTGACCAAGTGTGGCTGAAAGTCGGCCAGCAGGTTCAGGCCCGAATAGCCCGCGCCAAAGTCGTCGATGGCGGTCATGAAGCCGCGCTGCTGGTAGTCCCTGATGATGCGCAGCGCGTGCGCCGGGTTCTGGATCTTCTCGCCCTCGGTCAGCTCGAAGATCAGCCGCTCGGGCGCAAAGCCCACCTTGTGCGCCGCCGCCAGCGTCAGGCGGATGCAGGTGGCGGGCTCGTACACCGCGTTGGGCAGGAAGTTGATGGACAGGTAGCTTTGCATGCCCAGGCGTTGCGCGGTGGCAATGGCCAGCACGCGGCAGGTCTGGTCAAACGCGTACAAGTCTTCGGGCTGGACTGCGCCCAGCACCTCGCCCGCCGATTCGCCGTTGGCCCCGCGCACCAGCGCCTCGTAGGCAAACACGCTGCGCGCGTCCACGTCCACGATGGGCTGGAAGGCCATTTTCAGCGCTGGTTCGAACGGCTTGGTGTTGCGGCACCGGATGCAGCCAATCACGTCGCTGCTTGCGTCTGCAAAAAAATCGGACAGGTACATGCCAAATAGCATACACGATCGATCCGGCCCTGCCTTGCGCTGCGTGGCACCGCGCCGATTGGCACCGCCTATGGCGGCGATAAATACCCGCCCGCCCCCCGGGTGGTCAAGACGCCATGTTTGGGGCTATAGTGAAACCCGTCGCTTGATAAACCACCCCCAACCGAGGAGACAACCATGGACAACAACAACGCAGGCGCGCCCGGTCAATGCCCCGTCATGCACGGTGGCGCCACGTCGGCCAGCATGGCCAGTCAGACCTGGTGGCCCAAGGCGCTGAACCTGGACATCCTGCACCAGCACGACACCAAGACCGACCCGCTGGGCGCGGGCTTCAACTACCGCGAGGAGCTGAAAAAGCTGGACGTGGCGGCGCTCAAGAACGACCTCAAGGCGCTGATGACCGACAGCCAGGACTGGTGGCCTGCCGACTGGGGTCACTATGGCGGCCTGATGATCCGCATGGCTTGGCACGCAGCGGGCACCTACCGCATCGCCGATGGCCGGGGTGGCGCGGGCACTGGCAACCAGCGTTTTGCGCCGCTCAATTCCTGGCCCGACAACGGCAACCTCGACAAGGCACGTCGCCTGTTGTGGCCCATCAAGCGCAAGTACGGCAACAAGGTGAGCTGGGCCGACCTGATCATCCTGGCAGGCAACATGGCCTACGAGGCTATGGGCTTCAAGACCTTCGGCTTTGCCTTTGGCCGCGAAGACATCTGGCACCCCGAGAAGGACATTTACTGGGGCTCCGAGAAAGAATGGCTGGCCAAGAGCGGCGGCGAAGGCAGCCGTTACAGTGGCGAGCGCGACCTGGAAAACCCGCTGGCCGCCGTGATGATGGGCCTGATCTACGTCAACCCCGAAGGCGTGGACGGCCAGCCCGACCCACTGAAAACCGCCCATGACGTGCGCGTGACCTTTGCCCGCATGGCCATGAACGACGAGGAGACCGTGGCTCTGACCGCTGGCGGCCACACCGTGGGCAAGGCGCACGGCAACGGCAACGCCGCCAACCTGGGCCCGGCCCCCGAAGGTGCCGACCTGCAAGAGCAAGGTCTGGGCTGGATGAACCACAAGACCCGTGGCGTGGGCCGCGACACCGTGACCAGCGGCGTCGAGGGCGCCTGGACCACGAACCCGACCCAGTGGGACAACGGCTACTTCAAGCTGCTGCTGGGCTACGACTGGGAGCTTACCAAGAGCCCGGCCGGTGCCTGGCAGTGGGTACCGGTCAACATCAAGCCCGAGGACATGCCGCCGGACGTGGAAGACCCCTCCATCCGCTGCATGCCGATCATGACCGATGCCGACATGGCGATGAAGGTGGATCCGGAGTACCGCAAGATCTCGGAACGCTTTGCCGCCGACCAGGCCTACTTTGACGACGTGTTTGCCCGCGCCTGGTTCAAGCTGACCCACCGCGACATGGGCCCCAAGGCCCGCTACATCGGCCCCGACGTGCCCGCCGAAGACCTGATCTGGCAAGACCCGGTACCCGCTGGCAACACCGCTTACGACGTGGCCGCCGTCAAGGCGCAGATTGCTGCCGCTGGCCTGAGCGTGGCCGACCTGGTCAGCACCGCGTGGGACAGCGCCCGCACCTTCCGTGGCTCCGACAAGCGTGGTGGTGCCAACGGTGCGCGCATCCGCCTGGCGCCGCAAAAAGACTGGGCAGGCAACGAGCCCGAACGCTTGGCGCGCGTGCTGGCCATTTATGAAAAAATTGCCGCCGACACGGGGGCTAGCGTGGCCGACGTGATCGTGCTGGGCGGCAACGTGGGGCTGGAGCAGGCTATCCGCGCCGCGGGCTTCAACGTGGAAGTGCCATTTGCGCCGGGCCGGGGCGATGCCACCCAGGCGCAGACCGACGCCGAGTCGTTCGACGTGCTGGAGCCGTTGGCCGATGGCTTCCGCAACTGGCTCAAGCAGCACTACGTGGTGCAGCCCGAAGAACTGTTGCTGGACCGCGCCCAGCTCATGCGCCTGACCGCCGCCGAGATGACGGCGCTGGTGGGCGGGATGCGCGTGCTGGGCACCAACCACGGCGGCAGCGCGCACGGCGTGTTCACCGACCGCGTGGGCGTCTTGACCAACGACTTCTTTGTCCACCTGACTGACATGGCCTACACGTGGAAGCCCACGGGGCGCAACAGCTACGCCATCGTGGATCGCAAGACCGGTGCTACACGCTGGACGGCGACCCGGGTCGATCTGGTGTTCGGATCTAACTCGGTGCTGCGCGCCTACGCCGAGGTCTATGCCCAGGACGACAACCAGGAGAAGTTCGTGCGCGACTTCGTGGCTGCGTGGGTCAAGGTCATGAACGCCGACCGCTTCGATCTGCTGTGAGGCGTTGAAATACGTGGCGGGTTGCCCCGTGCTGCCCGCTGCTCCTGCAAGACAAAAGCAAAAGACCGGGTGGCCTGCGCGCTGCCCGGTCTTTGTTCCTGTGGCCCTGGATGATCCCAGGTGGGCCGTGCGGGTGTCAGGCCGCCGGGCCGTTGATGGCTTGCGCCAGCTCGCCCGACTCGTACATCTCCATCATGATGTCGGAGCCACCGATGAACTCGCCCTTGATGTAGAGCTGCGGGATGGTGGGCCAGCTGCTGTATTCCTTGATGCCTTGGCGGATGGCCGGGTCTTCTAGCACATTCACGGTCTTGAGCGTCTTGGTGTCCACGCCGCAGGCCTTGAGGATCTGCACCGCGCGGCCCGAGAAGCCGCACATCGGAAAGCTGGCCGTGCCTTTCATGAACAGCACGATGTCGTTGGTTTTGACGAGGTCGTCGATGCGTTGTTGGGTGTCGCTCATGGGGGTAACTCCGTGGGTGGCCTGCGGGCCGGTGGTGTGCAAAAGGGTCGATTATCAATCCGTGCGGGAAACCCCGGTATTCATGCCGGTAAGGGATAGCGCGGCTTGTACGTCAAGCCCCTGAATCCACTTCTTTTTGGTTTGGCTATCCTTTGGGTTGATAGGATGATTTTCGTGTAAATTGCCTACATGGACATCAAGCGCGCGTACCGCTTCCGGTTTTACCCCACGCCTGAGCAAGAAACCCTCTTGGCTCAGACGTTCGGCTGCGTGCGTGTGGTCTACAACCACATGCTGCGCCTGCGCAGCGAGGCGTGGGAGCAACGGCAGGAACGCATGGGCTACCACGACACCTCTGCCGCGTTGACCGTTTTGAAAAAGCAGCCCGAATACACTTGGCTCAACGTTGTGTCCAGCGTGCCGTTGCAGCAAGCGTTGCGGCATTTGCAAACAGCGTTCGGTAACTTCTTTGCCAAGCGTGGGCGTTACCCGCAGTTCAAGCGCAAAAGCGGCCACCAGTCGGCGGAATACACCGCCAGCGCGTTCCGCTGGGATGGTCAGGTGCTCAAACTGGCCAAGATGGACGCACCGCTGGGCATCCGCTGGTCGCGCCAGATTCCACCGGCGGCCAAAGTCACAACGGTGACGGTCAGCAAGGACGCGGCAGGTCGTTACTTCGTCAGCCTGTTGTGCGATGACGTGGTTTGCGCCAAACCGGAAGCGTCCAGCCAAGTGGGGATTGATCTGGGCCTGACTCATTTCGCCATCCTTTCCGACGGCGAAAAAATCCCAGCGCCCAACACCTTCCGCAAGCACGAGAAGAAACTGGCCAAGCTGCAACGCAAGCTGGCCAAAAAGAAGAAAGGTTCCAAGAACCGTACCAAAGCGCGGCTCAAAGTCGCCAAGCTGCACGCCAAGATCGCCGACATCCGCCAGGATTTCTTGCACCAACTCTCGACCCGGTTGATCCACGAAAACCAAGTGATCGCCATTGAGACGCTGGCTGTCAGCAACATGCAGAAGAACCGCAAGCTCGCCAAATCCATCGGTGACGCGGGCTGGGCCGAATTTGTGCGCCAGCTCGAATACAAGGCCCGCTGGTATGGCAGAGAAGTGGTCAAGATCGACCGCTGGTACCCGTCGTCCAAGCGTTGCAGCGACTGTGGGTACACGGCACAAAAGATGCCTTTGAAGGTGCGGCAGTGGACGTGTCCCGAATGTGGGTCTGACCATGATCGGGACATCAACGCCGCCCGCAACGTACTGGCCGCCGGACTGGCGGTGTCAGCCCGTGGAGAAGCTGTAAGTCCTGTGTCTCGTTGAGGCATGGGCGGGTTTCTGTGAAGCGGGAATCTTCGCCATTGATGGCGAGGAGGATGTCAACCCAGCGTTGCCAAGTCTGCAAGCGCGTCGGGGCCGTCGCCGCGGCTGGCCTCTGGCCCGCTCCAGTGGCCGCTGAGCAGCGCCTCGGGCTTGCGTGCTGCCACCACGTGGCCGCTGCTGCCCCAGGCGTTGATGGGCACACCCAGCCCGGCGTACACGCCGTACCCCGGACCTGCGCCAATGTCACTCCCGGCCTGCAGGCTCTCGCCCGCCCGGATGGCGCCTTGCGCGCTGATGCCACCGCCAGCGCGTATGCCCCAGCCCGCTTCCAGGTGCATGCCGCAGACGATGTCCTGCCCCACTAGGATGCCTTGGCCCGCCTGCACGCTGTGACCGCTGTGCAGCAGGCCACCCACGCGCAGCCCGGCCTGGCAGGTGATGCCTTGCCGCACCACCACATCGTGCTTGACGCTGGCCGGGCCTTGCACCTGCAGGCTGGCGCCACCCGTCAGGTCGCCGCCCACGCGCAGCTCGCCACCGCAGTGGATGGACTGGGCCGCTTCCACGCTCCAGTCGGCACGCAGGTCGCCGCCGGTGTGCAGCGGGCCTTCGCAGCGTACGCCGCCACCGCTCCACACATCACCCCCGGCGTGCAGCTGCTGCCCCACGCGCACGCTGCCCCCAGCGCGCAGGTGTTGTCCGGTACGCAGCAGTGTGCCCACCTCGATGTGTTTGCGGATGTACAGGCTGCCCGCAAACACGATGGCGTCGGCCTCCAGATGTTCCAGCTCCAGCACCTCATCGGTGGGGCCAAACTGTTGCAGCAGCCAGCACGCGTCGTCCACGCGCCCGGCCTGCACCAGCGTGTCCAGCGCCTGCTGGTAGCTCACGCCGTCTTCAATATGGCGCACAAACCAGCGAAAGCCGTTGGCGCACGGGTTCTTGGCGCGCAAAAAGCGTTTGGTCAGCTCCATTGGGCCGACCAAGGCGCTGCCGTGGCCCGTACGGCTGGGTGGGGTCAGGGTGTGTTGCATCATGGCCGTACCCTTTCAGCGTGTGTAGTCGCCAGCGGCTTCGGGCTGGAACACGATCGCCGCCAGCTCGGCCTGGCACGTCTCGCCGTTGGGCATGCGCCAGTGGATGGTATCGCCCACGCGCCGCCCCAGCAGCGCCGCGCCAATGGGCGACAGCACCGAGATGCGACCGGCACCGACTTGCGCGTCGTGCGGATAGCACAGCGTCAGGCGCTGGGGCTCGGTCTGTCCGGCCAGCACCAGCTCGACCTCGGAATTCATGGTGACGACGTCGGGCGCCACGTCTTGCGAGGTGACCAGATCGACCGCTTGCAGCTCGTCGGCCAAGTCCTCGGGCAGCTGGGGGGTGTGGAGTTTGCTCAGGCGGGCGTGATCCAGCTCGGTGAGCACGCGTTCGGAAAAAGAAGTGGATTGCATGTCGCGGTTCCATCGTTGCGGCGTACGGTAACCAGCCTGTGGGCCGGTGGTACGCCTGTGCGCTGTGATGGGGCCCGGCGATCGGTGGTCTGCGCTAACAGAAAACGGGGAGGGGGAGGAGGATCGCCGGGCTCAGGAATGTGCGACGGGCTTGTGCAACCACTGCACGCGCGCAAAGGCGCGCTCTCCAGCCTGGTGACCCATCAATGTGCGGGCCACAGCGGGAAAGCGGAAGGACACACCAGTGAAGGATCCTGCCAAGCGTTGCATGGGCCACATGGTAGCACCGCCGCGCTGGTGCGGCAAGCTCTGGGTGTGGCGCGCCCGTTTGGGCCCTGGGGAGGGGCTTCAACCTTGGGGTGGGGCCCGTGGTGCAGGTGCTGCCCCTGGCCACTGGGCACCCGTGCAGCGCACGTGCCTGGCCAGATCGTGCCGGTGTTGGGCGGGCCCGTAGCCGTGCGCTTGCAGCAAGGCGGCCACGGCATCGGCCTGGTCCCAACCGTGTTCCAGCAGCAACCAGCCGCTTGGCAACAGGTGTGCGGTAGCCTGTGCCACGATGGTGCGGATGTCGTCCAGCCCGTCAGCGCCACTGGTCAAGGCTTGCAAGGGTTCGTGCGTCAGCGCCGCCAAGTGCGGGTCGTCGTGGCAGATGTAGGGCGGGTTGCTGACGATCAGGTCAAACTGCTGCGGGGGTGTGGCGGGGTGGGTGGTGGTGCCTTGTGGTTCGGGTTGGCTTGTGGCGCTGATGGCCGCTGGAAAGGGCTGCCAGCCTTGCAGCCAATACCCCTGCAAAAACTGCACGTGCAGATGCAACCGCTGTGCGTTGGCGTGGGCCACGCTCAAGGCATCTGTGCTGGCATCCACGGCCCAGACGTGGGCGTCGGGCTGTTGCTGTTGCAAGGCCAGCGCAATCGCACCGCTGCCGGTGCCCAAGTCCAGCACGGTGGGGTGGGCGTGATCGGCCAGCACGTCCAGTGCCCAATCGACCAAGGTTTCGGTATCGGGTCGGGGGTCGAGCACGCGGGCGTCCACCTGCAGCGTCAGGCCATAGAACTCGCGCTGGCCGGTCAGGTAGGCCACGGGTTCACCGTTTAGGCGACGCTGGCACAGGGCGGCAAAAGCGGCGGTGGTGTCGGCGGGCAGGGTATCGGTGTCGTGCGCCAGCAGCCAAGCGCGGTCGTGCGGGGAGCGGCCCAGCAGGTGCAGCAGCAGCACTTGCGCGTCCAGCCGTTCCAGCCCTTGCTGGCGGGCGTGTTGCAGGGCGGTTTGGACGGTGGGGGTGGCGCTCACGCCAACGCCCCGTGCGCGTTTTGGCTGGCGCTGTGTTCCAGTTCGGCCATCAGCTCGGCCCCGCGTGCCAGTTGCAGGGCGTGCAGCACCTCGTCCAGGTCGCCTTCCATCACTTGCAGCAGCTTGTACAGCGTGAGGTTGATGCGGTGGTCGGTCAGGCGGCCCTGCGGAAAGTTGTAGGTGCGGATGCGGTCGCTGCGGTCGCCGCTGCCGATCAGGCCTTTGCGTTCGGCGGCTTCTTTGGCGGCGCGTTCGCTGCGTTCTTTTTCTTGGATGCGGGCTTGCAACACTTGCAGCGCCTTGGCCTTGTTGCTGTGCTGGCTGCGCCCGTCTTGGCACTCGGCCACGATGCCGGTGGGCAAGTGGACGACACGCACGGCGGAATCGGTTTTGTTGATGTGCTGGCCCCCCGCACCGCTGGCGCGGAAGGTGTCGATGCGCAGATCCGCCGGGTTGAGTCGGATGGCTTCGGTTTCATCCGGTTCTGGCATCACGGCCACGGTGCAGGCGCTGGTGTGGATGCGGCCTTGGCTTTCGGTCACGGGCACGCGTTGCACGCGGTGGCCGCCCGACTCGAACCGCAATTGGCCATAGGGTTGTTGGCCCACCACGCGCAGCACCACTTCCTTGTAGCCGCCCAGTTCAGCCGGTGATTCGCTGATGGTTTCGACGCGCCAGCCTTGCCGTTCGGCGTAGCGGGTGTACATCCGGGCCAAGTCCCCCGCAAACAATGCGGCTTCATCCCCACCGGTACCGGCACGAATTTCCAGGAAGGCGTTGCGCGCGTCGTCGGGGTCTTTGGGCAGCAGCAGGGTGTGCAGTTCCTGCTCCAGCGCGGCCAAGTCGGTTTGGGCTTGCTCGATTTCCTCTTGCGCCATGGCGGCCATGTCGGCATCGCTGTCTTGGGCCATGTGCTGGGCTTCGCGCAGGTCGGCCTCGCGTTGCAGGTAGCGCAGGTAGGGTTGCACCACGGCATCGGTGTCGGCGTGTTCGCGCGTCAGTTGCCGAAAGCGTTCCATGTCGCCGGTGGCATCCGGGGCGCTGAGCAAGGCATCGAGTTCGTGCAGACGCAGGCGCTGGCGTTCCAGGGTGTCGCGGATAAAGGGTTTCATCGGTGGGCGCGGGGTTCAGGGGGGAGGGCTCCGCGCAGAAACAAGCGTGTGGCGGTGTCGGCGGTGGCTTGGCGTTGGGCAGCATCCCCTGCGTGCAGTTCGGCCAGGGTGCCGTGCAGCATCTTCTGGGTCAGACCACGCGCCAAGGCTTCGAGCACGGTGTTCACGTCGTCGCCCTTGGCCAGGCGTTTGCGGGCTTTGGCCAGCTCGGCCTGTTGCCACTGTTCGGTCTGCTGGTGCAGTTGCTGGATCAGCCCGACCACGCCCGCTTGCGGGTTGCGCTGGTTCATCCAATGCACAAAGCTTTGCACGCCAGCGTCGATGATGGCCTCGGCTTGTGCCACGGCGGCCTGGCGGTGGTCTTTGCCGGTTTGCACCACGCTGGCCAGATCGTCCACGGTGTAGAGGTACACGTCGTCCAGCGCTTTGACTTCGACTTCGATGTCGCGCGGCACCGCCAGATCGACCATGAACATGGGGCGGTGTCTGCGTTTTTTCAGAGCACGTTCCACCGCGCCCAAGCCGATCAGCGGCAGTGTAGAGGCGGTACAGCTCACAATGGCATCGAATTCGTGCAGCCGTTCGGGCAGATCGGACAGGCGCAGCACCTCGGCCCCAAAGCGGCTGGCCAGCGCCTCGCCGCGTTCCAGCGTGCGGTTGGCAATCGCCATGCTTTTGGGTTGTTTGGCGGCAAAGTGGGTGGCGGCCAGCTCAATCATCTCGCCCGCGCCCACAAACAGCACCTTGATGGCTTTCAGGTCCTCAAACAGTTGGCCCGCCAGCCGCACGGCAGCGGCGGTCATGCTGATGGAGTGGGCACCGATTTCGGTGCAACTGCGCACCTGCTTGGCCACGGCAAACGAGCGTTGGAACAATTGGTGCAGCGTGGTGCCCAGGGCACCGGCTTCGTCGGCCACACGCACCGCGTCCTTGAGCTGGCCCAGAATCTGCGCTTCGCCCAGCACCATGCTGTCGAGCCCGCTGGCCACGCGGAAGGCGTGGCGCGCTGCCTCGCCTTCACGCAGCACGTAGGCGTGATCCAGCAATTCCTGCGGGGTCACGCCACCGGTGCGGGCCAGCCACTGCACGGTGTCGTCCAGCGCAGTCTCTTGCGCGGCGCAATAAATCTCCGTGCGGTTGCAGGTGGACAGCAGCGTGGCCTCGGGCTGGTGCGCCAGCGCAGCCCGAAAACCCTGCAAGGTGGGTTGCAACTGGTCGAGCGCGAACGCGAACCGCCCGCGCAAATCGAGCGGAGCCGTGTGGTGATTGATGCCGAGCGCCCAGACTGCCATGTGCGGGATTATAAAATCGATGTCATTTTTTCAAAAACAAGCGGCACCGATGGGTATCTGGGCATTCTGTGGGCACGTGGTCAATTTTATGGCGCCGGCTCTGGTCATGTCCCTGCTCCTGACGTGGCTGGTGGTGGGTGTGGGGGTGGTGTGTGGTCGGCCCGCACGTGCCCACCCTTGGCGGGTGTGGGGTGTGCTCAACACGGTGGGGGTAATCCTGTTGTGGCTGGGACTGTGGTATTTTGGCCGCGACGGCAAAATGGCCACCTACACCGCGATGGTCTGGATCATGGGCACCTTGGCTTACGTCTTGCGCTGCCACTGCACGTCCCCTTCCCCCTGACGTGGGTGGGTGTATGCCGCGCTGCGGTAACATCCAATGCCCGGTATGACCCGATATTCCTCGGCCGCTTTTTCTCCGATATGAACGCACCTACACCCCACCAGCACCTGCTTGCCGCCGCCGACGAGGCGCCGCGCCTGCGCGAAATTCCCTACAACTACACCTCCTTCTCGGACCGCGAGATCGTGGTGCGCCTGCTGGGCGCGCGCGCCTGGGACGTGCTCAACCAGCTGCGCCAGGAGCGCCACACCGGCCGCTCGGCGCGCATGCTCTACGAGGTGCTGGGCGACATCTGGGTGGTGCAGCGCAACCCCTACTTGCACGACGATTTGCTGGACAACCCGCGCCGTCGCCAGTCGCTGGTCGAGGCCATGCAGCACCGCCTGGGCGACATCGAGAAACGCCGCCGCCCGCACGAAGACGGCGCGCGCGACGCGCTGGTGGGCGAACTGCTGGCTGCCGCGCAGCAGGCGGTGCGCAACTTTGCCGCCACCTTCAACGACATGGCCACGCTGCGCACGCACGCCGAGCGCACGCTGCGCCGCTGTACCGCCAAGGACAACATCAAGTTTGATGGCCTCAGCCGTGTCAGCCACGTCACCGACGCCACCGACTGGCGCGTGGAATACCCCTTCGTGGTGCTCACGCCCGACACCGAGGCTGAAATGGCCGGCATGGTCAAGGCCTGTATCGAGCTGGGCCTGACCATCGTGCCGCGCGGTGGTGGCACCGGCTACACCGGCGGCGCCATTCCGCTCACATGGAAGAGCGCCGTCATCAACACCGAAAAGCTGCTGATCATGACCGAGGTCGAGCTGATCGACCTGCCTGGCGTGGACCACAAGGTGCCCACCATCTACACCGAGGCCGGCGTGGTCACCCAGCGCGTGGCCGACGCCGCCGAGCGCGCCGGTTTCGTGTTCGCGGTGGATCCCACCAGCGCCGAGGCCTCGTGCGTGGGCGGCAACATTGCCATGAACGCTGGCGGCAAGAAAGCCGTGCTGTGGGGCACCGCGCTGGACAACCTGGCCAGCTGGCGCATGGTCACGCCCAACGCCGAATGGCTGCAAGTCACCCGCATCGGGCACAACTTGGGCAAGATCCACGACGCCGAAGTGGCCAGCTTCGAGCTGCAATACTTCCAGGCCGACGGCAAGACGCTGATCCGCACCGAGCGGCTCGACATCCCGGGCAAGACTTTCCGCAAGGAAGGCCTGGGCAAGGACGTGACCGACAAATTCCTGTCCGGCCTGCCGGGGGTGCAAAAGGAGGGCTGTGACGGCCTCATCACCAGCGCGCGCTGGGTGGTGCACCGCATGCCCGAGCACACCCGCACCGTGTGCCTGGAATTCTTTGGCAACCCCAAGGACGCCGTGCCCAGCATCGTCGAAATCAAAGATTTCATGTTTGCCGAGCAAAAGCGCACCGGCACCTTGCTGGCGGGGCTGGAGCACCTGGACGACCGCTACCTGCGCGCCGTGGGCTACGCCACCAAGAGCAAGCGCGGCGGCTTTCCCAAGATGGTGCTGATTGGCGACATTGTGGGCGACAACCCCGACGACGTGGCCCGCGCCGCCAGCGAGGTGGTGCGCCTGGCCAATGGCCGTGCGGGCGAGGGCTTCACCGCCGTCAGCCCGGATGCGCGCAAGAAGTTCTGGTCGGATCGTAAGAAGACCGCCGCCATCAGCAAGCACACCAACGCCTTCAAGGTCAACGAGGACGTGGTGATCCCGCTGCCGCGCATGGGCGAGTACACGCTGGGTATCGAATACATCAACATCGACCTGAGCCTGCGCAACAAGATCAAGATTGCCGACGAGCTGGAGGCCTTCTTCCGGCGCGGCAACCTGCCGCTGGGCAAGGCCGACGACGAGAGCGAGGTGCCCAGCCCCGAGGCGCTGCAGGAGCACATTGAGCGCGCGCTGGCCGTGATCCGCGAGGTGCGCGCCACCTGGGCCACTTGGGCCGCCGACCTGGAGGCCTACCTGCCGCAGCTGCAGGACCACACCCTGCGCGCGAGCTGGAAGCAGCAGCTCCGCGAGCCGCTGCGCGCCATCTTCACCGGCAGCGTGTTTGCGCCGGTGCTCGAGGAGTGCAAGGCCATCCACCAGCGCGTGCTCAAGGGCAAGGTGTGGGTGGCGCTGCACATGCACGCGGGCGACGGCAACGTCCACACCAACATCCCCGTCAACAGCGACGACTACGAGATGCTGCAGACCGCGCACGAGGCGGTGGGCCGCATCATGGTGCTGGCGCGCAGCCTGGACGGTGTGATCTCGGGCGAACACGGCATCGGCATCACCAAGCTGGAGTACCTGACCGACGAGGAACTGGCCCCGTTTGCCGGCTACAAGCAAAAGGTCGATCCGCAAGGCCGCTTCAACAAGGGCAAGCTGCTGCGCCACAGCGACCTGTTCCAGCAGGGCAGCGACCTGCGCCAGGCCGACCTGAGCAACGCTTACACGCCCAGCTTTGGCCTGATGGGCTACGAGTCGCTCATCATGCAGCAAAGCGACATTGGTGCCATTGCCGATTCCGTGAAGAATTGCCTGCGCTGCGGCAAGTGCAAGCCGGTGTGCTCCACGCACGTGCCGCGCGCCAACCTGCTGTATTCGCCGCGCAACAAGATCTTGGCCACCTCGCTGCTGGTCGAGGCTTTCCTGTACGAGGAACAGACGCGCCGCGGCATCAGCCTCAAGCACTGGGAGGAGTTCGAGGACGTGGCCGACCACTGCACCGTGTGCCACAAGTGCCTGTCGCCGTGCCCGGTCAAGATCGACTTTGGCGACGTGACGATGAACATGCGCAACCTGCTGCGCAAGATGGGCAAGAAGAGCTTCCGCCCCGGCAACGCGGCGGCCATGTTCATGCTCAATGCCACCAACCCCGAGACCATCAAGCTCGCGCGCAGCGCCATGGTGGACGTGGGCATGAAGGCGCAACGCTTTGCCAACGACATGCTCAAGGTCGTGGCCAAAAAGCAAACCAGCGCGCCACCAGCCACGGTGGGCACCGCCTCCATCAAGGAGCAGGTGATCCACTTCATCAACAAAAAGATGCCGGGCAACCTGCCCAAAAAGACGGCCCGTGCGTTGCTCGACATTGAAGACCGCAACTACGTGCCCATCATCCGCGATCCACTGGGCACCACCAGCGACACCGAGGCGGTGTTTTACTTTCCTGGTTGCGGCTCTGAGCGCTTGTTCAGCCAGGTCGGGCTGGCCACCCAGGCCATGCTGTGGCACGCTGGCGTGCAGACGGTGCTGCCGCCGGGCTACCTGTGCTGCGGCTACCCGCAACGCGGCAGCGGCCAGTTTGAAAAGGCCGAACAGATGATCACCGACAACCGCGTGTTGTTCCACCGTGTGGCCAACACCCTCAATTACCTCGACATCAAGACCGTGGTGGTGAGCTGCGGCACCTGCTACGACCAGCTGCAGAGTTACCAGTTCGACAAGATCTTCCCCGGCTGCCGCATCATCGACATCCATGAATACCTGCTGGAAAAAGGCTTCAAGCTCGACAACAAAGGGGCGTACTTGTTCCACGACCCCTGCCACAGCCCCATGAAGCTGCAAGACCCGATGAAAACGGTCAAGGCGCTGGTGGGCGATACCGTGGTCAAGAGCGACCGCTGCTGCGGCGAGTCCGGTACGCTGGGCGTGACCCGGCCCGACATCTCGACCCAGGTGCGCTTCCGCAAAGAAGAAGAGCTCAACAAGAACGCGCAGGAGCTGGCCGCCTTGGCCGACCAAAACGGCGTCGCCAAGCCTGTGGGCACGACCAAGATCCTGACCAGCTGCCCCAGCTGCTACCAGGGCCTGAGCCGCTACGGCGAAGACCTGCCCAACGGCCTGCTGGAAGCCGACTACATCGTGGTCGAGATGGCGCGCCACATCCTGGGCGAGAACTGGATGCCCGACTACGTGGCCCGCGCCAACGCCGGCGGCATCGAGCGGGTGCTGGTGTGATTTCCACCTGCCCGCTGTGCGTGGAGGACGGCGGCCTGGTGCTGCTGCGCCACGCGCAATGCCGCATCATCCGGGCCACCAGCCCCGACGTGGCCGACACGCCCGCGTTCTACCGTGTGGTCTGGAACGCGCACGTGGCCGAATGGTCGGATCTGGCCGAAGCCGACCAGGCCCTGTGCATGCGCACCGTGACGGCGGTGGAGCGCGTGCTGCGCCAGCAGCTGCAACCCACCAAAATCAACTTGGCCGCGCTGGGCAATGTGGTGCCGCATTTGCACTGGCACGTGATTGCACGCTTTGACTGGGACAACCGCTTTCCGGCCCCGGTGTGGGCTGTGCCGGTGCGCGACAACGATGCCGAACGGCTGGCCCAGCTCAATGCCCGTTTGCCTGCGGTGGACGCGGCGCTGGCCGCGCTGTCGCTGGACGCTTGAACTTCTGCCCCGCTCAGTGCCCACATATTATGGAGCCGTCATGGCCGGTCTGACCCCCGACACCCCCACGCCGCTCAACCTCACCGTACACGCTCGCTCGCGTACGTTGGAAATTGCGTTTTCCGATGGCGCACAGTTCCGCATCCCGTTTGAATTGATGCGCGTGTACTCGCCCTCCGCCGAGGTGCAAGGCCACGGCCCAGGTCAGGAGACGCTGCAAACCGGCAAGCGTGAGGTCGATGTGTTGGCGCTGGAACCCATCGGCCACTACGCTGTGCGCCCCACCTTCTCCGACGGCCACGACAGCGGGATCTTCAGTTGGGATTTGCTGTACCAGTTGGGTGCCCGTCAGGCCGAATTCTGGGCCGACTACGAACGCCACCTGCAAGCCGCAGGCCGCCACCGCGACGATCCCATGCCGGCCCCCGCCACCGCCAGTTGCAGCACGCGGCGTTGATTTGCTCCCGAATCGCCTAACATCAGTGCCATGAGCCAGACCCATTTCGGATTTCAGACTGTGGACGAGAAGGACAAGGCGCGCCACGTGCGCGGCGTGTTCGATTCCGTTGCCTCCAACTACGACGTGATGAACGACTTCATGTCGGCGGGCCTGCACCGTTGGTGGAAAGCCTACACCATCCAAGTGGCCAACCCTCGGCCCGGCGACCGCGTGCTCGACATTGCGGGCGGTACCGGCGACTTGGACTTGGCCTTTGCGCCCAAGGTGGCCCCCACCGGCATGGTGGTACACACCGACATCAACGAGGCCATGCTGCGCGAGGGGCGCGACCGCCTGCTCAACCACGGTCACATCCTGCCCACGCTGGTGTGCGATGCCGAAAAGTTACCCTTCCCCGAAGGGTACTTCGACATCGTGACCGTGGCGTTTGGCTTGCGCAACATGACGCACAAAGACGTGGCCTTGAAAGAAATGCACCGCGTGCTGCGCCCCGGCGGCAAACTGTTGGTGTTGGAATTCTCCAAAGTGGCACCGCCGCTGCAAAAGGCTTACGACTGGTACAGCTTTAACCTTCTGCCTAAACTGGGCAAATGGATTGCCAAGGACGAGGCCAGCTACCGTTACCTGGCCGAATCCATCCGCATGCACCCCGACCAAGAAACCTTGCGCGGCATGGTGCGCGAGGCAGGCTTTGGCCACGTCGATGTCCACAACCTGAGCGCCGGCATCACGGCGCTGCACGTGGGCATCAAGTGTTGAACTGTTACAACAAGAGAGGTTGAGAGACATGAAGATTTTGTCGTTGATTCTGGTGGCTGCGATGGCGTTTTCGTCGCAACACGCACTGGCCAAGCGCCTGGGCGGCGGTTCGTCGCTGGGCAAACAGTCCAGCAACGTGACCCAGCGCGAGGCCACACCTGCCGCGCCCGCTGGCATGCCGGGTATGCAAAACAGTGGCGCTGCTGCCAAGCCCGCCACCGCGCCCGCTATGAACCCTGCCACCGCCGCCGCCAAGCCCAAACGTCCGTGGGGTGCGATGTTGGGTGGTCTGGCCGCTGGCTTGGGTCTGGCCTGGTTGGCTTCCTCGCTGGGTTTCGGCGAAGAATTTGGCCAGATCCTGTTGTTTGGCCTGCTGGCGCTGGTGGTGATGGGTGTGGTCGGGGCCATTCTGCGCGCCCGTGCCGCCAAAGCCCAAGCCGCCAACCCGATGGCGTTTGGCGCAGCGGGTGCTGGCGGTGCTGCCCCAGCGTACAGCGGTGGCTACAACCCGCACAACGTCGGCAACGATGCTTCGGCCCGCCCATTCGAGCGCAGCAACAGCTTGTTCGATGGCTTCAACAGCAACAGCAACAGCAACAGCAACAGCAACAGCAACAGCAACAGCAACAGCAACAGCAACAGCGGCACCGCCGCCCCGGCGGCCAGCGCAGCAGGTTCCATGATTGGTGCCGGTTTGGGTACCGCTGCTGCCACGTCTGCGGCCACTTGGTTCATTCCAGCCGACTTCGACACCGAAGGCTTCCTCCAAGCTTCCAAAGCCAACTTCGTGCAACTGCAAGACGCGTGGGATCGCTCCGACATCTCGGGCCTGCGCGCCATGATGACCGACGACATGTTGGCGCAAATCCAGCAACAACTGGCCGAGCGCGAAAGCCACACCGGAGCCAAACACAACAAGACCGAGGTCGTGACGCTCAACGCGCAACTGCTGGGCATTGAAGAGTTGCCCAACGAGTACATGGCCAGCGTCGAGTTCTCGGGCCTGATCCGCGAAGAAGTGGGCGCTGGCCCCAACCCGTTCCGCGAGGTGTGGAACATCACCCGCAGCAAGCACGGGCAGGGCGGCTGGCTGGTGGCGGGCGTGCAGGCGCTGCATTGATGGATTGACACCACGGCGCCAGTGCGGCGCCGCAATCGGTCAAAATCGGGGGCTTATGAACAAGCCCCCTTTTTCTTTGCCGCCGCTGGGTGGCCTGCAAACGCTGCTCGACACTCTGCCGCCCCCGCCGCCGTGGTTGCAGGCCGAGCTGCACAACCGCCTGGTGCTGCTGCTCAACCACGTGCTGATGCAGGAGCCCGTGGCCATGGAGCGCCTCAAGCGCCAGTGCGGCAAGACCGTGCAGGTGCAGTGGGGCCGCTTCACGTTGGGGCTGCAACCCACCGCCGCCGGGCTGCTGGCGCTGGCTGATGTGGCGGGTCAGCCCGACTTGCGCCTGCAACTCGCCGACACCTCGCCGCTGGCGCTGGCACAGACCGTGCTAGCCGGGGGCAAGCCGCAGGTCGATATCCAGGGCGATGTGCAACTGGCGGCCGATGTGGCCTGGCTGGTGGACAACGTGCGCTGGGACGTGGAAGAAGACCTGTCGCGCCTGCTGGGGGATGCCCCGGCGCACACGCTGGTGCAAGGTGTGCGCACGCTGGCGCAGGCCCTGCCCAAGTTCATCAACCGCTCCAGGGCCGCGCCATGACACGTTTCTACCGGGGGGCGTTCATCGTCTGGATTGTGCTGCGTTACGGGCTGGACGAGCTGGTGCTGTCGGGCTTTCCGAATCCGTTGGTGGCGCTGCTGCGGCGCGTCATCAGCCTGGGGCGTAACCTGCAAGCCCCGCGCGGCCAGCGTCTGCGCGAGGCGCTGGAGCGGCTGGGGCCGATCTTTGTCAAGTTTGGTCAGGTGCTCTCGACCCGGCGCGACCTGATGCCGCCCGACATTGCCGAGGAACTGGCCCGGCTGCAAGACCGCGTGCCGCCGTTCCCGAGCGCAGTGGCGGTGGCCACCATCGAACGCGCCTTTGGCAAAAAGCTCGACGACATCTTTGCCCAATTCGAGCAGACCCCAGTCGCCAGTGCTTCCATTGCTCAAGTCCACTTTGCCACGCTCAAGGATGGGCGCGAGGTCGCGGTCAAGGTGCTGCGGCCCAACATGCGGCCCGTCATCGACAAGGATCTGGCCCTGATGCGCATGATGGCGGGCTGGCTGGAAAAGCTCTCCACCGATGGCAAGCGCCTCAAGCCGCGCGAAGTGGTGGCCGAATTCGACAAGTACCTGCACGACGAGCTGGATTTGGTGCGCGAAGCCTCCAACGCGGCCCAGCTGCGCCGCAACATGCAGGACTTGAACCTCGTGCTGATCCCGGAAATGCACTGGGACTGGTGCCACACCGAGGTCATGGTGATGGAACGCATGAAGGGCGTGCCCATCAATCAGGTGCAGCGCCTGCGCGAGGCGGGGGTGGACATCCCCCAACTGGCGCGCGACGGCGTGACCATCTTCTTCACCCAAGTGTTTCGCGATGGTTTTTTCCACGCCGATATGCACCCCGGCAACATCCAGGTCAGCCTCGATCCGGCCACCTTCGGGCGCTACATCTCGCTGGACTTTGGCATCGTCGGCACGCTGACGCAGTTCGACAAGGAGTACCTGGCGCAGAACTTCACCGCCTTCTTCCGCCGCGACTACAAGCGCGTGGCCGAACTGCACATCGAATCGGGCTGGGTGCCCGCCAGCACGCGCGTCGATGAGCTGGAGGCCGCCATCCGCGCCGTGTGCGAGCCGTACTTTGACCGCCCGCTGAAGGAAATCTCGCTGGGCATGGTGCTGATGCGACTGTTCCAGACCTCGCGCCGCTTCCAGGTCGAGATCCAGCCGCAGCTGGTGCTGCTGCAAAAGACGCTGCTCAACATCGAAGGGCTGGGGCGCGACCTGGACCCCGAGCTGGACTTGTGGAGCACCGCCAAGCCGTTCCTGGAAAAGTGGATGCTGGACCAGGTTGGCCCCAAGCAGTTCTGGGAGCAGCTCAAGGCCGAGGCGCCGCACTACGCCAAACTGTTGCCCGCCCTGCCACGCCTGCTGCACGACTACCTGAAACACCGTGCCCACGGCGGCCCGTCCGACACCGAACGCCAGCTGCGCGCCCTGCTGCAGGAACAGCGCCAGACCAACCGGCTGCTGCAAAACCTCATCTACGGCGCGGGGGGCTTTGCGCTGGGCTGGTGGCTGGTGCATGCCGTGCCACGCTGGTGGTGGCTCTGGCACTGACGCAGTGAAAACCCTTATTTATAATGATCGGTTTTGTTCAAATCCTTGAGGTCTAGCCATGCCTATCTACGCTTACAAGTGTGAGTCCTGCGGCCACGCCAAGGACGTGTTGCAAAAAATCTCCGCCGAGCCGCTGACCGATTGCCCGGCCTGCGGTGCCGCCACCTTCAAGAAGCAGCTCACCGCCGCCGGTTTCCAGCTCAAGGGGTCGGGCTGGTACGTCACCGACTTCCGCAACGGCGGCTCCAGCGCCGCCGCCACCGGTGCGGTCGCGCCCAGCACCACCGCCGCCAGCACCAGCCCGGCTCCTGCAGCGTCGGCCCCGGCGGCCGACAGCGGTGCCACCGCCAGCAGCAGCGCCCCGGCCGCCTGTGGCGCGGCCTGCGGCTGTCATTGAGTTGATGGTGTCCATGGCCGCCTTGCGCAAATGGCTGTTGAGCGGGTTGCTGGCGCTGGCCCCGCTCATCATCACCTTGTGGGTGCTGGATTGGGTGGTGTCCACGCTGGACCAGACCTTGACCATCCTGCCCGCCTCGTGGCAGCCCGAGCAGTGGCTGGGTGTGCGCATTCCTGGCCTGGGCGTGTTGTTTGCGTTGCTGGTGCTGTTGAGCATTGGCGCGTTGGCCTCCAACTTTGTCGGCAACAAGCTGGTCAATTGGTGGCACGCGCTGCTGCACCGCATTCCGGTGGTGCGCTCCATCTATTCCAGCGTCAAGCAGGTGTCCGACACCCTGTTTTCTGAAAAAGGCAACGCCTTTCGCAAGGCCTTGCTGGTGCAGTGGCCGCGCGAAGGGGTGTGGACCATCGCCTTTTTGACCGGCAGCCCCGGTGGCGACGTGGCCACCCACCTCAACACGCAAGAATTTGTCAGCGTGTATGTACCCACCACCCCCAACCCGACCGGGGGCTACTTTGTGATGGTGCGCAAGAGCGACTGCATCGAACTCGCGATGAGCGTCGATGAGGCGCTGACGTATGTAATTTCCATGGGCGTGATCGTGCCAACTGGTGCGAAAGGCGTTCCCCTTCCTCCCTCTGCCGAAGCCGCCTCGCCGCGCGCCTGACGCGATACCGAAAGCAAACACAACATGGCAATGCGTTCTGAATACTGCGGTCTGGTGACCGAAGCCCTGCTGGGCCAAACCGTGACCCTGTGCGGCTGGGTCAACCGCCGCCGCGACCACGGTGGTGTGATCTTCGTCGATCTGCGCGACCGCGAAGGTTATGTGCAAGTGGTGTGTGACCCCGACCGTCCCGAGATGTTTGCGGTGGCCGAAGTCCTGCGCAACGAGTTCTGCGTTCAGATCAAGGGTCTGGTGCGTGCGCGCCCCGCCGGCACCATCAACGACAACCTCAAAAGCGGCAAGATCGAAGTGCTGTGCCACGAGATCAATGTGCTCAACGCCTCGGTCACGCCGCCGTTCCAGATCGACGACGACAACCTGAGCGAAACCACCCGCCTGACGCACCGCGTGTTGGATCTGCGCCGCCCGTACATGCAGAAGAACCTGATGCTGCGCTACAAAGTGGCGATGGAAGTGCGCAAGTTCTTGGATGCCAACGGCTTCATCGACATCGAAACCCCGATGCTCACCAAGTCCACGCCCGAAGGTGCGCGCGACTACCTGGTGCCCAGCCGCGTCCACGACGGCCAGTTCTTCGCGCTGCCGCAGTCGCCCCAGCTGTTCAAGCAGCTGCTGATGGTGGCCGGTTACGACCGCTACTACCAAATCACCAAGTGCTTCCGCGACGAGGACCTGCGCGCCGACCGCCAGCCCGAATTCACCCAGATCGATATCGAGACCTCGTTCATGACCGAAGAGGACATCCGCACGATGTTCCAAGGCATGATCAAGAGCGTGTTCCAGCATGCGATGGGCGTGGATCTGGGCGACTTCCCGGTCATGGCTTACGCCGAGGCCATGCACCTGTACGGCTCCGACAAGCCCGATCTGCGCGTCAAGTTGCAGTTCACCGAGCTGACCGACGTGATGGCCGATGTGGACTTCAAAGTCTTCAGTGCCCCGGCCCAGATGAAGAATGGCCGCGTGGTGGCCCTGCGCGTGCCGGGCGGTGCCGCCATGCCGCGCAGCGAGATCGACGCTTACACCGAATTTGTCAAGATCTACGGTGCCAAGGGCTTGGCCTGGATCAAGGTCAATGACCTGGCCGCTGGCCGCGACGGTCTGCAATCGCCCATCGTCAAGAACCTGCACGATGCGGCCATTGCCGCCATTCTGGAGCGTTCTGGCGCACAAAACGGCGACATCCTGTTCTTTGGTGCCGACAAAACCAAGGTTGTCAACGATGCGATTGGCGCACTGCGCATCAAAATCGGCCACAGCGAACTGGGCAAGAAAGAAGGCTTCTTTGAAGACCGCTGGGCCCCGCTGTGGGTGGTGGACTTCCCGATGTTCGAATACGACGAGGACGACAACCGCTGGAACGCGGTCCACCACCCCTTCACCGCGCCCAAGGACGGCCACGAAGAGTACATGGACACCGATCCGGGCAAGTGCATTGCCAAGGCCTACGACATGGTGCTCAACGGTTGGGAGCTGGGTGGCGGTTCGGTGCGTATTCACCGTGCCGACGTGCAAAGCAAGGTGTTCAGCGCGCTCAACATCACGCCCGAAGACGCACAGATCAAGTTCGGCTTCCTGCTGGACGCGCTGCAATACGGCGCGCCCCCGCACGGTGGCCTGGCCTTCGGTTTGGATCGCCTGATCACGCTGATGACCAAGGCCGAGTCCATCCGCGACGTGATTGCTTTCCCGAAAACCCAGCGTGCCCAGTGCTTGCTCACGCAAGCCCCAAGCTTGGTGGACGAGAAACAATTGCGCGAACTGCACATCCGTTTGCGCAACCCCGACGCGGGCAAGGCCGCTGCCTGATATAGTGAAACCTTCTTCAACCTGGACGGGAGACGCTCATGTCTGAACAAAACCAAATCGGCCTTGAACCCAAAGAAAAACTGTTGTCCGACCTGCGTGTGGTGGTGAGTGACGCAGAAGAACTGCTGCAAGCCACTGCCAGCCAAACTGGCGAGCGCGTGGCCGAATTGCGTGCCCGCATGCAAGACAACCTGCGCAGCGCCCGCATCAAGCTGGCCGACGCCGAAGAAGCCTTGCGCGCCAAGACCCGCGAAGTGGCCCACGCCACCGACGACTACGTTCACGACCATCCGTGGCGCTCGATTGGCGTGGCCGCGGGTGCAGGCTTGGTCATTGGCCTGCTGATTGGCCGCCGTTGAGCCTGGGCGTGAGCCACACCGCTGCGTTGCGTGGCCGTGATGTCGCGCCCTGAACCGGCGGCCCGCAGCGGCGCAGCGGCTGCGCCCTCGGCACCACCACCGCCACGCGGTGCCAGCGGTTGGCTGCACGACGGCCTGCAGTGGCTGCGGGTGCGGCTGGAGCTGTTCAGCGTCGAGGCGCGTGAGCACGCCTTGAGCGTGCTGGAGGTTTTGTTGCTGGGCCTGGCGGCGGTGTTGCTGCTGGTGCTGGGGCTGGCGTTTCTGGCTGTGTTGCTGACGGTGCTGCTGTGGGACAGCCACCGGCTGCTGGCGCTGGCCGTGTTCACCACCGTGTTCCTGACGCTGGGGGCGGTGGCGGTGGGGCTGGCCAAGGCGCGCTGGGCGCAGACCCGGCGCTGGTTCCAGGCCACGCTGGACGAGTTCCGGCGCGACGAAGACCGCCTGACGCCGCCATGATGTCGGCCCGCCGCCAGCGCCTGCTGGAGCGCCGTCTGGCGCTGGTGCAGGAATCGTCGCAGTTGCGCGATCGCCTGGTGCAGCATGCCCATGCCGCCCAGCCGTGGCTGGAGCGTGCCGTGCAGGTGCGCGCCGCCTGGCACTGGATGCGCCAGCACCCGCTGGTGCCCGCTGCGCTGGCACTGGCCGTGCTGTGGTGGCGCCCACGCTGGGTGTGGCGCTGGGGCTGGCGCCTGTGGGGTGGCTGGCGCTGGTGGCAGCAGTCACAGCACCGCTGGCGGCCCTGGTGGCAACGCTGGCAGGCGTGGCGCCAGTACGCCACAAACCGCTTGCGCCCGGATTAAGGCATCAAGAGACCGGCGCAGTTGCCGAAGTAGTGGCAGGCTTTCAAAATACGGGATGTACGCGCATGTTGGTGGTGATTGGTTACTCGGTGGCATTGATCTGCATCTTTGGGGTGTACATCGTCCACGGCGGCAATATCGGGGTGATCCTGGCGGCATTGCCTTTCGAGTTGATCACCATCTTTGGTGGTGCTCTGGGGGCGTTCGTGGTGAACAACCCGCCCAAGGTGCTCAAGGCGGTGCTCAAGAAGCTGCCCACGGTGTTCAAGGGCTCGCCCTACAGCAAGGAGCGCTACCTGGAGCTGCTGGCGCTGCTGTACGAGATCTTGCAAAAGGCGCGTAAGGAAGGCCTGATGGCGATCGAGGACGACGTCGAGAACCCCGAGAACTCGGCGCTGTTCCAGAAATACCCCACCGTGGGCAGCGACCACCACGTGGTCGAGTTCACCACCGACTACCTGCGCATGATGGTGTCGGGCAACCTCAACGCGCACGAGATCGAGGCCCTGATGGACAGCGAGATCGACACCCACCACCAGGAGGATCACGCGGTGGTGGCGGCCCTCAACCGCCTGGCGGGCGCCTTGCCCGCGTTCGGCATTGTGGCGGCGGTGCTGGGCGTGATCAAGACCATGGGCTCGGTGGGCCAGCCGCCGGCGGTGCTGGGCGGCATGATCGGCTCGGCGCTGGTGGGCACCTTCCTCGGCATCTTCCTGGCCTATGGCTTTGCCGAGCCGCTGGCGGGCCTGCTGGACCAGAAAAGCGAAGAGGGCAGTAAGGAGCTGCAGTGCATCAAGACCACGCTGCTGGCCAGCATGCAGGGCTACGCGCCCATGACCGCGATCGAGTTCGGGCGCAAGGTGCTGTTCTCGACCGAGCGGCCGACCTTCGTTGAGCTTGAAGCCTACGTCAAGACCAAGAAGTAACCCAACCACCTCACCGGCGCGCCATGAGCAGTCCCTCCACTTCCGGCAAGCAGCTGCAGCCCATCATCGTCAAGCGCGTCAAGAAGGGCGGCCACGCGGCGCATGGGGGCGCCTGGAAGATTGCCTACGCCGACTTCGTGACGGCGATGATGGCGTTCTTCCTGCTGATGTGGCTGCTGGGCTCCACCGCCAAGGGCGACCTGCAGGGCATCTCGGAATATTTTTCTATGCCGCTCAAGGTGGCGCTGATGGGCGGGGACGGCACCGGCAACAGCGACAGCATCCTGCCCGGCGGCGGCAAGGACTTGAGCCGCAGCGTGGGCCAGGTCGATGGCGGTGACGCCGAGCGCAGCATGAAGACGCTGGGCGCCCAGATTGCGCGCGCCGAGATGCTGCGCCAGGACAAGCTGCGCCTCGAGAACCTGAAGAAGAAGATCGAGGACGTCATCAACAGCACGCCCAAGCTGGCCGAGTTCAAGAACCAGATCAAGCTCGAGAAGGTGCAGGACGGCCTCAACATCCAGATCGTGGACGACCAGCAGCGCCCGATGTTCGACAGCGGCCGCGCCTTGGTCAAGCCCTACATGCGCGACATCCTGGTCGAGATTGGCCTGGCCATGAAGGATGTGGAAAACCGTATCTCGCTGTCGGGCCACACCGACGCCACGCCCTACGCCAGCGGCGACCGCAACTACAGCAACTGGGAGCTGTCGGCCGACCGCGCCAACGCGTCGCGGCGCGAGCTGGTGCAGGCCGGGCTGCCCGATGGCAAGCTGGCGCGCGTGGTGGGGTTGTCCTCCAGCGCGCCGCTGCTGGCCGACAAGCCGTTCGATCCCATCAACCGGCGCATCAGCATCCTGGTCATGACCAAGGAAGCCGAGGAGCGCATGCTCAAATCGTTCGAGGCCATTGCCGCCGACACCGAGGCGGAGCTGGCCCCCGCCGGGGCCGAGCAACCTGCTGCCGCCGCGCCTGCGTCGCCTTGACCCCGTCGCACCTTGCGGGGTTCTGCAGCCACGCTGGCTGCAGGATCGCCGCACACCTTACACTGTAACCCTCTCCCCTCGGAGCTTTTTATGCCTGAATTAAAATTTTTGATCGTTGACGACTTTTCCACCATGCGCCGCATCGTGCGCAACCTGCTCAAGGAAATCGGCTACCCCGACGCGGACGAGGCCGAGGACGGCTCGGTGGCGCTGCACAAGCTGCAGAATGGCAAGTTCGACATCGTGGTCAGCGATATCAATATGCCCAACATGAACGGCTTTGAATTGCTGACCAGCATCAAGTCGGACGAAACCCTCAAGCACATTCCGGTGCTGATGGTGACCGCTGAAGCGCGCAAGGAAGACATTATTGCCGCTGCACAGGGCGGTGCCGCCGGTTACATTGTCAAACCCTTTACCAAAGCCACTCTTGAAGAGAAGTTGAGCAACATTTTCAAGAAAATGGGTTGGTAGGAGACCGCTTATGAGCAGCGAGCCCGATACCCACGACAGTCTCAAGTCGACCGAGGTGTTCCAGCGCCTAGGATCGATCACGCGCCAGTTGCACGAGTCGCTCAATGAGTTGGGCTACACCCCGGTGCTCAAAGATGCCGTCGATGAACTGCCCGACGCGCGCAGTCGCTTGCAGTACATTGCCCGTTTAACGGGTGAAGCCGCCGAAAAAGTGCTCAACCGCGTAGACGAAGCCAAATTGGAGCAGGAACGTGTGATTGAGCACACCGAGCAGTTGCTGCGCACCATACGCGGCGTGCCTGGTTTAAAGTGGGCGATGCCTGAATTGCTGGAGTGGACAGAAAAAATCCAACAGGATGCACGCCGTACCGACCAGCACCTGACCGACATCATGATGGCGCAGGATTTCCACGATTTGACGGGACAGGTCATCAAACGTGTGGTGAACTTGGCCGCAACGATTGAAGCTCAGTTGGTGCAGTTGTTGGTACAGGCTGCGCCACAACCGCCGGTGGTGGTGGTGCCGGCATCGGTGGAGGCGGTGGTGACGGAGATGTTGCCACCTTTGCCCAAAATTGCGTCTTCACACAGCCACGCGCCGGTGGGCACGCCCGAGCATTCGGCGCTGGCCGGGCCGGTGGTGGACCCCGAAGGGCGCACCGACGTGGTCAGCAACCAGTCCGAAGTGGACGACTTGCTGGCCAGCCTGGGCTTCTGACGCCCCGGGTGGCCTCGTGCGGGCCACACACCAGCACAGCCAACAGCGATGAAGCCGGGTTTTCCCGGCTTTATTGCGCTTTAGCGGTGGCCCATGCCACCAGACAATGCGGTTCACCACTGGTAAACCGCACATGGACTCCTCCCAAGACCGTACCTTACCCGCCACCCCCCGGCGGCTGCAAAAGGCCAAAGAACAAGGCCAGGTGCCGCGTTCGCGCGACCTGACGCATCTGGTCGTGCTGGGCGGGGGCATGCTGACGCTGTCGTGGCTGGCGGCGTGGATGTTCGACCGCATGCGCGAGGGCTTGCGCCGCCTGTTCTCGTTCGACGAATCCATCATCAAGCACCCGCAGGCCATGGGCGAGGCGCTGGTGGACATGAGCCAGCTGGCGCTGCTGTCGTACCTGCCGCTGGGCGTGCTGGTGGCGCTGGCCGCGCTGGTGGCGATGGTGGCCTCGGGCGCCTACGCCTACAGCACCGAGTCGCTGATGCCCAAGTTTTCCAAGGTCAGCCCGTTGAGTGGCTTTGGCCGCCTGTTCTCGGCCCAGCAGGCGGTAGAGGTGCTTAAGTTGACCTTCATCATGCTGGTGATGGGGGTGATTGCCGGCTTCTTTGTACAAAAGCATTTGCTCGACTTTGCCAGCCTGATGTTGCGCCCGCTGGAGGCGTCGCTGAGCCAGTTGCGCGAATGGCTGGTGTCGGGTGTGACATCGTTGTTGGCGGTGGTGCTGGTGGTGACGCTGATTGACGTGCCGCTGCAGCGCTTCTTGCACCAGCGCCGCCTGCGCATGTCGCTGCAGGAGGTCAAGGACGAGCACAAGGAAAGCGAAGGCAACCCCGAGATGAAGGGCCGCCGGCGCCAATTCCAGCGCGAGATCTCGCAGGGCAACAGCGTCAAGCGCGTGCCCGAGGCCGACTTGGTGGTGATGAACCCGACCCACTATGCGGTGGCGCTCAAGTACGACGACTCCATGTCTGCGCCGCAGGTGATTGCCAAGGGCGCCGACATGATTGCGCTGCGCATCCGCGACATGGCGCAGGAGCACAAGGTGCCGGTGCTGCAGTCGCCCATGCTGGCGCGTGCGCTGTACGCGCACACCGAGATCGACCAGCAGATCCCGACCCAGCTCTTTACCGCCGTGGCGCAGGTGCTGGCGTATGTGTACCAGCTGCGCGCCGCCCTGCGTGGCGAAGGCCCCATGCCCGGCCAGCCCCCTGTGCCCGATGTGCCGGTGGAGCTCGACCCGCACCACGGCCGCGATACCGCCCCCGCCGCCACCGTGGCCTGACGTTTGCACCGAGTTTTGACCATGAACCCCCAACTGCAAAAAATCCAGGTCTGGCTGCAGCGCAACGCAGCCCACGTCAGCGGCCTGGCCGCGCCACTGCTGGTGATGCTGGTGCTGTCGATGATGGTGCTGCCGCTACCCGCCTGGGTGCTGGACATCTTCTTCACCCTCAACATTGGCCTGGCGCTGATGGTGATGATGGTGTCGGCGTACATGAAGCGTGCGCTGGACTTTGCCGCCTTCCCGACCGTGCTGCTGCTGACCACGCTGCTGCGGTTGTCGCTCAACGTGGCCTCCACGCGGGTGGTGCTGGTGGAAGGGCACAGCGGCCCGGGTGCTGCCGGTGCGGTGATCGAGGCGTTTGGCACTTTCCTGATTGGCGGCAACTTTGCCGTGGGCCTGATCGTGTTCCTGATTCTGGTGGTGATCAACTTTGTGGTGATCACCAAGGGCGCGGAGCGCATTGCTGAAGTGGGCGCACGCTTCACGCTGGACGCGATGCCGGGCAAGCAGATGGCCATCGACGCCGACATGAACGCCGGCCTCATCGACCAGGCCGAGGCCAAGCGCCGCCGCGCCGAGGTGGGCGACGAGGCCGACTTCTTTGGCTCGATGGACGGTGCGTCCAAGTTCGTGCGCGGCGACGCGGTGGCCGGCATCCTGATCCTGGTCATCAACATCGTGGGCGGCTTTGCGATTGGCGTGTTCCAGCACGGCCTGTCGGTGGGCGCGGCGGCCGACAGCTACATCACGCTGGCGGTGGGCGATGCGCTGGTGGCGCAGATTCCGGGCCTGCTGATTTCGGTGGCGTCGGCGATGGTGGTGTCGCGCGTGGGCAAGGAAGAGGAGCTGGGCGCGCAGATCGTGGGCCAGATGTTCGAGTCGCCCAAGGTGCTGGGCGTGACGGGCGGCGTGCTGTTCCTGCTGGGCGTGGTGCCGGGCATGCCGCACACGGTGTTCCTGGGCTTTGCGGCCCTGTTTGGCGGTCTGGCGTACTGGCAGGCGCGCGAGCAGGCCAAGCCCAAGCCGTCGGAGGCCGAGGTGCAGGCCGCCGCTGCCGCTGCCGCCCCGCCCGAAGGGGGCGAGGCCAGCTGGGACGACCTGCAGCCGGTGGACTTGCTGGGCCTGGAGCTGGGCTACCGCCTGATCACGCTGGTGGACAAGACCCGCCAGGGCGACTTGCTGACCCGCATCAAGGGTGTGCGCAAGAAGTTTGCGCAGGAAGTGGGCTTCTTGCCGCCCGCTGTGCATGTGCGCGACAACCTGGAGCTGCGCCCGAGCAACTACCGCATCACGCTGCGCGGCGTGGTGGTGGGCGAGGGCGAGGTGTTCCCGGGCCAGCACCTGGCCATCAACCCCGGCCACATCAAGACGCCGCTGATTGGCACCGCCACCACCGACCCCGCTTTTGGTCTGCCCGCGCAGTGGATTGACGAGCGCCAGAAGGAAACCGCACAAATGGCCGGTTATACCGTTGTTGATTCAGAGACCGTGCTGGCCACACATTTGTCACACTTGATGCAAGTCCACGCGGCCAAGTTGCTGTCTCGCACCGAGACCCAGGAGCTGGTGGAACATGTGGCCAAACTCGCTCCCAAACTGATTGAAGAAGTCGTCCCCAAAATGGTGTCCATCGGTGTGTTCCAGAAAGTGTTGCAGCTTCTGCTCGACGAAGCTGTGAACATCCGCGACATCCGCACCATCATCGAGGCGCTGGCCGAGCACGCCAGCCAGACGCAAGACCCGGTGGAGCTGGCCCGGCGTGTGCGCCAGGCGCTGGCCCCGGCCATCGTGCAGCAGATTTACGGCCCGGTCAACGAGCTGGAAGTCATCGCCATCGAACCTGGCTTGGAGCGCTTGCTCACGCAAGCCCTCAGCGGTGGCCCGATGGCCGCACTCGACCCCGGCGTGGCCGACATGCTCACCAAATCGGCCGCTGCCGTGGCCAACAAACAAGAGGAAGCGGGTGTGCCAGCGTGCCTGTTGGTGCCCGACGCCATCCGCTCCGCCATGGCCCGCTTGCTGCGCCGCGCCGCGCCGCGCCTGCAAGTGCTGGCCCACAGTGAAATTCCAGAAACGCACCTGATTCGGATTGGCCCGATCCTAGGAGAACCCGCATGAACGTCCAACGCTTTTTAGCTCCCACTTCGCGGGAGGCCATGAACAAAGTCAAAGCCTCGCTGGGCGATGCGGCGGTGATCCTATCGACCCGCACCACCGAAGACGGCTTTGAGGTGCTGGCCATGACCGAGGAAGGCCTGCGCGCCTTGCCCGGTATGGACGACGGCGCACCCCCCGTGCGTGCGCCGCAGCCAGCCGCTGCGCCCCAGGCCCCCAGCCGCCTGCAGCAGCGCGCCGCCGACCAGCTGCCCGCGCCGCAGGCGTTCTCGGCCAGCAGCAGCGTGGCGCAGGACACCGAAACCCTGGCCATGAGCACGCTGTCGTTCCAGGACTACGTGCGCGAACGCATGCTGGCCAAGCGCCGCGACATGCTGCAAGGCGAGGCCCCGCGCGCCGCTGCCTTGTATGAGGTGTGGGTCAAGGCTTGTGAGTACGCTGGTCTTGGTACGCCCAGCTTCCAGCATGGCCTCAAGCTGGCCAACGGCAAGAAGGC
>NZ_NWBQ01000019.1 GCF_002837135.1 Macromonas bipunctata | reverse complement strand
CCATACCAGCGGGCCTTGTATTCGAGCTGGCGCACGAACTCGGCCCAGCCCGCATCACCGATGGATTTGGCGAGCTTGCGGTTCTTCTTCATGTTGCCGACGGCCAGCGTCTCGACGGCGATCACTTGGTTTTCGTGGATCAGCCGGGTCGAGAGCTTGTGCGTGAAATCCTTGCGGATGTCGGCGATCTTGGCGTGCAGCTTGGCGACTTTGAGCCGCGCTTTGGTACGGTTCTTGGAGCCTTTCTTTTTCCTGGCCAGCTTGCGTTGCAGTTTGGCCAGCTTTTTCTCGTGCTTGCGGAAAGCATTGGGCGCTGGGATTTTTTCGCCGTCGGAAAGGATGGCGAAATGAGTCAGGCCCAGATCAATGCCGACTTGGCTGGGTGCTTCCGGTTTGGCGCAGACCACGTCGTCACACAGCAAGCTGACAAAGTAACGGCCCGCCGCGTCTTTCGACACGGTGACGGTCGTCACCTTCGCACCTTGCGGAATCTGGCGCGACCAACGGATGTCCAACGGTGCAGCCATTTTGGCCAACTTGAGCGCCTGACCATCCCAGCGGAACGCGCTGGCGGTGTATTCCGCCGACTGGTGGCCGCTTTTGCGCTTGAACTGCGGGTAACGCCCGCGTTTCGCAAAAAAGTTGCCGAACGCTGTTTGCAAGTGGCGCAGCGCCTGCTGCAATGGCACGCTGGACACGTCGTTGAGCCACGCGTACTCCGGTTGCTTTTTGAGCAACGTCAACGCGGCAGAGGTGTCGTGGTAGCCCATGCGCTCTTGCCGCTGTTCCCATGCCTCGCTACGCAGACGCAGCATGTGGTTGTACACAAAGCGCACGCAACCGAACGTCTGGGCAAGGATGACCTCTTGCTCAGGCGTTGGGTAAAACCGAAAGCGGTACGCGCGCTTGATGTCCATATAGGCAATTTACACGAAAATTACCTCATTCACCCAGAAGATAGCCAATTGAGAAAGGAGCGGGTTCAGGGGCTTGCTGTGCAAGCCGTGCTATCCCTCCCCGGCATGAATGCCGGGGTTTCCCGCACAGATTGATGAACAACAAAACCCCCGAAACCTCCTCCACCACGACGGCTTCCGTCACGCCCCTGCATCCGGAACTGGCCGCCGCCGCGCCGGTCAAGCCCAAGCGCGTGCGCGCTGCGGCCACCAGCAACAAGCCGCGCCCAGCCGCGCAGGGCGATACCGCCCCGGTGTTGACCGCCGACGCCATCGACCACCACACCCCTGCCGTGGCCACGCAGGCCGCGCAAGGCAAGCAGCTGGCGCAGGTGCTGGGCTTGCTGGATAACACTGAATTGCCCGCCACCGAGCGGGCCACGGCACTGCGCGCCACGCTCGAAGGCGCATCGGCAGACGACCTGCAGGTGCTGCGCCAGGTACTGCTGGAGGGCGAGCGCAACCAGCCCATCGGCAAGGGCCACCCCGACGACGAGCTGGCCGCCGACTGGCGCGACGGCGGCTACCCGTACAAGTACCTGATGCGCCGTTCCACCTACGAGCAGCAGAAGTACGAGCTGCAGGTGGAGCTGCTCAAGCTGCAGGCCTGGGTCAAGGAAACGGGCCAGCGCGTGATGATCCTGTTCGAGGGCCGCGACGCCGCCGGCAAGGGCGGCTCCATCAAGCGTTTCATGGAACACCTGAATCCACGTGGCGCGCGCATCGTGGCGCTGGAAAAGCCCAGCGAGGTCGAACGCGGCCAGTGGTACTTCCAGCGTTACATTCAGCACTTTCCCACCGCGGGCGAGATCGTGCTGTTTGACCGCAGCTGGTACAACCGCGCCGGTGTGGAGCGCGTGATGGGCTTTTGCTCCGATGCCGAATACCACGAGTTCATGCGTCAAGTGCCGGAATTTGAGCGCACACTGGTGCGCAGCGGCATCCATCTGGTCAAGTTCTGGTTCTCGGTCAGCCAAGACGAGCAACGCCGCCGCTTCAAGGAGCGCGAGGTGCATCCGCTCAAGCAATGGAAGCTCAGCCCGGTGGACTTGGCCAGCTTGGACAAGTGGGACGATTACACCCGCGCCAAGGAAGCCATGTTCTTTGGCACCGACACCGCCGATTCACCGTGGACGGTGGTCAAGAGCGACTGCAAGAAGCGCGCACGCCTGAATGCCATGCGCTACGTGCTGCACAAGCTGCCCTACACCAACAAGGATTTGGAGACCATCGGCAAGCTCGATCCGCTGATTGTGGGCCGCGCCCACGTGGTGTATGAACGCGGGGAGCAGCCCGGCGCGTTGATCTGACACTATCGGGCAACCCGCTGCGCCTGAACTGGCAACGGTTCAGGCGCGGTGCCCGTTGCGCGAGCGCAGCGCCAGCAGCAACAACCCGGCCAGCAGCGCCATCGCCACAAAACACAGAAACGACCAGTTGGCAATGGACAAGCCCAGAAACGTCCAGTCGATGGCGGTGCAGTCGCCGCTGCCTTTGAAGATCATGGGAATGGCGCGCTGCAACGGAAAGGCCTCGATCATGCCGTACAGGTCGCGGCCACAGCTGTAGGCCTCGGGCGGGTACCACTGCAGCCAGCTCTGGCGCGCGGCGGTGAAGGCGCCAAAACCGGCCACGGGCAGCAGCAGCCACGCACCCCAACACTGGCCCCGGCGCGTGGGCGACAGCGCGGCCAACCCCGCAATGGCACCCACGCCCATCAGGGCGTAACGCTGCACGATGCACATGGGGCATGGCTCCAGCCCCACGCTGTGCTGCAGGTACAGGCCAAACAGCAGCAGCGCCACGCAGGTGGCGGCCAGCAGCGCCAGCGCACCACGCGGGCGCTGCGCCAAGGGTTGCAACACAGAATTCAAGGCAACAGCTCCTTCGGAGGGTTTCAGGCCCGTTCAGGCGGCGGACACGGGCGGCGGCCCGGCGACGTGGCCCTTGGCGGCCAGCATCATGGCGTCGATGTCGGACAGCAGCGCGTCGGCAATCTCGGGCTCCAGCCGGTGCTGGGCCTGCAACTGGCGCATGAAGTCGGTCACGGCCTGCGCCGACAGGCCCGCGCGGTAAGGCCGGTCTTGCACCATGGCCTGGAAGATGTCGGCGGCGCGCAGGATGCGCGCTTCCAGCGGCAAGGCATCACCGCTGAGGCCAAAGGGGTAGCCGGTGCCGTGCGCTTCCTCGTGGTGGTAGGCGGCCCACAGCGCAATGTCCTCGAAGCCGTGGATGTTGCGCAGGATCTGCAGCGTCTCGAAGCTGTGGGTGTTGATGACGAGGCGCTCATCGTCGGTGAGCTTGCCGGGCTTGTCGAGGATGGCGTCGGGCACGCGCAACTTGCCCAGATCGTGCAGCAGGCCCGCGATTTCGAGCTTGTCGCATTGCTCGGGCGCCAGCCCCAGGCGTTGCGCCAGCCGGTGCGCCACATGGGCCACGCCGGTGGAGTGCTCGGCGGTGAAAGGGCTTTTGGCGTCCACGATGCGCGAGAAGATCTCGGCCAGCTGGTGCAGGTCGGCCATGCCGGCGCGGTACGGCAGACTGGCGGCCTGCATGTCGTGCAGGTAGCTGGCCACGGCGCGCGGCTCCAGCAGCAGCCAGAACGCCTCGTGCTGCGACACGCGCAGGAACACATCCACCAGCTCCGGGGCAAAATAGCTGCCGCTGCGCTGGCGGATCTCGTCCTGGATCTGGCGGTGGTGCTGCAGCACCTTGCCGCTGGCGTAGTACGGCGCGGCCATCGCGTCCACGCGGTCCACCAGCAGGATCAGGTTGGCAGCGCGCGCCACGTCGGGCGCCACGCCCTGGGCGCACAGGTCGTCCCAGCGCGTGTGGTGGTAGCGAATGGGCAGGGCCATGTCGGCCAGCGGCGCAAAGCGGCACAGCAGGTCGTGCCCCACCACTGCGTGGCGCTGCGAGCCCGCCCAGTCGAACTCCTCCACCAGGTGCTGGTGCGTGGCGGTGGACGACACGCCAATGTCGTGCAGGATGCCCAGATCGAACAGCCAGGTGCGCTGCGCGGGCGGCAGGCCCAAGCCCTGCGCACACTCCGCCGCCATGATGCCCACGCGCTTGCCGTGCGCCACATCGTCCACGCCCACCAAGTCCAGCGCATCGGACAGGGCGTAGATCACTTGCCGCAGGTCGGCTTCGATGGCGTGAACAGGCGCGGTGGTGGTCATGGCAAGGCGGCGGGCAGACAGGCGGATCAGCTTTCGACGAAGGCGCGCTCGATGACGAAGTCGCCCGGCGTGCTGGTGTTGCCTTCCTTGAAGCCGCGCTTCTCGCACAGCTCTTTCAGGGTCTTGAGCATTTCGGGGCTGCCGCAGATCATCACGCGGTCGGTCTCGGGGTTGAGCTCGGGCAGGCCGAGTTCGCGCGCCACCTGGCCGCTCTCGATCAGGTCGCCGATGCGGCCCTGGCGCTCGAACGGCTCGCGCGTGACGGTGGGGTAGTAGATGAGCTGGTTGCTCACCATCTCGCCCAGGAATTCGTGCTGGGGCAACTCTTGGGTGATGTAGTCGCGGTAGGCCAGTTCTTCCACTTGGCGCACGCCGTGCATGAGGATCACTTTTTCAAAGCGTTCGTAGGTGTCGGGGTCGCGGATGATGCTCATCCACGGCGCCAAGCCGGTGCCGGTGCCCATCAGGTACAGGTTCTTGCCGGGCAACAGGTAGTCCAGCAACAAAGTGCCGGTGGGCTTGCGGCCCATGACGATGGTGTCGCCGGGCTTAATGTGTTGCAGCTGGCTGGTCAGCGGGCCATCGGGCACTTTGATGCTGAGGAATTCGAGGTGTTCTTCGTAGTTGGCGCTGGCGATGCTGTACGCGCGCAACAGCGGTTTGCCATTGGGCTGGCGCAGGCCAATCATGGTGAAGTGGCCGTTGCTGAAGCGGAAACCCGTGTCGCGGGTGGTGGTGAAACTGAACAGGCGGTCGGTCCAGTGGTGTACGGTCAGTACACGCTCTTCAATGAATGCGCTCATGGTGGTGGTAAAAATAACAAGGGGTGCAAGGCACCGGGCACAGTGTAGCGCCGGGCACCTGGTACAGGGAGCAAAGGGTTTCTGCCCACGGTGCGGCCCGGCCTGGGGGCAAAGCTTGATACAGTCGGGGGCGTTTCGGTAGGTGTGAATTGTGCCCGCTTACGTTCACAACCGAAAACAATAAAATTTCATGAGTTCATAACCTCCGGGTTGAAAGAAAAGGATCACACACCATGGCACGTACCGTTCAATGCATCAAGCTGGGCCAGGAAGCCGAAGGGCTGGACTTTGCGCCCTACCCCGGCGAGCTGGGCAAGCGCATCTACAACAGCGTCAGCAAACAAGCCTGGGCCGAGTGGCTCAAGCACCAGACCATGCTGGTGAACGAGAACCGCCTCAACCTGGCCGACGCACGTGCGCGCCAGTACCTGGCCCGCCAGATGGAAAAGCACTTTTTTGGTGAAGGTGCCGATCAGGCCGCCGGTTACGTGCCGCCCAGCGCCGAATGACGGCGGACGTGGCGTCGTCGGCCACGGGCGGCAACGGCGGCTGGCGCGTGCTGGAGACAGGCTTCGGGCTGGGGCTGAATTTTCTGGCCACGTGGCACGCGTGGCGCCAGTGGCGAGCCCAATGCCCGACGGCGACGCCGCTGCACTTCACGGCGGTGGAGGCGTGGCCGGTGCAGGCCGACGACATCCGGCGCAGCGTGGCCGCCTTGGCCGAGCTGGCCCCGCTGGCCGAAGTGCTGGCGCAGCGTTGGGTGGGCCTGCTGCCCGGCACGCACCGCTTCAATTTTGACGAGGGCCAGGTGCAGCTGACACTGTGCATCGGCCCGGTGCAGACCCTGCTGGCGCAGCTGGACACGCCGGTGGACAGCGTGTTCCTGACGCACCCCAACGCAAATACAGACGGCGAACAGTGGACGCCCGCCACACTCAAGGCGGTGGCGCGGCTGTGCCAGCCCGGCACCCGGCTGGCGGCGCCCACATTGGCACCGCCGGTGCAAGACGCCCTCAAGCAGCTGGGCTTTGTGCCAGACGGCGGCACGCGCGCCACGGCAGCGGGCGCAACAGCATCACACGGTTTTGGGGCCACCTACGCGCCGCATTGGCCCTTGCGCCGGGTGTTGCGCGCAGCGGCACCTGCTACTGGCGCCACGGCTGCACAACGCCGGGCGGTGGTGGTTGGGGGCGGGCTGTCGGGTGCGGCGGCGGCGTACAGCCTGGCGCAGCGCGGCTACGCGGTGCAGGTGCTGGACCGCAGCGCCCAGCCGGCGGCGGGGGCCTCGGGGTTGCCGGTGGGACTGGTGGCACCGCACACCTCGCCCGACGACAACGTGCTGTCGCGCCTGAGCCGAGCGGGTGTGCGCGCCACACTGCAACGCTGCCAGGCGCTGCTGGCGCCGGGCACCGACTGGGCACACAGCGGCGTGCTGGAACACCGGGTGGAAGGCAAGCGCGGCCTGCCCGCAGGCGACGCCTGGCCCGAGGCCGGCCTGGCCTGGAGCCGACCGGCACCGCCAGAGACGCTGGCCGCCGCCGGTCTACCCGCCGACACCCCCGCGTTGTGGCACGCGCAGGCCGGCTGGCTGCGCCCGGCGCAACTGGTGGCGGCGCAGCTGCAACACCCCAACATCGAATGGCGCGGCAGCTGCGAGGTGGCACGGTTGGAACGCACCGCCCAAGGCTGGCGCGTGTGGGGCGCCGACGGCACCCTGTACGCCGACAGCCCCTGCGTGGTGCTGGCCGCCGCGTACGACTGCCTGGCGCTGCTGCAACACCTCGGTGGTGACGCAAAACCGGTACAAGTGCCGCTGAACCCGCTGCGGGGTCAGATCACATGGAACCCGCTGCCACCCGACGACTTGGCCGCTGCGCTGCCACCATTCCCGGTCAACGGGCACGGCAGTTTTGTCAGCGGCACACTGGGGCCGGATGGCCGACCCGGCTGGTTCATGGGCTCAACATTTGAGCGTGGCGCCACGCAGGGCCGCCTCAAGCCCGAAGACCAGGAAGCCAACCTGACGCGGTTGCAACGCCTGCTGCCCGCCGTGGCGCAGGCGCTGGGGCCGGAATTTGGTGCGGCGCAAGCCTGGGCGGCGGTGCGCTGCACTGTGCCCGACCGCCTGCCGCTGGTGGGCGCGCTGGACACCGAGCAGCTGCCCGGCCTGCTGCTGTGCGCGGGCATGGGCGCGCGCGGGCTGACGCTGTCGGTGCTGTGCGGCGAGGTGCTGGCGGCGGAACTCACCGGCGAGCCCTGGCCAGTGGACAAGAAACTGGCGCTGGCGCTGGCGGCGCAACGCTGGCGGCGCTGAGAGAAGCCCCGCCAGCGTTCAAGCCACGGCGGCGTCAGTCGCCGTAACGCACCATCACATAATCGCCGGGCGCATCGCACACGCCTGCGTTGGGCGACACGGTGCGGGCGGGCACCTGGGTGCCACTGCCTTGCGCCAGCATCCAGGCGCTCCACGCTGTCCACCAGCTGCCGTCCTGGCGCGGCGCGGCGGCCTGCCATTCGTCAGCGGTGCGCCATGCCGCCTTGTGCGGCGTGGTCAGGTACTGGAAGTAGCGCCCCTTGTGGCCCGGCTCCGACACGATGCCGGCGTTGTGGCCGCCGTTGGTCAAGGCAAAGGTCACATCGCCTTGCACCAGGCGGTGGATTTTGTACACCGAGCGCCACGGGGCCACGTGGTCCTTGACGGTGCCGACGGCAAACACCGGCACCCGGATGTCGCGCAGCGACAGCGACTGGCCCTCGAACGGCATGTGACCTTCGGCCAAATCGTTGTTGAGGAAGCAGTGGCGCAGATACTGGCTGTGCATGGCGGCGGGCAGGCGTGTCACGTCGGCGTTCCAGGCCATCAGGTCGTTGGTGATTTCATCTTCACCCAACAACCAGCGTTTGGTCTGGCTCGACCACACCAGCTCACGCGAGTGCAGGAACTGGAACGACCCGGACATCTGTTTGCCGGTGAGGAAGCCTTTTTGCGCCATCATGCCTTCGAGCATGTTGACCTGGGCCTCGTCGATGAGCACGCCCATCTCGCCGGGTTCGGTGAAGTCGGTCTCGGCGGCCATCAGCGTCAGGCTGGCCAGGGGTGAGACGCTGGCCATGCCGTCGCGGTGCGAGGCCGCGTGCGCGTCGCCCCCACCCAGCGCGGCGGCGGCCATCGCGGCAAAGGTGCCCCCCAGGCAGTAGCCCGCCAAGTGCACCGGCTGCCCGGTGGCGGTGTGGACGTGGCCCAGCGCGTCCAGCACGCCGGTGCGCACGTAGGCGTCCATGCCCATGTGGGCATCGCCCGCGTCGGGGTTTTTCCAGGAGATGATGTACACCGTGTGGCCCTGCGACACCAGCCAGCGCACCATGGAGTTCTGCGGTGCCAGGTCCAGGATGTAGTACTTCATGATGCACGACGGCACGATCAGCACCGGCTCGGCGTGGACTTGCTCGGTGGTGGGTGCGTACTGGATCAGCTCGATCAGGCGGTTGCGCAACACCACGCGGCCCGGCGTGACCGCGACCTGCTGGCCCGGCATCGGGTCTTCCTTGCGGCGGCTGCGCGCCAGTTCGCTGCCCTCGCCGCCGTGGCGCAGGCGGAACTCGTTCATGGCGTTGTCCATGCCCTTCATGAGGCTTTGGCCGCCGGTTTCCCAGGCGGTGCGCATGGCTTCGGGGTTGGACAGCAGCCAGTTGCTGGGCGCCAGTACGTCCAGCGCCTTGAGGCCGTAGAAGCGCATCTGCTCGCGGCTGTGATCCTGCATGCCGCGCAGGCCGCTGGCGCCGCGCCACCAGGCTTCCATGGCCTTGGAAGCGGTGGCACAGCCGCGCCACGGCCACTCCTCCCACAGCGGGTCGGCGTAGCGCGGGTCGGTGTGGATGGCCTGGGCCAGTGGCTCCACCGGCTTGGCCACCGCCGTCGGGCTGGCTTCGGGCTCGCCGCGCCCGGCGTGGGCCAATTCCTGCAGCGGCTTGGCTGCGGTCTTGGCCAGCGCCAGCACGGCGTCGTTCTGCCAGTTCACACTTTGCTCCATGGCCTGGCGGAACAGGCGCCAGCGCGCACCGGGCGACGAGGCAAAGTGCAGCGCCCAATCGGTGTAGGCCAGCGCCAGCGAGATAGGGGAAATGCCAGACCACGCACGGGCCATGTTGGCGCGCACGCGCATGTCGATGGCTTCCGACACATCATTGACAACATTGCGGGCGGGCGCCGGGGCGGCGGCAACGGGAGAGGTGGGGGTGGACGTACTCATGACCATAAACTTAACAGATATTTGCCCGCACAGCCTGGCGCACACACCACAGCGGGCAACAAGCGGCCATTTTCATGCCTACAAGCTATATAAAAACAAGAAAAAAGTCGTTTGTTTTTATGTAGGATCCCTCTACAGTCCAACCCCTATGCACGATCTCGCCTTTGTTTTTGCCGGATTCTTTGTCGGCCTCGTTGTCGGCCTGACCGGCGTCGGGGGCGGCTCGCTGATGACGCCCATCCTGATTTTCTTCTTCGGCGTCAAGCCTTATCTGGCGGTGGGCACCGACTTGCTGTTTGCCGCCTTCACCAAGGCCGGTGGCACCGTCAGCCTGATGCGCCAGCGCCTGGTGCCCTGGAACGTGGTGGGCCAGCTGTGTGCGGGCAGCATCCCGGCGGCGCTGGTCACGTTGTATGTGCTGCACAACCTGGGGCCGGCCAGCCCCGAGGTGCAAAAGCTCATGACCACCACGCTGGGCGTGGCGCTGCTGCTGACCGCCGGGGCCACGCTGTTCAAGGCGATACGGATGCGCAAGCCGCTGCCGGTGCGGGTGGTGTCGTCGGCGGGCCCGGTCGAGGCCACCGCCCCGGCCAGCGACGCTGCCGCCACGCGAGCGCGCCACTGGAGCCTGCCGGTGCTGTTTGGCGCGCTGATCGGCACGCTGGTGACATTGACCTCGGTCGGTGCCGGCGCCATTGGCGTGACGGTGCTGCTGGTGCTGTTTCCGCTGCTGCCGCTGCCCCGTATCATTGCGGCCGACATTGCCTACGCGGTGCCGCTGACGCTGGTGGCGGGCATGGGCCACGCCTCGCTGGGGTCGGTGGACTGGCCGCTGCTGCTCAAGCTGCTGGCGGGTTCGCTGCCCGGCATCTGGCTGGGCTCACAACTGATGCACAAAACCCCAGAACGTATCGTGCGTTCCATGCTCTCCGTGCTGCTGGCCTACGCTGGGCTCAAGCTGATCGCGCTGTAACCGAACCTCGTAAACCCGAACCGATTTCTGGAACCCTGAACCTGTATGTACCAATACACCGAATTTGACCGCCAGTTTGTGCACGAGCGCGCCGCACAATTCCGCGACCAGCTGCAACGCTGGCAAGCGGGCAGCCTCAGCGAGGACGAGTTCAAGCCCCTGCGGCTGCAAAACGGCTGGTACATCCAGCGCCACGCCCCCATGCTGCGCGTGGCGGTGCCCTACGGTGAACTGTCGGCGGCGCAAGTGCGCGTGCTGGCGCGTGTGGCGCGCGAATACGACCAACCCAGCGCCGACGTGTTCCAAGGTGCCGTGGCCGCACAGAACAAGCTGGGCGATGTGCAACTGCGCGATGGCAAGGCGATTGGCAGCCGCCTCAAGACCGGCTACGGCCACTTCACCACGCGCCAGAACGTGCAGTTCAACTGGATTGCGATGAGCGCCGCCGCCGATGTGATGGACTTGCTGGCCAGCGTGGGGCTGCACGGCATCCAGACCAGCGGCAACTGCATCCGCAACACCACCAGCGACGCGCTGGCCGGCATTGCGGTGGATGAAATCGCCGATCCGCGCCCATTTGCCGAAATCCTGCGCCAGTGGAGCACGCTGCACCCCGAGTTTGCCTTCCTGCCCCGCAAGTTCAAATGCGCCATTGTGGGGGCTACCGAAGACCGCGCCGCCACCAGCTGGCACGATGTGGGCCTGCAACTGCTGAAGAACGAGGCGGGCGAAGTTGGCTTCAAAGTGATGGCCGGTGGCGGCATGGGCCGCACGCCGGTGATTGCCACCACGCTGCGCGAATTCCTGCCGTGGCACCAGTTGTTGAACTACCTGGAAGCGGTGATCCGCGTCTACAACCTGTGGGGCCGCCGCGACAACATCTACAAGGCTCGCATCAAAATTTTGGTCAAGGCCGAAGGCCAACGCTACATCGACGAAGTGGAAACCGAGTTCCAGCGCATTCTGGAACAAGACGGCGGCCCACACACCATCACCGCCGCCGAACTGGCGCGCGTGCAAGCCGGTTTTGTCGATCCGGCACTGGACTTTGGCAGCACCGCCGCTGCCGCCATCACCGCCGAGGAACAGACCGAGTACGACCGCTGGCTGCACCGCAACGTGCAGGCGCACCGCAACCCGGCCTTGCGCGCGGTCACGCTGTCGTTCAAGCGCGTGGGCCAATCGCCCGGCGATGCCACCGCCGACCAACTCGACGCCGTGGCCGAACTGAGCGAACGCTTCAGCGCCGGTGAAGTGCGTGTCACGCACGACCAGAACCTGATGCTGCCCTGGGTGCGCGCCGACCAGTTGCCCGACGTGTGGCGCGAAGCCAAGCGCCTGGGCCTGGCCAAAGCCAACGTGCGCCTGCTGACCGACATGATCGCTTGCCCCGGTGGCGACTTTTGCGACTTGGCCAACGCACGTTCGCTGCCGCTGGCCGATGCCATCACCGAACGCTACCAAGACTTGGACGAGCTGCACGATCTGGGCGAAATCGACCTGCACATCAGCGGCTGCATCAACAGTTGCGGCCACCACCACAGCGGCCACATCGGCATCTTGGGCGTGGACAAGGACGGCAAGGAGTGGTACCAAATCACGCTGGGCGGCTCCGACGGCTCGACCCTGAGCGGCCCGGCCACCCCAGGCAAGGTAATTGGCCCCTCGTTTGCCGCCAACGAAGTGCCAGACGTGATCGAAGCCATCCTCGACACCTACCGCGCCCAACGCCAGAGCGGCGAAACCTTCCAGGCCACCGTCAAGCGCGCGGGCTTGGAGCCGTTCAAAGTGGCCGCCAACGCCCAGCGCGTGGCCACCGCCCGCACCGATGCCTGATGCCGCCCGTTCACCCCACGACAACACGTTCGCCATGCAACTGCTGACCGCCCAAAACCTGCAAGACCAGCCCACTGCCGAGGCCACCCCCGGCGTGCTGACCGTGAACAACGATGCGGACGTGCTCGCGCTCGACCTGCAAGGCATCACGCGCATCGATCTGGTGTTCCCCAAGTTCACCGATGGCCGCGCCTTCAGCCAGGCGGTGGAGCTGCGCCGCCGCTGCGGCTTCACCGGCACCCTGCGCGCTACCGGCGACGTGCTGATCGACCAACTGGTACACATGCAGCGTTGCGGCTTCACCGAAGCCGTGCTGCGCGCCGACCAAGATGTGGCACACGGTGAAAAACTGCTGCGCCACTTCAGCGGCTTCTACCAAGGCGACGTGGTGCATCCGCAACCACACTTTGCCGATACTGCTGCCTGAGAGGACTCCTGCATGAGCGACATTTCCCCCATCGGTGGCACTTCGGGCCTCAAGCCCGCTGCGCCGCTCAAGGCCACGCAATTGCACGCCAAAGCGTCGCCCGACTACGCCGCCAAACTGGCCGAGACGCAGGCACTGTTGCAACGTGCCGCTGCCGAATTCCAGCCGCTGGTGCAAGCCTCCAGTCTGGGCGCAGAAGATGTGGTGATCACCCACCTCATCAACGCACTGCAACTCGACATTGGCGTGTTTGTGCTGGACACCGGCGCGCTGCACACCGAAACGCTGGCCCTGCTGGAACGCACCGAGGCCCATTCGCGCGCCCCCGTCACGGTGTACCGCCCACAACACGAGGCGGTGATCCACTTCATCCGCCGCGAAGGCCAGGATGCGATGTACCAAAGCATCGCCCTGCGCAAAGAGTGTTGCGGTATCCGCAAAATGAAGCCGCTGGCACGCGCGCTGGCGGGGCAAAAAGCGTGGATCACGGGCCTGCGCCGCGAGCAATCCAGCGCCCGCGCCGAAGTACCGCTGATCGACACCAGCGAAGTGGCCAGCAAGGGCCTGACCAAGTTCAACCCGCTGGCCAACTGGACGTGGGGCGATGTGTGGCACTACATCGGCGAAAATGGCGTGGACTACAACCCGCTGCACGACCAGTTTTACCCCAGCATCGGCTGTGCGCCCTGCACCCGTGCCATCAGCCTGGGCGAGGAATTCCGCTCCGGCCGCTGGTGGTGGGAAGATGAAAGCGCCAAAGAGTGCGGCCTGCACGTCAAGTCATAACCCCTTACAAGCACCATTTATGAGCCACCAACTCAACAACTCCCACCTGGACGCGCTGGAAGAAGAAACGATCTTCATTCTGCGCGAAGTGGCCGCCACTTTCGAGCGCCCGGCGCTGCTGTTTTCGGGCGGCAAAGACTCGCTCGTGATGCTCAAGTGCGCCGAAAAAGCCTTTGGCGCGGGCCGCATTCCGTACCCGCTGCTGATGATCGACACCGGCCACAACTTCCAGGAAGTGACCGATTTCCGCGACTTCCGCGCCAAAGAGCTGGGTGCCGAGCTGATTGTGCGCAGCGTCGAGGATTCGATGGCGCGTGGCACCGTGCGCCTGAGCCACCCCGGCGAAAGCCGCAACGCGCACCAGTCCGTCACGCTGCTCGAAGCGATTGAGGAATTCCGCTTTGACGCGCTGATGGGCGGTGCCCGCCGCGACGAAGAAAAAGCGCGCGCCAAGGAACGCATCTTCAGCCACCGCGACGCGTTTGGCCAATGGCAACCCAAGGCCCAGCGCCCTGAACTGTGGACGCTGTTCAACACCCGCTTGCAGCCGGGCGAGCACTTCCGCGTGTTCCCCATCAGCAACTGGACGGAAATGGACGTGTGGCAGTACATTGAGCGCGAAAACATTGCGCTGCCCAGCCTGTACTACACCCACCAGCGCGAGGTGGTGGAACGCAAGGGCCTGCTGGTGCCCGTCACGCCGCTGACACCGCCCAAGGAAGGCGAAGCAGTGGTGGTGCGCGACGTTCGCTTCCGCACCGTGGGCGACATCACCTGCACCTGCCCCGTGGCCAGCACCGCCGCCACCCCGGGCGAGATCGTGATCGAAACCCTGGCCGCCGACCTGAGCGAACGCGGTGCGACCCGCATGGACGACAAGACCAGCGACGCATCGATGGAAAAGCGCAAGCGCGAAGGCTACTTCTAAACCGCCCCCCGACCCAAAGAAAGCAAGAACATGGACGCATTGAAATTCATCACCTGCGGCTCGGTGGACGACGGCAAGAGCACGCTGATTGGCCGCCTGCTGGTGGACAGCAAAGCCGTGCTGCAAGACCATCTGGCGGGCGTGACCCGTGGCGGCGAGACCGATTTGGCGCTGCTGACCGATGGCCTGAGCGCCGAACGCGAGCAAGGCATCACCATCGACGTGGCCTACCGCTACTTCAGCACCGAAGCGCGCAAGTTCATCATTGGCGACGCACCCGGCCACGAGCAGTACACCCGCAACATGGTCACGGCCGCCTCCAGCGCCGATGCCGCGGTGGTGCTGGTGGACTCCACCAAGCTGGACTGGGCCAACCCCGCCCTGCAACTGTTGCCGCAAACCCGCCGCCATTCGCTGCTGTGCAAACTGCTGCGCGTGCCCAGCATCGTGTTTGCCGTCAACAAGCTCGATGCGGTGGACGATGCCACGGTGGCGTACCAGAACATCAGCGGTGCACTGGCCGCGTTTGCCGCTGAAGCGGGGATTCCGGTGACCGCTACGGTGCCGGTGTCGGCGCTCAAGGGCTGGAACGTGGTGGACGTGACCAACCCCGGCTGGTGCGGCTACAACGGTGCCACGCTGCTGCAAATTCTGGAGCAACTGCCCAACACCCCCGCCGACACCACCGCGCCAGTGGCGCTGCCGGTGCAGTGGGTGGAGAAACAGCACGACAGCAACGTGACCTACCAGGGCCGCCGTGTGTTCTGGGGCCGCGTGGCCGCTGGCACGTTTATGCCCGGCACCGAGGTGCAAGTGTTCCCGAGTGGCCAAAAGGCTGTGGTGGCCCAAGTGCTGGACCACGCCCGCCGCCCGCAAGACGTGGCCGCTGGCCGCAGCGCCGGTGTGGTACTCGACCGTGAAGTGGACGTGTCGCGCGGCGACTGGATTTTGGCGGCTCCAGTGGCCGCTGCCGTGGCAGAGGACGACTTCGACACCCCTGCCGCCGTCAGCGCCTACCCCGGCCACAAAGAACTGTCCACCACCGTAGCATGGCTGGACGACGAACCGCTGGTGGCAGGCCGCGTCTACTGGGCGCTGCACGGGCACCGCTGGGTCAAGACCAAAGTCAAGCGCGTGGTACACAAACTGGAAATCAATACCCTGGCCGAGCTCAACTCCGACCACCTCGACCCCAACGCCATCGGCCACGTGGAACTGTTGCTGCAAGAGGCCATCCCAGCCGTACCATTCGCGCAATCGCGCGTGCTGGGCGCACTGATTCTGGTCGATACCGCCACCCACAAGACCTCGGGGGCAGTGCTGGTCAACTGAACTTAAAATCAGGCCCTTGACACACAGCCGACCTGCGGTGCGCCCTGCGTGTGCCGGGTCGGTTGTGCCATTTTTTCTCCAACACCTTGCGCTGCCCTGTGCAGCCTCGCCGCCATGACCCACATCGTTACCGAAGCCTGCATCGCCTGCAAATACACCGACTGTGTGGACGTTTGCCCCGTGGACTGCTTCCGCGAAGGCCCCAACTTCCTCACCATCGACCCCGATGAGTGCATCGACTGCGCCGTCTGCATCCCGGAATGCCCCGCCGGTGCCATCTACGCCGAAGAGGATGTGCCCAAAGACCAGCAACACATGATCAAGCTCAACGCCGACTTGGCGCGCCTGCCCAACTGGAAGAGCATCACCAAGCGCAAGGCCCCGCTGCCCGACGCAGACGCGATGAAAGACCGCACCGGCAAGCTGTCGCTGCTGCAACGCTGATGGATCGGCCCACCACCGGCATGGTCACCACCGACGCGGTCGTGATTGGTGCAGGCCCGGTGGGCCTGTTCCAGGTGTTCCAGCTGGGGCTGCAAGGGATTGCGGCCCACGTGATTGATGCGCTGCCCCACCCCGGTGGCCAGTGCGTGGAGCTGTACGCCGACAAACCCATTTACGACATCCCCGCCGTGCCGGTGTGTACCGGGCGTGAACTGACCGAACGGCTGCTGCAACAGATCGCCCCATTCAAAACGCCGCTGCATTTGCAGCAGGAAGTGGTGGCCTTGCAGCGCCAGCCCAACCAGCGTTTTCGCGTCACCACCGCCAGCGGGCAAGTGTTTGATTGCGCCACTGTGTTCATTGCCGCCGGTGTAGGGGCTTTTGCGCCGCGCCGCGTGGCGCTGGACGGTCTGAACGCATTGGAGAACCGCCAAGTGCATTACCACGCCATTGCCACTGAACGGCTGACCGGACAAGCGGTGGTGGTGATGGGCGGTGATGCCGCTGCACTGGAAGACGCGCTGGCCTTGGCGCAAGCGGGCACTTGTGCCAGCGTCACGCTGCTGCACCGCATCGACAAGTTCCGTGTAGAGCCCGCACTGGAACAAGCCCTGCGCACCGCTTTGGCCCAAGGCCAGCTGCAACTGGTGATTGGCCAGCCTACGGAGCTGGAATGCGAAGGCGAACACCTGACGGCACTGGAAATTGCCACCGACGACGGATCGGCACGCCTACCACTGGATGCCCTGCTGCCCCGTCTGGGCCTGTCGCCCAAACTGGGGCCAGTGGCCGACTGGGGACTGGCGATGGAGCGCAAGCAACTGTGCGTCAGCACCGAGACCTTTGCCACCAGCGAACCGGGCATTTTTGCCGTGGGCGACATCAACACCTACCCCGGCAAACGCAAGCTGATTGTGTGTGGCTTCCACGAGGCCACCTTGGCCGCGTTTGCCGCCGCGGCTGTGGTGCGGCCTGAAGAACGCGTGTTGCTGCAATATACCACCAGCAGCCCGCGCCTGCACGCGCTGCTGGGCGTGGCGTCATAACAGCCGCCGCCCGGCTCCAAGGCACGGGCCACGCGGGTCTGCGGGTTCAAGCCTCGCCCTGACGCGCCAGCGGGCGCGACAGCATCTCGGCGCGCGACTTGTCCAGCGCATCGTTGATGTGCAAAAAGAAGCCCTGCACATCGATCACGGGCTTGACGATGTAGCGCGCAAAGCCCGCGTCCAGCCCCTTTTGCACGTCGTCGGTCAGGGCCTGGGCCGTGACGGCAAACACAGGCACCTGCGCCGTGGCCTTGTGACGCTGCAGCTGCTGCAACAGCGCGTAGCCGTCCATGTCGGGCATCTTGATGTCGAGCAGGATCAGGTCGGGCACGTGGCGCAGCGCCAGCTCCAGGCCATGCGTGGCGCTCTGCGCGGTCCAGACCTCATAGCGGCCCGACTGGCCCAGCATTTTCTCGAACAGCTTGAGGTTGGTGGCGTTGTCGTCGATGCACAGCACGCGCGGCAGCAGCTGCTCGGTCTCGCAGTACACGTAGGGCACGGGTGTGCCGTGGTCACTGGCCTGCAGCAGCGCGGGCGCCTGCGGCGGCAGCAGATCGAACTCCAGCGGCAGCTCGAACCAGAACGTGCTGCCCACGCCCACCACGCTGTCAAAACCCATGCGGCCCTGCATGCCTTCGACCATCTTGCAGGCAATGCTCAGGCCGATGCCCGTGCCCTCGATGCCGGAGTTCTCGAAGCCCAGCCGGTTGAAGGGCTCGAACAGGCGCGCGTGGTGCTCGGGCGGGATGCCGTGGCCGGTGTCGCGCACGGACAGGCGCAGGCGGCCATCGTCCACCTCCTGCAGGCCCACCTGCACCTGGCCGTGCGGGCGGTTGTACTTGATGGCGTTGGACAGCAGGTTGATGAGCACCTGCTTGAGCCGCAGCCGGTCGGCCAGCAGCACGTGGCCAGAGTGCGCGTCGGCGTGGGGGTCGATGTGCAATGTAATGGCGTGCTGCAACAACAGCGGCGTGACCAGGTTGCGGCACTCGCGCAACACCTCCGACACCGGCACCGGCTCGATGTTGAACACCATCTTGGCCACGCTGATCTTGGAGAGGTCCAGCACGTCGTTGATGAGCGAGAGCAGGTGCTCGCTGGCGCGCAAAATCTCTTGCACGCTGTCTTGCTGGTCGGCGTTGAGGGCCGGGTCGTACTGCAGCATCTGGCCAAAGCCCATGATGGCGTTCATGGGTGTGCGCAACTCGTGGCTCATGTTGGACAGGAACACGTCCTTACTGCGCGCGGCCTGCTCGGCCACCTGCTGCGCGGCCTCGGCGGTCTTTTGGGCCGCGCGGGCGCATTCGCGCGCCTGCACCTCGGTGCTGACGTCGGTCAGGCACACCACGTAGCAGGTCTCGTCGGTGACGCTGGCCTGCGCCAGCGAGACGTGCAGCGGGATGGTGCGCCCGTCGCGGTGGCGGCCCCAGCTCTCGCAGCCCTGGCCAATCACGCCATTGGGGCCCACCTGCACCAGCGTGGGCAGGCCGTGGTGCAGGTTGAGCTCGCGCAGCCCGTCGGGCAGCAGCTTGAGGATGCTGTGGTGCAGCACGTCGCGCGCCGCAAAGCCGAACATGGTCAGCGTGGAGCGGTTGGCGTGGGTGATGGTGCCGCGCTCGTCGAGCGTGAGCACGGCATCGACCACGGTGTCGAGGATGGTGTTAAGCCGGTGGCGGCTGGCCTTGGCCGCGCGTTCGGCCTGCAGCGCCTCGTGGCGCAGCTCCAGCGCTTTGCGCTGCGCGGCGGCCAGCTTGCGGTTGGTCCAGACCATGGCCACCAGCAGGCACAGCACCAGCCCACCCAGGCCCAGCGCCAGCTGGTAGGTCTGGCGCGCCACGGGCACCACCTTGTGGCTGCCCCAGGCGGCGTGGATCTGGTTGAGCGTGCCGTCGGCCTGCATGGCGCGCAGCTCGCTGTTGAACAGCTCCAGCAGCTCGGTCTGCCCGGGCTTGACCGCCAGGTAGGCGTAGCCGCGCGCCACCGGGGTGTTGCCGATGCGCAGGCCCGCCGCCTCGCCGCTGTTGAGGTACATCTGGGCCAGCCAGCGGTCCATCACCAGCGCGTCCACCTGCCCGCTTTGCAGCGCCAGCAGCGCGCGGGGCCAGTCCTCCACCAGCTCCAGCTCCAGCTGGGCGGGCTGCTGGTACAGCGCCCATTCCATGGCGATGCCGTTGGGCTCGACCCCGACCCGAAAGCGCGACGAGCGGGCATCACGCTCCGGCGCGTCCTGCGGCCGCACCAGCACGAATTCGGATTCCAGCAGCGGCAGCGTCACCTCGTGCCCCGGCAGGCGCGCGTGCAGCGGCGCGTGCAGCATCAGCACGGCGTCGGCGCGGGCGTGCTGGGCGTCACGCTCGGTGGCCACGCCGCTGGTCGGCTGCCAGTGCAGCTGCATGCCCGTGCGTTGCGCCACCGCGCGCACCACATCCACCAGCACACCCTGGTGCGTGCCCTGGGTCTGGCTGATGAGCGGGGCGCTGTGGTGGGGGTACAGCAGGGTGTAGGCGGTCTCGGCGCGGGCCGTGACCACTCCCACGACCAGGCATGCGCCCAGCCAGCACCGCACTCCCCACCCGGAAGGCTTTGCCACAAACGCCGACCAAACGCAAGGCATGGATCTTTTCATGCCGGCAAATTAGCACAGCACTGTTGCGAAAAAATGACTTTGCCCCACCCTTATCAGGGCTTTATGGGATTCAGGCTCAGGTTCAGCGCGGGCCCCGGCGGCAGTCGAAATAGCCCACGTCCTGGTGGTAGCAGGTGGCGCCGGACGCACGGCGGTCGTCGCGGTGGCCGTGGCGGTCGTGCCGATGGTGGTGGCGCCTGTAGTGGCCCTCGCGGCGGCCACGCGCGTCGTCCCAGCGCGCAGCGGGCACCGCATAGCCTGGCGACACCACGACCACCGCCGGCATGGCTGGGGGCGGGGCGTACACCACGCGCGGCGGCGGATACGACGGGCGCGACGGCACCACCACCGCTGGCGCGGGGCCCGACTGCACCCCGATCGACCAGTACACATCGGCCGCTTGCACCTGGGGCACGGCCCCCAACCCGGCCACGCCCAGCAAGCCCACGGCCAGCACGCCCCGCAACGATTGCATGAATTTCATTTCAACACTCCTCGGGCACGCCACACACGCGCACCAACACAGCCTGCATTAGAGCCCGATTTGGCCCGCAAAGCGCGTGGCAGCGCCTGCAACAAGCGTAACCAGCCGTTTCAGCCTGCGGGCGCGCCAGCGCGGGCAACGCGGCCCCTAAAATGGCGCGCATGAGCTCCACTGTTTCCACCCCCGACTCCACTGCCCCCGAAGCGGCCCACAAGCCCAGCAACTTCCTGCGCCAGATCATCGAGCACGACCTGGCCGCTGGCACCTACGCCCAGCGCCGCTGGGGCGGCTCGCCCGGCGATGCGGCCCACCACGGTGCTGGCCAGCCCGATCCGGCCAAGATCCGCACCCGCTTTCCGCCCGAACCCAACGGCTACCTGCACGTGGGCCACGCCAAATCCATTTGCCTGAACTTTGGCCTGGCGCGCGACTACGGCGGTGTGTGCCACCTGCGCTTTGACGACACCAACCCCGAAAAAGAAGACCAGGAATACGTCCACAGCATCATCGATGCGGTGCGCTGGCTGGGCTTTGACTGGGCCTCCAGCTTCAACGGCCAGCACGAGACCCACCTCTACCAAGCCAGCGACTATTTCGACTTCATGTACCGCGCGGCGGAACACCTGATCGAAGCGGGCCACGCCTACGTCGATGAGCAAAGCGCCGACGAGATGCGCGCCAACCGGGGCGACTTCAGCAAACCCGGCGTGGACAGCCCCTTCCGCACCCGCACCCCCGCCGAGAACCTGGCCCGCTTTCGCCAGATGCGCGATGGCGAACTGCCCGACGGTGCCGCCGTGCTGCGCGCCAAAATCGACATGGCCAGCCCCAACATCAACATGCGCGACCCGGCCATCTACCGCATCCGCCGTGCCACGCACCACCACACGGGCGACAAATGGTGCATCTACCCGATGTACACCTTTGCGCACCCGATTGAAGACGCGCTGGAGCAGATCACCCACAGCATCTGCACGTTGGAATTTGAAGACCAACGCCCGTTTTACGACTGGCTGCTGCAACGCCTGATTGAAGGTGGCCTGCTGAACAGCCCACCGCCACACCAGCACGAATTTGCGCGCCTCAACCTCACCTACGTCGTCACCAGCAAGCGCAAGCTGGCGCAACTGGTGCGCGATGGCCACGTCAGCGGCTGGGACGACCCGCGCATGCCCACCATCGTTGGCCTGCGCCGCCGTGGCTACACCCCCGCCAGCCTGCAACTGTTTGCCGAACGCATTGGCGTGACCAAGAGCGACAGCTGGATCGACTACAGCACGCTCGAAGGCTGCCTGCGCGAAGACCTCGAACACCAAGCCCACCGGGGCATGGCCGTGCTCGATCCGGTCAAACTGGTGCTGACCAACTGGGACGAGGTGATGGGCGCGGGCCACCTGGAACCCTGCACCCTGCCCGCCCTGCCCCATCCGCCCGAAGGCCAGCCTGCTCCGGCACCGCGCCAGTTCAGCATTGGCAAGGAAGTCTGGATTGAGCGCGAAGACTTTGCCGAAGTGCCGCCCAAGGGCTACAAGCGCCTGTTCCCCGGCAACAAGGTGCGCCTCAAGGGGGGCTACGTGATTGAATGCACCGGCTGCACCAAAGATGCCGAGGGCCGCATTACCGAAGTACACGCCACCGTGGTGCCCGACACCAAGAGCGGCACCCCCGGTGCGGATTCGGTCAAGGTCAAAGCCGCCATCACCTGGGTGGGCGTGGCCGACGGTGTGGCAGCGGAAATCCGGCTCTACGACCGCCTGTTCAGCGATGCCAACCCCGACGCGGGCGGCAAGGACTTTCTGGCCTGCCTCAACCCCAACAGCCTGCACGTGGTCACGGGCTACGTCGAACCTTCATTGGCAAAGGCGCAGCCCGACGACAAGTTCCAGTTCGAGCGCCACGGCTACTTTGTGGCCGACCGCGCCGACCACACCGCTGGCCGCCCGGTGTTCAACCGCATCACGGGCCTGAAAGACAGCTGGGGCCATTGACCCCGCTTGCGCCCACGCCGCCATGAGCCACACCCCCGACCACGCTCTGCCCACGCAGATTTACCCCCAACGTGGGCAGCGTGGCTGGCCGTGGCTGCTGTGGGCACTGTTGTGGCTGGGGCTGGGCGCCAGCTTGTACCTGCTGCGCGATTCGGAACGCCACACCATTGTGGCCAACGAAACCGTGCAACTGCTCACGCAAAGCCAGATGGCAGCACGGGTGCTGAAAATGGAAATTGAGAGCGCCAGCCACGCCCTCGACATGCTGCTGGCCGGTTTGCCACTGTGGCAACAACATCCGCACAGCCAGCAACACGCCACCCGGCACCTGCAACGCGTGTTGGACGTACTGCCGGGCACACGCAGCTTTACAGTGCTCGACGGCAAGGGCGTGGTGCAACTGTCCACCGTCTCAACATTGGTGGGAGGCCAGTACGCACACCGGCCATTTTTCCAGGAAATTGTGCAGACTGTCCACGACGACACCCATCGCGTGTTCATCTCGCGCCCCTACCTGACGACCAACCGCACTTGGGCGGTCAATGTGTCGCGCGCCATGCTGGACGACGGCCAACTGCGCGGCGTGGTGGTGGCCACACTCGATGGCTTTGTTGCACAAAGTTCTGAAAGGACGGTCTTCCCCTGACCCCAGACGCAGTTATGCTATTGCCACCGTGTCCGGGGTGCCCAGTTGCGTGAAGCGGTTGAGCAACGCCACGCGCACCTGCAACTCCGCCACCTGACGCTCGAACGTGCGTGCCATCACGCGCTCGCCCAAGCGCTTGAAGCAGTGCATCTTGGTCTCCACCAGACTGCGCCGGTGGTAGCCGCTCCAGCATTTCCAGATTTTGCGCCCCAGTCGCCCGCAGGCCCGCACCGCCTCGTTGCGCACGTG
>NZ_NWBQ01000018.1 GCF_002837135.1 Macromonas bipunctata | reverse complement strand
GTGTTGGTGGGGGTGGGTGCGCTGGATAGCAGCAGTCTGGTGTTGTAAGTCGTTCAAGCGCGCGGCAAAGAGAGAGCAAAACTGGCACCGCCTGCGGCGGGGGAGTCGAGCGATACGGTGCCCGAATGCAACTCTGCCACGCGCCTGACCAAATGCAAGCCCAGCCCAGAGCCGGGTTTGCCGTGGCTCTGTGAGCCTCGGACATAACTGAAAAAAACCATGTCCTGTTCTGCTGCTGGGATGCCCGGCCCTTCGTCTGTGACGCGAAATACCACATGGTCGTCCTGCCCCACCACATTCACCGTCACAGGCGAACCAGGTGGTGTGTAGCGCAGTGCATTGACCAACAGGTTACGCAACGCTACCTGCAATAAATCGGGATCTGCGCACAGGCAAGTATCGCCTTGGTGTTGAATACGCACGCGGTGCTGCTCGTCCAAAAGATGAACGGTTTCATGGCAAAGCGTCAGGCCATCGGTATGCACACGTTGCGGGGTCAATGCGCCGCTTTCCAGCCGGTCTTTGGTTAAAAATTGATCGGTCAGTTCTTGTATCCGTTGGACTCCGGTGTGGATGCGCTCCACGCGCAACAAGCACGCCGCATTGTCGGGCTCCAGCAGCAGGCGCAAAGACCCGGCTGCACCATCAATGATGGACAGCGACGTTCGAACCTCGTGCGACAGCAATGCCATGAGCTGGCTCTGGTTGCGTTGTGTCTGAAGGGTTTGCTCTACCCGCGCTTCTGCCAACGTAGCGCGTTCTTGGTCAATTTGGCGCAATTTGCGGTGCCAAAACCCACCCACCAGCAACAGCCCCGTGGCCACAGCCAGCACCTGCCACACCCGCTTGTGGTCAACCCCTTGTTGCACCTGAATGGCCACATGCCGGTTGGCGATGGATTCTTTTTCTTGCACTGTGATGGTTTGCACGGCTTTGTTGAGCACGTTCCACAGCACGGGGTCGCTTTTGAGTATGCCAATTCTCAACTGGTTGGTGTATTCAGGAACCTGACCCGAAATCTTCAAATTAAACAGACCTTGTTGTTTGATGGTATAAGCCGCCACAATCAACGAGCGTATGGTCATGTCTGCCTTGCGTTCCGACACCATTTCCACCGCCTCTTGCTCACTGGCGGTCGTGACAATTTGCAGCTTCGGAAAATCCGTGCGTATGCGTTCTTCTACCATCGTGCCACGCGGCAGCGCCACCGTGCTCCGGCTTAGGGTTTGCAGGTCGGCAATATAGGGGTGTTCTTCGCGGGTAATCAGCACATTTGGGTCGGAAAAAACCGGCCCCGTAAAGCGCAGCCAAGTTTCACGTTCGGGAGTTTGGTTCAAAAAGCTCATGATTTGGCAGCGCCCAGCGCGTGAGGCTGCCAAACTTTCCTCCCACGAACGTACCGCCAACGGCTGTATGTTCAGTCCTGTGCGCTGTGCAACTAGTGCCATCAAGTCGGCCGCAATGCCCACGTGTTGCCCTTGCTCATTCAGCCGTTCAAAAGGTGCCCAGTCTGGATCTACACACATCCACACCGTGCGGTGTTGTTGCACGTAGGCCTGTTCTGCTGGCGTGAGCGGCAGTGGTGTGGTGGTGGTGGCCTGTACCTGTGCCGTGCCCAGCACGCCACACAGCAGCACGGGCCATCCAAGGCGGGCCAACAGGGTGGTTGTAATCGCCACTTGCTTCAACCTGTCCAAGCGTACCCTGTCCCGCGCACCGTTTTGATGGGGATGGGCAGACCGGTTTCACGTTCCACCTTGTTGCGCAAGCGGCTCACCACCACTTCCATGCGGTGGCGGCTCCACTCGTCGGGCATCAGGTTCATGGCTTGTGCCAAATCCAGATTTGAGCAAGGTTGGCCTGGTTGCGATATCAGCTTGCTCAAAAATTGCAATTCCGTCAGCGTCAGCCGCACATGGGTGCCATTGGGGGCTTGCAACACGTTGCGTATGGGCAACAGTTGCCAGCGTGGGGCGTTGTCATCATGGGGCGTGGTGGCCTGTGTGCTGGTGGCGGTGTGCCGTTGCAGCAAACGGCGCAGCAGCAGTTCCAACTCATCCACGTCCACGGGTTTGCTCAGGTAGGCATCGGCCCCGGCAGACAAGCCCTCCAGCCGGTCGTGGCGCAGGTGGCGCGCGGTCACAAACACCAACCCCATCAGTGGGTGGTGCGCGCGCAGCAACCGTGCCACGCTCAAACCGTCTTCGCCCGGCAAGCCAATGTCCAGCACCAAGGCGGCCACGCTGTGAACGGCCAAATGGCGGTACAAGCCCGCCGCGTCGGCAAAGGCCACCACGTCAAAGCCGCGATGTTGCAGTTGAAAGGTCAGTTCTTCGCGCAGCACGGGTTCGTCTTCAACCACAGCGATGGTTGGTTTTTGGGTAGCGTGTTGGATAAACGTGATCATTTTTATTTCTGCAATTCTCTCGTGAGTGAGATTTTTGTGAGAGCCAAAACAGCCAAAAATTTGTCAGAATGTTCCGAAGTTTGCCACAGCACATGCACATCACTGTGTGCCCAATCCGATTGAGCACTGAGCGGTGAAGCATAATGATCAATTATTTTTTTTTGCACCTATTTTGAGGAAATAAGAATGGCTATCACCAAAGACCCCGTTTTTGTGCAATACACCGGTGCCACCAGTGCGGCACCGTTTGGCCTGAGTGATGTGGATTTTGTTGCCTCCCCTACCTTGGTAGACATTGACGGCGATGGCGACCTCGATGCTTTTATCGGCAACAGTCCAGGTGATACGCTGTTTTTTGAAAACACGGGCAACGCCAGCAGTGCCGCTTTTGCTGCGGCCAGCACCAACCCTTGGGGCCTGAGCGATGTGGGCTCTTACGCCAGCCCCACCTTGGTGGATATCGATAAAGATGGTGATCTTGATGCTTTTGTGGGTAGTCAGAACGGCAATACGCTGTTTTTTAAAAATGTGGGCAACGCCAGCAGTGCCGCTTTTGCTGCGGCCAGCACCAACCCTTGGGGTCTGAGCGGTGTGGGGACTTTTGCCAGCCCCACCTTTGTGGACATCGATGCCGACGGCGACCTCGATGCCTTTATCGGCAACAACAATGGCGTTGTTCAGTTTTTCCTCAACGTCAACCCTGGGCTGGTGATAACCCCCACTGGCGACGATACCCGTGTGAGCGAAGGTGACACCACGGGCGACACCTACACCGTTAAGCTGTCGACCCAACCCACGCACGACGTGACCGTGACGCTGGACGACACCAACGGCCAAGTCAGCCTTAGCACCACCACGCTGACTTTCACCACAGCCAACTGGAACGTGGCGCAAACCGTGACTGTCACAGCAGTGAACGACACGGTCAATGAGGGCAAGCACACGGGTGTTGTCAAACACACTTTGACCAGCACCGACACCAATTACAACGGCATAACTGGTGCATCGGTCGTGGTTTACATTGCCGACAACGATATTGCCGCCCATCGGACTTTTTTTGCGCTTTCCGCCAGCACCGGGCCATTTGGGTTAACAGACGTGGGTGATTCCGCCAGCCCAGTGTTTGTGGACATAGATGCCGATGGCGACTTGGATGCTTTTGTAGGTAATAAACTTGGCAACACGCTGTTTTTTCGCAATACGGGCACTGTCAGCAGTGCCGCCTTTGGGGTGGTCAGTACCAATCCCTTTGGTCTGAGCGATGTGGGCGACAACGCCAAGCCAACGCTTGTAGACATTGATGGCGATGGTGACTTGGATGCTTTTGTAGGCAATAAACTTGGCAACACGCTGTTTTTCCGAAATACTGGCACTGCCAGCAGCGCCGCTTTTGCCGCCGCCAGTACCAGCCCTTTTGGCTTGGTGACTGTAGAGTCACGCGCCAGTGTGGCATTTGTGGACGTTGATGGCGATGGTGACCTAGATGCTTTTGTAGGTGATGCAACTGGTGACATCTGGTTCGCACGTAATACAGGGACGGTCAGCAGTGCAGCATTTGCCGCTGCCAGCACCAATGCCTTCGGCTTGACGGGTGTAGGCTCATACGCCAGTCCGGTCTTTGTGGACATTGATGGCGATGGCGATTTGGATGCTTTTGTAGGTAAGGATGGCAGCACGCTGTTTTTCCGCAATACCGGCACAGCCAGCAGTGCCGCCTTTGCTGCGTCCAGCACCAGTCCGTTCGGTTTGGCGAACACAGGCTCATACGCCAGTCCAGCATTTGTGGACATTGATGGCGATGGCGATTTGGATACCTTGATTGGCAATGGTTCTGGTGTTGTCAAATCGTTTCTGAACACAGCGCCCGGCGTGTCTATTACGCCCAGTGATGGCAGCACCCGCGTGACCGAAGGCAGCGCCACGGACACCTACACCGTCAAACTTTTGACCCAACCTACACAGGATGTGACGGTCACGTTGGACGACACCAACGGCCAAGTCACGCTCAACACCACCACCCTGACGTTTACCAGTACCAATTGGGACCAACCCCAAACCGTTACCGTTACTGCGCTAAACGACACGGTGAACGAGGGCAAGCACACCGGCATTGTCAAACATACTGTCAGCAGTACCGATCCCGATTACACAGGCTTGCCCGTACACACGCTGGTGGTCAACGTTATTGACAATGATGCAGCCACTTACCGGCCATTTTTTGTAGCGCACAGCGAGACTGCACCGTTTGGCTTGGCTGATGTGGGGGGGGCCGTCAAACCTGTGCTGGTGGACATTGATGGCGATGGCGATTTGGACGCTTTTGTGGGCAATGGCGAGGGCAACACGCTGTTTTTGAAGAACAACGGCACAGCCAGCAGTGCGGCGTTTGCAGTGGCCAGCACCAACCCGTTTGGTTTGGTGGATGTGGGTTCGGTGGCCAAACCAGCGTTGGTGGACATCGATGGCGATGGCGACTTAGACGCTTTTGTGGGCAACTGGGATGGTGACACGCGGTTCTTCCGCAACACGGGCAACGCCAGCAGTGCCGCGTTTGCCGCCGTCAGTACCAACCCGTTTGGGCTGGTGAATGTGGGCTATGGTGCCGATTCAGCGTTTGCGGACATCGACGGTGATGGCGATTTGGACGCTTTGGTCGGCAACAGTGCGGGCGATATACGGTTGTTTGCCAACACAGGCAATGCCAGCAGTGCCGCGTTTGCCGCCGCCAGCACCAACCCGTTTGGACTGGCCAATGTGGGCGGTCGGGCCAGTTTGACGGTGGCCGATGTGGATGCCGACGGTGATTTGGACATCTTGGTGGGCAACAGCAATGGCGACATGCTGTTATTTGCCAACACGGGGGCTGCTACTACGCTGCCAGCGTTTGCAGCGGCGATCACCAACCCGCTGGGGTTGGCCCATGTGGACAGCAACGCCAGCCCAGCGTTGGCCGACATCGATGCCGATGGCGATCTGGATGTTCTGGTGGGCAACAGCGCGGGTGCTATCCAGTTCTTTGAAGGTGTGGCTCCCAAGTTGATCATCACCCCCAGCGGCGACGGCACCCGCGTAAGCGAAGGCGGGGCCACGGGCGACACCTACACCGTCAAACTGTTGACCAAACCCACACACGATGTGACCGTGACGCTGGATGACACCAGCGGCCAAATCACATTTGACCAGGCCACGCTGACCTTTACCACCTCAAATTGGAATCAGGCGCAAACCGTCACCGTCACCGCCCGCAACGACACCGTCAACGAAGGAGTACATGCGGGCGTGGTGCAACACAGCGTCAGCAGTGACGACCCCGACTACAACAACCTGCAAGGCATCGATCCGCTGGTGGTCAACATCACCGACAACGATGTGGCCACCTACCGGCCTTTTTTTGTTCTGTCGGCGAATTCTGAACCATTAGGCCTGACTGATGTGGGCAACGCATCAGCC
>NZ_NWBQ01000017.1 GCF_002837135.1 Macromonas bipunctata | reverse complement strand
CTCTTCAGGCATCAAAGTGACAAAAGAGACGACGGGGTGGACTACGGTGAAATATCCGGGCTAGACCATGCAGCGTTTTCTGCAACGTTATTTTGGCCGCTTCTGGCTGGTGCTGGGGTACGCCTTCTTGTACACGCCGCTGCTGTTCATGGTGCTGTTCAGCTTCAACAGCACGCGCCAGGACGGGCGCTTCACCGGCTTTTCGCTGCGCTGGTACGAGGCGCTGTTCAACGACCACAAGATCATGGACGGCCTGGCCACCTCGCTGCAGGTGGCGCTGGTCACGGGCACGCTGTCGGCGGTGCTGGGCGCGTTTGCGGCCTTTGTGCTGGTGCGCTACACCGCGTTCCGGGGCCGGCGCCTGTTTGCCGGGCTGGTGGGCGCGCCGCTGGTGATGCCGGAGGTGATCATCGGCCTGTCGCTGCTGCTGCTGATGGTGGGTGTGCAAGGCGCGCTGGACTGGCCCGAGCGCGGCCTGCTGACCATCATTGCCGGGCACACGCTGCTGGGCATGGCGTACGCCACGGTGGTCATCACGTCGCGCCTGCGCGAGATGGACCGCTCGCTGGAGGAAGCGGCCATGGACCTGGGCTGCCGCCCGGCGCAGGTGTTCTTTCTGGTCACGCTGCCCAGCATCGCCCCGGCGCTGGCGGCGGCGTGGCTGCTGAGTTTCACGCTGTCGTTCGACGATGTGGTGATTGCGGAATTCCTGTCGGGCCCGGGCGTCAACACCCTGCCGCAGGTGGTGTTCACCTACGCGCGGCGCGGCATCAACCCCACCATCTACGCGGCGGCCACCATGATCATTGCCGTGGTGTCGCTCAGCATCATAGGCTGGAGCCTGTTCACGGCGCGGCGCCAGTTGCGCCGCGAGCGCGAGGTCAACGCCGCCCAGCGCGGCCAGTGAGCGGGCCAGGCCGGGCGGTGGTCGGGCGGTGGTCGGGCGGTGGTCGGGCGGTTTTAACCGGCCAGCGTCGGGTAGTCGAGGTAGCCCTGCTCGCCGCCGCCGTAGAAGGTGGCGCGGTCGGCCTCGTTGAACGGGCCACCCTGGCGCAGGCGCGCCACCAGGTCCGGGTTGGCAATGAAGGGCTTGCCAAACGCGATCAGGTCGGCGCCGTCGGCCACGGCCTGCTGCGCCATGTCCAGCGTGTAGCCGTTGTTGAGCATCCAGGCGCCGTGGCCTCCGGCGTTGCGGTAGGCGGCCTTGAGCGCGGCGTAGTCGAACGGGGTGTCGGCCACCACACGTTCCATGCCGGTGGAGCCTTCGACCACGTGCAGGTAGGCCAGGCCCAGCGGGCCCAGCTCGCGCACCACATGCTCGTACAGCGGCTGCGGGTCGGGTTCCGAGATGCCGTTGGACGGCGAGGCGGGCGACAGGCGGATGCCCACGCGCTCGCCGCCAATCTCGTCCACGATGGCGCGGGTGACTTCGAGCAACAGGCGGGCGCGGTTCTCGATGCTGCCGCCGTAGTCGTCGGTGCGCTGGTTGGCGCCGCGCTTGAGGAACTGCTCCAGCAGGTAGCCGTTGGCGGCGTGAATCTCGATGCCGTCAAAGCCGCAGGCGATGGCGTTGCGCGCAGCGTGGCGGTAGTCCTGCACGATGCCGGGCAACTCCTCTGCGTCCAGCGCGCGCGGCTCGGAGGTCTCAACAAACGTGGGCACGCCGTCCTTGATCAGCACGGTCTTGGCGTGGGCACGGATGGCCGACGGCGCCACCGGCGCCACAAAGTGCGGTTGCAGCTCGCGGTGCGAGACGCGGCCCACGTGCCACAGCTGCACCACGATCTTGCCGCCTGCGTGGTGCACGGCTTTGGTGACGTGCTTCCAGCCGTCCAGCTGTTCGGTGCTGTACAGGCCGGGCACGTCGGAATAGCCCTGCGCGGTGGGGCTGATGGCGGTGCCTTCGGTGATGATGAGGCCCGCCGTGGCGCGCTGCTCGTAGTAGCGCACCATCATGGGGGTGGGGACGGCGTTGGGCGCGCGGTTGCGCGTCAGGGGGGCCATCACCACGCGGTTGGCCAGTTGCAAGGCGCCAGCGTGAACGGGGTCAAAAAGGGTGGGTGTATGTTGCATAGTGGGGGCTATCGTAGCAACACCCGCCCCGCCTGTGGGGTGGCGCCAAGGCCATGCCCCCGCTGCCGCGCCTTATTTCTTGAGCTTGCAGGTGTTCCAGCCAAAAATGGCGTAAGGCGGGCACCAGCCCAGCAGGCCGGTGGCCAGCGGCAGTGCGCCGATCCAGCCCCACCAGCCCACGGTGCCGGTGGCGGCCAGGGCCACCAGCACCAGGCCCACCACGATGCGCAGGATGCGGTCAATGCCGCCAACGTTCTGTGTCATGCTTGCTCTCCTCAGGTTGAATGCGTCGTCAATTCCGGCTCCCCATGGAACCCCGTGGGGTATGTGAGGAGCGCATGGCAGTATACGCGCTCAGTGGCTGCCCAGCTTGAACACCGACATGGTGTGCACCAGCGCGTCGGCCTGCTGCTTGAGTTCGGTGGCGGCGTGGGCCATGGCCTCGACCAGCGCGCCGTTTTGCTGCGTGACCTGGTCCATGTGGCCCACGGCTTCGCCCACCTGGTTGATGCCGGTGGCCTGCTGGCTGCTGGCGTCCTGGATCTCGGCCATGATGTCGGCCACCTGCGTGATGGCGTCCACCACCTCCGACATGGTGGCGCCGGCGTGGCTGGCCAGGCTGGAGCCTTCGGTCACGCGCGCGACGCTGGTGTTGATCAGGCCCTTGATTTCCTTGGCGGCGGCGGCGGAGCGGCCCGCCAGTGCGCGCACCTCGGTGGCCACCACCGCAAAGCCGCGCCCCTGCTCGCCCGCGCGGGCGGCTTCCACGGCCGCGTTGAGCGCCAGGATGTTGGTCTGGAACGCGATGCCGTCGATGACGCCGATGATGTCGGCAATGCGGCTGGAGGACTCGTGGATGCTTTGCATGGTGTCCACCATGCGCGCGACTTCCTCGCCGCCACGGGCGGCCACGCTGCGCGCGTCGGTGGCGAGCTGGGTGGCGCGCACCACGCCTTCCACGTTGTGCTGCACCGTGTGGCTGATCTGGTGCATGGAGGCGGCGGTTTCTTCCAGCGCGCTGGCCTGCGCTTCGGTGCGGTGGGCCAGGTCCTGGTTGCCGTCGGCAATGCGGGCGCTGGCGTTGGCCAGTTCGTCGGCGCCATCGCGCACGCGCTGCACCACGGCGGCCAGCTGGTCGCGCATGGCCTGCAGCGCGCCCAGCAGGTTGTGCTCGCCGGGGTGGGCAATCTCGATGCGGGTGGCCAGGTCGCCGCTGGCGATGCGCTGCGTCAGGCTGGCGGCGTAGTCGGGCTCGCCGCCGAGCTGGCGCAGGATGCCGCGCGAGATGGCCCAGCCCAGCGCCAGCAGCGCCACCATCAGCACCAGCGCCCCGGCGGCAAACCCGATGGCACGCTGCACCATGGTGGCGTTGATGTTGTCGATGTAGACCCCGGAGCCGATGATCCACTGCCAGCCGACCACGCCCTTGACGTAGGACAGCTTGGGCTGCGGGCTGTCGCTGCCGGGCTTGGGCCACTGGTAGCTCACAAAGCCCGCCCCGCTGGCCCTGACCACGTCGATCATTTCCTGGAAGAAGAGCTTGCCGTCCGGGTCTTTGAAGCCCGACATGTTGCTGCCGTTGAGCTTGGCCTGGATGGGGTGCATCAGCATGTTGCCCGCGATGTTTTGCACCCAGAAGTATTCATTGCCGCTGTAGCGCAGGCCACGCACGGCGGCCAGGGCCTGTTGCTGCGCGGTCTCGTGGCTGAGCTGGCCTTGGCGCGCCTGCTGCTCGAAATGGGCGACGATGCCGTGCGCGGTTTCCACCGCCTGGCGCACCGCGCTCTCGCGTTCCTGCTTGATCAGGGCACGTTCCGTGACCAGGAACACGGCGGTCAGCGCAGCAATGCCCAGCAAGGCGGCGCTGACCAGCAGCAACAAACGGGTGCCAACGGGCAGGCGGCGTGGACTGGACATGGTAGGGTGTCTCCTATAGCTGTTTTATGAAGCCATTATCTGCCTTGTGGCTATCGGCGGCCTTGCAACAAGACACCGCCCCGCCTGGCCCGCCCTGGTTCAGAGGAACGGGTTCCGGACCGTGCGCACCGGCACGGTGGCCATGCGTTCCGGCAGGTCGGGGTCGGCTTGCAAGGTGTGGATGGCGCGCGCCAGCAGCGCCTGCAGCTCCTGCGCCAGCGCCAGCCCGGCGCGGTCGCGGGTCAGCACCAGGTCGCCGGTCAGCGTCAGGCGGTCGAGCCGGTTTTCAATCTCCAGGTGGTCGATGCGGACCACATCGGACTCGTTGGCGTAGGGGTGGAAGTCGGTTGGCATGGCGGTGGCGTGGCGTCAGGAGGAGGATGTCACTTGCCCAGCAGTTGTTGCAGGATCTTGAGCAGCGCGTGCAGGATGCTGTACAGGAGGCTCTCCTCCTCGGGCTCGGCTGCCTTGGCGGGGGCGCTGGTGGTGTTGCTGTGGCCCTTGCGGCTGTTGTAGCTGGCGTTGGGCTCGGGCAAGTCCATGCCCGCGTTGCGCACCTGGGCGGGCAGGCCGGGCATGGGGTTGATGCCTGTTTTCTGCTCCAGCTCGGCCAGGCTCAGGGTGTCGTAGTCCTGCGACTCGTCGTTGTCGATCAGGTAGGCCCCGGCGCGCTGCTGCTGCGGGCTGTACAGCACCTTCCACAGGTGGGTGGGCACCAGCACGTTGCCCACCTGCTTGAGTTCGGTGCCCACAAAAGCCGGGCCGCTGACGACGTAGAGCTCGCCCTCCTCGCGCGCCAGCTCGCGTGCGGCGGCTTCCATGCCCGCCCACACGCCCGCGTTGTTGGCGTGGACTTGGGGCACCATGTTGGCCAGCGAGAACGATTCGGCCTGCGCCTCGCGGGTGGGCATGTTGGCGTTGGGGGCCAGGTGGCCCCGGTCGTAGCCGGAGCGGGCGTAGTCCTTGAGCTCGGCGCGGTCGCGCGCGGGCAGGCGGTCTTCGGCGTGGAAGGTGTCCTTGCGCGCCAGTTGCCTGGCGGCGGCCAGGCTGTCGCGCGTCAGGCGTTCGGCGGCGTACAGCGGGGTGCGGCTCACGCCGGAATGCAGCACCGCAAAAGCGGTGAAGCACAGCGCTTGCGTGCGCTGCTGCAGCTTGGGCTGCGTGACAACGGGCGGCTGCCCCTGCACAAAGTGTTGCGGGCAGTCGGTGCTGGCGGCGTGGGCATGGGTGCCCGCGCTGGCCACCAGCACCACGGTGGTGAGCAAGGAGCGGAAAGACAACATGGCGGCAAGTATCGGGCAAATTTGGGCGCGTGCCCCAAACCGGCGTTTTTCTGGATTAGAATAATGCTCGTTCGCAAAACGACACGCGGGATTAGCTCAGTTGGTAGAGCGATACCTTGCCAAGGTATAGGTCGAGAGTTCGAGCCTCTTATCCCGCTCCACGTGTCTTGTTGCAACAGCGGCCACATGCGGCCCATGTGGCTCAGTGGTAGAGCACCCCCTTGGTAAGGGGGAGGTCGGCAGTTCGATCCTGCCCATGGGCACCAGACCTAAAAATGTCAAGTGCCAAGCCAACAAACCGGTTCAAGACCGGTTTTTTTGTGCCCGCTTGCGGCACCTTGGGCCTCAGACCGGCGCGCGGTCCAGCTGCGACAGCGCCGCATTCACCTCAAACACCTTGGCCTGGATGCCCGTGACGCCAAAGCCCTGCAGGCGCTGGGTGTGCTTGGTCAGGTAGGCCTGGGCGCTGGCCGGGTCGGTGAACAGGTAGATGCCGCCAGCCTCCTGGCGCTCGGCGTTTTCCGTCCAGATCTTCCACAGCAGGCCGGGCTCCTGCGCAATGGACTGCGCCAGCCCGCGCATGGCGGCGGTCATCTCATCGCCCCACGGGCCGGGGTACGGAAAATCAATCTGCAACAGTGTGGTCATGTGTTAACTCCTGGGGGTATGTGCACGTTTCACTGTAGCAGAAAGCGGCGGCGCATGGCCGCGCCGGATCACAGCGCTTTTTGCAGCCAGGTGCCGCTGAACAGGTAGGGTTGCTGCGGCGTTTGCGCCGGTTCGGGGCTGTCGCGGCGTTCCACGCTGACGGCCAGCTGCGCCACGTTGGCCAGCACGGCGGCGGTGGCGGGCAGCTGCTGCGTGGTCTGCTTGGGCAGCAGCAGGCCCAGGCTGCGCGGCTGGCCGTCGGCGCTGACGGCCCAGAGTTGCAGGCTTTCGGCGGAGCCTTCGCGCACGTTGTTGAGGCGCTGCAGCTGCAGCGTTGCACGGGTGGGATCGTGCGTGACCAGCAGCGCGGGCTGGTGTTGCTCGTCCAGCAGCACCGCCAGGTGGCCGATGTGGGGCTGCTGCAGCAACTGGCTTTGCAGGTGGCGCAGCTGGGCCTGGAACTGCTCGAACATGCTCAGGCTGGCCATGCCGCCGATGAACCCCAGCAACAGCAGGAAGATGGCCAAGGCCCGCCACCACGGGCTGACGTGGCGCGCTGGTGTTGGGGTGGGGGGTGTGATGGTGTCTGAAACGTGGGTATCGGGCATGGTGGGCACAGTGTACGGAATGTGGCTGGGCGCTGGCCAATGTTTCACGTGGAACATTCAGGCCCGGGCCCGCCGCCGGGCTGGGTGGCGCGCTCCAGCGTGTGCAGGTAGTGCAGGGCGTGGGTGCGGCTGGGGCCGCACATGTCGGCGCTGGGTGGCAGGCTGGCGCACACGGCGGGGCGGCTGGGCTGGCCAAACAGGCGGCAGCGCAGCGCATCGTCCAGGTGCGGGCAGGGCACGCCCGCCGGTTTGCCGTGCGGCAGGCCGGGCATGGGGCTGCTGATGGAGGGCGCAATGCAGCAGGCGGCGCAGCCGGGGCGGCAGGCAAGAGGGGGGGGCATGTGTGGGGTACAGGTGCCGGAAAGATCGACGCTTAAAAATCCAACTGGCCGGGGCTGATGCCCAGTGCAGCGGCAATGCGTTCGCGTGAGGTTTTGCGCAAGTTTGGCTTGGCCTCCAGTTGGGCGTAGGCGCTTTGGCTCACGTCCATGCGCCGGGCCACTTCAGTTTGGGTCAGTTGCAGGTGGGTGCGCCACGCCTTGGCGGGCGACATGCCTTGATCGAAGGCCAGTTGCACCACGGCATGGGGCACGAGGTCTTGGGCCTGCTCAAAGTTTTTGACAAACTCTTGGTAGGGCACCACCACAAAAGCAGGGCGACCATCCGCCCCCAGAATGGTTTGAAAGTTAATAGGTTTGTTCATCGCGCTTTTTCACCTCTTCAATGGTGACGATGCGAATGGCACCGTCAAACTCAAAGAACACACGGTAGTTGCCGACCCGCAGGCGATAGCCGTAGGCATGGTGGGTGAGCTTCTTCACGTTGCGGGCCTGGTTCAAGTCTGACAGCTCATCGGACACTGCTGTGCGAATGGCTTTGCCAGCCGGTGCTGGGATCTTGCGCATTCGCTTCAGTGCCTTGGTTTGCCAGTTGATCGTGTTCATGGAGTCAATAATAAGGTAATTATTAGAATTTTAAGATCTAGCCTAATAAGTGTTTGGCGTATGCAGAAAAACCTGCGCAGTGGTGGAAGAGCTGCGGCGCATCCACGAAGGCGTGCTGGCCCGCTACGGCCTGCGCCCGTCGGACTACACGTTGTGGCGGGCACGTCAGGCGCGGTGAATGTTTCACGTGAAACATGGCACGCCAGCGGCAAACCGCCCTCAAGCGGCCTGCCGTTGCAAGCTGCGCGGGTGTATGCCCAGCACCTCGCAGGCGGCGTGCAGGCGGTAGCGGCTGACGGGGTGCCCGGCCATGAACTGCTCGATGGCGGTGGTGGCCCAGCGGGTGTTGGCGGCGGTGCTGGGGCGCAGGGCGGTGGTGTGCAGGTGTTGCGCTGGCATCTTGGCCAGGCATTGGCGAATGTGGGCCAGCCCGGCCTCGCGGGTGCGGTCTTGCTCGGCCTGCTGTTCCGGAGTCAAGGGTGCGGGGCGGGGTGGTGCGCTGCTGGCTACCGGGGCGGGGCGCTGGGCGGTGGCCGCAGGAGCGGGTTGCGCCAGCGGTGGGGCGTAGAAGCTGGCGCGGAAGAAGTTGCGCTGCGGCTTGGCCAGTATCCACTGCGCGGCGGCCAAGGGGGTGATGCCGGCCTGGGCGGCTTCGGTGCCGATTTGCACGATGTCGCGGTGGCACAGCGGGTCCTTGCCGTTGCGCTGGCGCTGGGCGTTGAGCAGGCCAATGGTGTCGGCGCTGATGGGCGCTGCCGTCGCGGTTGCGGGCGTGGTGGGCATTGCAGGTGGCGTTGCAGGCGCCGGTGATGGCGGCTGCGGCAAGGCTGGCTGGGCTATTTCAAACAGGGAAGGGCGGACGGTGGTGGCGGGCGCCGTGGCGGGCTGTTGTGGGGTGGCCGCTGGCGTGTCGTGCGCGCTTTCTTCCTTCCCTGGTTGTTCAGCCCCTTGTTCAACCCCTTCTTCGGGTGCAGCGGCTGCAGGGGGGGTGTGCAGCTCCTGCACGGGGGGGATGCAGCTGGCGCAGGGCAGGGGTGCAGCAGCTGCAGGGGGGGTGGTCGTGTCGGGGTGGCTGTGCGGCGGGGCGTGGTTGGTGGGGGCGCCGTCGGCGGGCAGGTGGTCGAGGCGGACCTGGTAGATGTGGGTGCCGCTGTGGTGGGTGCCGATGAGGCTGAGGTAGCCCAGCTTTTGCAGGCGCGTGAGGTGTTCGTTGACGGTGCGGCGCGACCAGCCGCTCTTGTGCGCCAGAGTGCCGACGCTGCAGAAGCACTGCTGGCGCTCGGTGTTGGCGTGCATGCCCACGGTGAGCAGCACCGAGCGGCTGGTGCCGTTCAAGCCGTTGCACTGCAGGATGCGGCGCACCAGGTCGAGGTTGATGAATTGCTGCCGTGGCGCGGCCACGGGCGTGCGGGTGTCAGCCATGAGATGGCTCCTTTTGCTGTGCGGACTGTTCAAGCCTACTCAACACCGCTGTCAACCGATGGCGGGCAGGCACGTGCGGGGTTGACAGACCGGGAAAAGGCACCGGCAAGCCTTGCGGCTTCCCCACACGGCCCAACCCAGAAAACAGGTGGCCATGCGCGCAACGCATGGAAAAAATAGAACCATGAAACCGTACGTTGAACTGGTACGGCGGTTGCGCCTTTTCAAACTCAGGGCTGTCAATCCCATGGGCGCAAATTCTAGCGGAAAGGGGTCGCCGCGCGGGATTGTTCCACGTGAAACATTCTGATGCGGGCGGGGCGTGTGGCTGGAATGTTTCACGTGAAACATCAGCAGGATTTCTTGGTTTATACAAAATAATGTATATTTAAGCATGATCCACCACAAGCCCATCGAGTTCCTTGGCACTTCCTTGGACGATCTTCGCTCGTTTCCGCTGACGGCCAGGCGCGAGGCAGGGCACCAGTTGGATCAGGTACAGGGTGGTCAGGAGCCAGACGACTGGAAGCCCATGGGTACCATTGGGTCAGGCGTGAGAGAAATTCGGATTCGAGATGCCTCCGGTGCCTTTCGGATTCTTTACGTCGCCAAGTTGGCCGATGCGGTCTATGTGCTGCACTGTTTTCAGAAGAAGACAGAAAAGACCCGAAAGACCGACCTCGATCTGGCAGCGAAGCGTTACCGTGATTTGTTAAAGGAGCTGAGCCAATGAGCAACCAACGGTTTGACAGTGTGTGGGATGCCATCGAGGACACCCCTGAAGCGGCAGAGAACATGAAGCTGCGCTCGGCTTTGATGACGGCGTTGAAGCAGCACCTCACCCGCACCGAGATGACACAGGCACAGGCGGCCAAGCTGTTGGGCGTGACCCAGCCCCGTGTCTCTGACTTGATGCGCGGTAAGATCAACTTGTTTGGCTTGGATGCACTGGTCAACATGGCCGCAGCGGCAGGGCTGCACATTGAAATGCGCGTGCTGGAGTCGGCCTGAGCCACCTTGGTGATACGACCCGCAGCAAGCCCAACTGGTGGCTTGCGCCTGAACGGGTAGGGAAGGGCAGACACCGAATGTTTCACGTGAAACATCGGGCGCAGGCGGGGCGCATGGCTGGAATGTTCCACGTGGAACATTCTGTTGCGCGGTGTGGGCGGCGCGCCGGTGGCTGGGCCATACTACGCCGGATTCACACAAGAAAGGTTGCTGCCATGAAGATGTTGCTTGCCACTTGCTACCTGCTGCTGGCCACCCTGAGCGGGTGCGCGGTGTACACGCCCCACGGGGCGGTGGTGGTCGATCCGCATGGCGGTGGGGCTTACCCTGACTATGGTCGCCCGCATGATCACCACCACGGTGACGATGACGGTCGGCGCTTTTGCCCGCCGGGGCAGGCCAAGAAGGGCAATTGCTGATGTTCCACGTGAAACATCCCGGCCACGGGGGTGGCCCGTAAAATAGCCCACCCCTGTTTCAGTCTGGCTGTGGCCACCCCCTCGCTTATGTTGTATCCCGAAGAGTTTGATGTGATTGTGGTTGGTGGCGGCCATGCCGGCACCGAGGCCGCGCTGGCGGCGGCGCGCATGGGCTGCCAGACGTTGCTGCTGACGCACAACATCGAGACGCTGGGGGCCATGAGTTGCAACCCCAGCATCGGTGGCATTGGCAAGGGCCATTTGGTGAAGGAGGTGGACGCGCTGGGCGGTGCCATGGCGCTGGCCACCGACGAAGGGGGCATTCAGTTCCGCATTCTGAACAGCAGCAAAGGCCCGGCGGTGCGTGCCACGCGGGCGCAGGCCGACCGCATCTTGTACAAGGCCGCTATTCGCCGCATGTTGGAGAACCAGCCCAATTTGCGCTTGTTCCAGCAAGCGGTGGACGATTTGATGGTGGAGGGCGACCGCGTGGTGGGCGCGGTGACGCAGGTGGGCATCCGGTTCCGGGCGCGGGCGGTGGTGCTGACGGCGGGCACGTTCCTGGACGGCAAGATTCATGTGGGGCTGGACAACTATTCCGGTGGCCGGGCGGGTGATCCGCCGGCGGTGAGCTTGTCGGCGCGGCTCAAGGAGCTGAAGCTGGCGCAAGGTCGCCTGAAAACCGGCACCCCGCCACGGCTGGACGGGCGCACGATTGATTTCTCGAAATGCACCGCGCAGCCGGGCGATGGCATGCCGGGCTCGGACACAGCCGACCAGCCAGTGCCGGTGTTCAGCTTTATGGGCCACGCGCGCATGCACCCGCAGCAGGTGCCGTGCTGGATCACGCACACCAACGCGCGCACGCACGACATCATCCGCAGCGGCTTTGACCGCAGCCCGATGTTCACCGGCAAGATTGAGGGCGTGGGGCCGCGCTACTGCCCGAGCGTCGAGGACAAGATCAACCGTTTTGCCGACAAGGACAGCCACCAGATTTTTCTGGAGCCTGAAGGCCTGACCACGCACGAGGTGTACCCCAACGGCATCAGCACCAGTTTGCCGTTCGATATCCAGTACGCGCTGGTGCGCTCGATGCCGGGATTGGAAAACGCGCACATTCTGCGCCCCGGTTACGCGATTGAATACGATTACTTTGACCCGCGTGAGCTCAAGAGCAGTTTCGAGACCAAGGCGATCCAGGGGCTGTTTTTTGCGGGGCAGATCAACGGCACCACGGGTTACGAGGAAGCGGCGGCACAGGGGCTGTTTGCGGGTATCAACGCCGCGTTGCAGGTGCGCGGTGAAGGGCCGTGGCTGCCGCGCCGCGATGAGGCTTACCTGGGCGTGCTGGTGGACGACCTGATCACCAAGGGGGTGACAGAGCCGTACCGCATGTTCACCAGCCGCGCCGAATTCCGCCTGCAACTGCGCGAGGACAATGCCGATATGCGCCTGACCGAAGCGGGCCGCCGCATGGGGCTGGTGGACGATGCGCGCTGGGATGCGTTCAACCGCAAGCGCGACAGTGTTTCACGTGAAACACAGCGCCTCAAGAGCACGTGGGCCAATCCGAAGATTTTGTCGGCGGCAGAGGCCGAGCGCGTGCTGGGCAAGGCGATTGAGCGCGAATACAACCTGTTTGACTTGTTGCGCCGCCCCGGTGTGGCGTACGAAGCGTTGATGGGCATGGAGGGCGGGCGTTTCCAAGCCACGGTGAAAGCGGGCGACACCCCGAATGTTTCACGTGAAACATTGAGTGAGCAGTACGACGCGGTGGTGGAGCAAATTGAGATTGCCGCCAAGTACGCGGGTTACATTGACCGCCAGAAGGACGAGGTGGAGCGCGCGGCGTACTACGAACACCTGAAGTTGCCCGCCGATCTGGATTACATGCAGGTGGCAGCCCTCAGCATTGAGGCGCGCCAGAAGCTCAACCAGCACAAGCCGGAAACGCTGGGGCAGGCCTCGCGCATTTCCGGGATCACACCGGCCACGGTGTCGCTGTTGCTGGTACACCTCAAGCGCAGCAAGTTCAAGGGTTTTGCCGAGGAGCAGGCATGAGCGCGCCGCATCCGCTGGAAGCTGGTTTGCGCCAGGGCTTGCAAACGCTGGCGCTGGCATTGAGCGATGCCCAAGTCCACACGCTGTTGGCCTATGTGGACTGGGTGGCCAAGTGGAACAAGGTTTATAACCTGACGGCGGTGCGCAACCCGCAGGAAATGCTGACGCACCATTTGCTGGACAGCTTGGCGGTGGTGGCACCGTTGCAGCGCCAGTTGGCCGCTGTGGGCAAAGCCGCCGGGGCCACGTTGTTGGACGTGGGCTCCGGTGCTGGGTTGCCCGGCGTGGTGGTGGCCATTGCCTGCCCGCAGGTGCGGGTGAGTTGCGTGGACACCGTGGCCAAGAAGGCGTTGTTTATTCAGCAGGTGGCGGCGGCGTTGCGTTTGCCCAATCTGCAAGGCATCCATGCCCGGGTGGAAAACCTGACCCAAACGTTTGATGTGGTGAGTTCGCGCGCGTTTGCGTCGCTGGTGGACTTTACCGCCTGGTCGCGCCAAGCCTTGGCCCCGGATGGGATTTGGTTGGCCATGAAGGGCAAGGTGCCGCACGATGAAGTGCAGGCGCTGCCGCCCACGGTGCAAGTGTTTCACGTGGAACATTTGACGGTGCCGGGGCTGGACGCTGAACGTTGTGTGTTGTGGTTGCGGCCTGCGCCCTGACCGTTGTTCTGAATTTTTTTGTATTGCTGATCCGATGGCCACTGTTTACTGTATTGCCAACCAAAAGGGCGGCGTGGGCAAAACCACCGTCAGTGTGAACCTGGCCGCAGGCTTGGCCCAAGTGGGCCAGCGCGTGCTGATGATCGACCTGGACCCACAAGGCAACGCCACCACCAGCTCGGGCGTGAACAAGCGCGAGTTGGCATTGAGCGTGTACGACGTGCTGCTGGGCGAAGCCAGTGTGGCGCAAGCGGTGGCCAAGCCCGAAGCGGTGGGCTACCACGTGCTGGGGGCCAACCGCGAGTTGGCCGGTGCCGAGGTGGAATTGGTGCAACTGGACCAGCGCGAGAAGCGCCTGAAGCAGGCGTTGGCGGTGGTGGATGCCGATTACGACTTTGTGCTGATCGATTGCCCGCCGTCGTTGAACATGCTCACGCTCAACGGCCTGTGTGCGGCGCACGGTGTCATCGTGCCGATGCAGTGCGAATACTTTGCGTTGGAAGGGGTGTCGGACTTGGTCAACACCGTCAAGCAAGTCCACGCCAATTTGAACCGCGATTTGCAGCTGATTGGCCTGTTGCGGGTGATGTTCGACCCGCGCATCACTTTGCAGCAACAGGTGAGCGAACAGATCAAGGGGCATTTTGGCGACAAGGTGTTCAACACCGTGATTCCGCGCAATGTGCGGCTGGCCGAAGCGCCCAGTTATGGCTTGCCTGGTGTGGTGTTCGACCCCAACGCCAAGGGCAGCAAGGCGTTTGTGGAGTTTGCGCGTGAACTGGTGGCGCGGGTGTTGCGCCCCGCTGCGGGGCCAGCATGAGCGTGGCCGCGACCGCCGCGCCACAGGTGCTGTTGCTGCCGGGCTGGCACAACAGTGGCCCCGACCATTGGCAAAGCCGCTGGGAGGCCCTGTACGGTTACACCCGCGTCGAGCAGCACGATTGGGACTTGCCGCGCCGGGGCGACTGGCTGGCGCGGTTGGACGACGTGGTGCAGTCCACCTCCGGCCCGCTGGTGCTGGTGGCGCACAGCTTGGGCTGTGTGCTGGTGGCCGCGTGGGCCAAGTATTCGCAACACCGCCAGCGCGTGACGGGGGCGTTGCTGGTGGCCCCGGCGGATGTGGAGCAGGAACACCTGCGCCCGGTGCTGCCGAGCTGGGCACCCATCGTGCGCGAGCGCCTGCCCTTTGCCAGCCGCGTGGTGGCCAGCCGCAACGACTTGTTTGGGCCGTGGCCCCGTATCGAGGCCTTGGCGCAAGGTTGGGGCAGCGAGCTGGTGGATGCGGGCGCGTGCGGGCACATCAACGCCGAATCGGGCTTGGGCGATTGGCCCGCTGGGCACGCGCTGTTGGCACCGTGGCTGCGGCCAGTGGCCAGCGCCTGACACTACCCGCACGGGATACCGCCACACTTGCACAACGCACGCAACGGAACACACACATGGTCACCAAAAAAATCAAAGGGCTGGGCCGGGGGTTGGAGAGTTTGCTCGGCCCCAAATTGACCGAAGCCCTGGATACCGGCATCACCCCCACCGACCACCCCACCCAGGTGGTGTTGACCGACTTGGTGCCCGGCACCTACCAGCCCCGCACCCGCATGGACGAAGGCGCACTGTACGAGCTGGCCAACAGCATTCAGGCGCAGGGCATCATGCAGCCGATTTTGGTGCGCCCCTTGGAAGCGGAGGAGGGCGAGCGCCGTTTGCTGACGTGGCAGGCGCAACAGGGCTGGCCCGCCACGCCACGCGGTGCGCGCCCGGTGTACGAGATCATTGCCGGGGAGCGGCGCTTTAGGGCGGCGCGGCTGGCCGGGCTGGAGACGGTGCCAGTGCTGGTGCGCGATGTGCCGCACGAAGCCGCTGCCGCGATGGCCTTGATCGAGAACATCCAGCGCGAAGACCTCAACCCCTTGGAAGAAGCGTTGGGGCTGCAACGCCTGATCGAGGAATTTGGCTTGACGCACGAGCAGGCCGCCAACGCGGTGGGCCGTTCGCGCAGTGCGGCCACCAACTTGCTGCGTTTGCTGCAACTGGCCGAGCCGGTGCAGGAGCTGCTGATGGCCGGCGACCTGGACATGGGCCACGCCCGCGCGCTGCTGGCGTTGGACAAGGGGTTGCAAATCGGTGCCGCGCACCAGATCACGGCCAAGGCGTTGTCGGTGCGCGAAGCCGAAAAGCTGGTGCGCAAGCTGGGCGATGACTTTGCCGCCACGCCCGCTGCCGCCAGCACCGCCGCCGGTGGTGCGCGCGACAAACCGGGCGATGTACGCCGTGTGGAAGAGGAACTGGCCGACCTGTTGACCGCTGCGGTGGAGGTGCGTTTAAGCAAGCGTGTGCAGCGCCACGGTCAGTGGGAGCAGCAAGGCGAGCTGGCGATCCAGTTTGGCTCGCTGGACGAGTTGAATGGCCTGATTGAACGTTTGCGCGCCTTATCATCGGGCGCATGATGGGTTGGTTGCGCCGCCTGCCCTGGCCTTTGCCCGCGTTGCTGGTGTGGGCACTGGCGTGGGGGGCGATGGTCGGGTTGCAGCGTGGGTGGCCCCCGTTGTGGGCCGCTGGGGCCGCAGTGTTGCTGGCGCTGGGGGGCGGTTTGTGGCTGGGCCAGACCCGTTGGCGGCAAGCGTTGGTGGCGGTGGGGTTTCCGGCATCGTTGTGGTTGCAGCAGTGGCTGCAAGGGGGCCAGGCGTGGCCTGTGTGGCTGTGGTTGTTGCCGTTGCTGCTGTTGCTGTGGCTGTACCCGCCTGGCAGTTGGCGCGATGCGCCGGTGTTCCCCACGCCGTTGAACGCGCTGGAGGGTTTGGCACAGGTGCTGCCTTTGCCCCCTGCGGCCACGGTACTGGACGCAGGCTGTGGTTTGGGCCACGGCTTGCAAGCCTTGCACCGGGCCTACCCACAGGCCACACTACTGGGCACCGAGCGCAGTTGGCCCCTGTGGTGGTGGTGCCGCTGGCGTTGTCCGTGGGCCCGTGTACGGCGTGGCGACATGTGGGCCGACGACTGGGGGCGGTGCGATTTGGTGTACCTGTTTCAGCGGCCTGAGACCATGCCGCGTGCCATGGCCAAGGCCGCACAGCAACTGCGCCCCGGGGCCTGGCTGGCCAGCCTGGAGTTTGCCGACCCGGCGTGGCCTCCCACCGCGGTGTGGACCTGCCCGGACGGCCGTCCGGTGTGGTTGTACCAGGCCCCGTTGCCCCCCGCTTGAGCGCAAGAGCGGTGGCCGTTTGTGCCACACTTGCTCAGTGAGCAGCAAAGATGTGAGACAAGACAATGGCCAAAATCAAGGTGCTGGTGGTGGACGATTCGGCGGTGGTGCGCCAGGTGCTGACGGCGCAGCTGCAGGCCGACCCCGACATTGAGATGATTGGCGCCGCCGCCGACCCGCTGCTGGCCATGACGCGCATGCAAGTGCAGTGGCCCGACGTGATCGTGCTTGACATCGAGATGCCGCGCATGGACGGCATCACCTTTTTGAAGAAGATCATGGCCGAGCGGCCCACGCCGGTGGTGATCTGCTCCACCCTGACCGACAAGGGCACCGAGACCGCGATGGCGGCGCTCTCAGCCGGGGCGGTCAGCATCATCACCAAGCCCAAGATCGGGCTCAAGCAGTTCTTGAACGATGTGTCGGACGACCTCATCAGCGCGGTGAAGGCGGCGGCGCGGGCCAATGTGCGCCGCTTGCAGGTGGCGCCCAAGTTGACGGCGGACGCGGTGCTGCCCGCCGCCGACCACCGCAGCAGCGCGCTGTTGCGCACCACCGACCGCGTGGTGGCACTGGGCACGTCCACCGGCGGCACGCAGGCGCTGGAGGTGGTGCTGCGCGCGCTGCCGCGCATGAGCCCGGGCATCGTGATCGTGCAGCACATGCCCGAGCACTTCACGGCGGCGTTTGCCGAGCGGCTCAACGGCCTGTGCCAGATCGAGGTGCGCGAGGCGCGCCACAACGACCGCGTGGTGGCCGGGCGCGCCCTGATTGCACCCGGTGGCAAGCACATGCTGCTGCGGCGCAACGGCGCGCAGTACCACGTGGAGGTGGTGGACGGCCCGCTGGTGAACCGGCACCGCCCGTCGGTGGACGTGCTGTTCCGATCCGTGGCCAAGTGCGCCGGGGCCAATGCGCTGGGCGTCATCATGACCGGCATGGGCGACGACGGCGCCGCGGGCCTGCTGGAGATGCGCAAGGCCGGCGCCCAGACCGTGGGCCAGGACGAGGCCAGCTGCGTGGTCTATGGCATGCCCAAGGAGGCGGTCAAGCGCGGTGCGGTGGCCAAGGTGGTGCCACTGGACGCCATAGCGCGCGAGATCCAGTCCCAGCTGCTGCTGTGACGGCCAGTACAGGCCCCAAAGCCTAAAATAGCCCATCTCATCCATTCCTGGGGTTCGGCGCTGTGGCCGGGCCTGTTGCGTACCCTTCCCATGCAAGACCAATACAACCACCTGGCGGTGGAACGCGCCGCCCACGACCACTGGACCGCCCGCGACGCCTACCGCGTGAGCGAGGACAGCAACAAGCCCAAGTACTACGCGTGCTCCATGCTGCCCTACCCCAGCGGCAAGCTGCACATGGGCCATGTGCGCAACTACACCATCAACGACATGATCACGCGCCAGCTGCGCATGAAGGGCTACAACGTCCTCATGCCCATGGGCTGGGACGCGTTTGGCCTGCCCGCCGAGAACGCCGCCCTGAAGAACAAGGTGCCCCCGGCGCAGTGGACGTACTCCAACATCGCGTACATGAAGCAGCAGATGCAGGCCATGGGCCTGGCCATCGACTGGAGCCGCGAGATTGCCACTTGCCAGCCCGAGTACTACAAGTGGAACCAGTGGCTGTTTTTGAAGATGCTGGAAAAAGGCATTGCCTACCGCAAGACCCAGGTGGTGAACTGGGACCCGGTGGACCAGACCGTGCTCGCCAACGAGCAGGTGATCGACGGACGCGGCTGGCGCACCGGTGCGCCGGTGGAAAAGCGCGAAATTCCGGGCTACTACCTCAACATCACCGCCTACGCCGACGAGCTGCTGCAACACGTGCAGCTGGGCAACGAACAGGCCACGCTGGACGGCTGGCCCGACAAGGTGCGCCTGATGCAGGAAAACTGGATCGGCAAGAGCGAGGGCGTGCGCTTTGCCTTCCCGCACCAGATCCGGGGCCACGGCGGCAACCTGATTGGTGACGGCAAGCTGTACGTGTTCACCACCCGTGCCGACACCATCATGGGCGTGACCTTCTGCGCGGTGGCGGCGGAACACCCGCTGGCGCTGCACGCCGCCGAAGGCAACCCGGCACTGACCGCCTTTATTGAAGAATGCAAGACCGGCGGCACCACCGAAGCCGAGCTGGCCACGCAAGAGAAAAAAGGCATGCCCACCGGCCTGACCGTGACGCACCCATTGACCGGGGCCGACGTGCCGGTGTGGGTGGGCAACTACGTGCTGATGAACTACGGCGATGGCGCGGTGATGGGCGTGCCCGCGCACGACGAGCGCGATTTTGCGTTTGCGCTGAAGTACGGCATCGAGATCAAACAGGTTATTGCTGCTCCTTTGCATACCGACACCGCAGGGGCTGGGATGGTCGGGGGCGCGACCGACGAATCGGAGCTGGCGACTGAGGAGGGCGCGCACCCGGCCAGCGCAGCCCCGGATGCCAACGCCAAGGTATTCGACGCTACCCGCTGGCAAGACTGGTACGCCGACAAATCTGGCGCATTGGTGTGCGTCCATTCCGGCGTGCTGGATGGTCTGCCCTACAAGGCAGCGGTCAACAAAGTGGCCGAATTGCTGGCCGCCCAAGGCCTGGGCGAGAAGAAAACCACCTTCCGCCTGCGCGACTGGGGCATCAGCCGCCAGCGTTACTGGGGTACCCCCATTCCCATCATCCACTGCCCGCACCACGGCTCGGTGCCGGTGCCCGAGAAGGATTTGCCGGTGGTGCTGCCCGAAGACTGCGTGCCCGATGGCAGCGGCAACCCGCTGGTCAAGCACGAAGGCTTCCACGCCGGCGTGACCTGCCCCATCTGTGGCGAACCCGCACGGCGCGAAACCGACACCATGGACACCTTTGTGGACTCGTCGTGGTACTTTTTGCGCTACTGTGACCCGAAGAACGCCGAGGCCATGGTGGCCGAGGGCGCGCAGTACTGGATGCCGATGGACCAGTACATCGGTGGCATTGAACACGCCATCCTGCACCTGCTGTATGCGCGCTTCTGGACCAAGGTGATGCGCGACCTGGGTCTGGTCACGATCGACGAGCCGTTCAAGCGCCTGCTGACACAAGGCATGGTGCTCAACCACATCTACAGCCGCCGCACCGCCAAGGGCGGCAAGGAATACTTCTGGCCGCACGATGTGGACAACGTGCTGGACGCGGGCGGCAAGGTGGTCGGGGCCCAGCTCAAGCACGCGGTGGACAGCGCCGATGGCCTGCTGCCGGTGGGCACGCCCATCGACTACGAGGGCGTGGGCACCATGTCCAAGTCCAAGAACAACGGCGTGGATCCGCAAGACCTGATCGAAAAGTACGGTGCCGACACCGCGCGCCTGTACACCATGTTCACCGCCCCGCCCGAGGCCACGCTGGAGTGGAACGACGCGGCGGTGGAAGGCAGCTACCGCTTCCTGCGCCGGGTGTGGAACTTTGGGGTCAAACTGTCGCAGCTCGACCACGGCGTGGGCAGCGCCCAGACCGACGGCGCGCAGCAACTGGCCGATGTGGGCTTTGGCAAGGAAGCCAAGACGCTGCGCCGCGAGATCCACACCGTGCTCAAGCAGGTGGACTACGACTACCAACGCATGCAATACAACACCGTGGTGTCGGGCTGCATGAAGATGCTCAACGCGCTGGAGGACTTCAAGGCCGTGGAACAACCCGGCGGTTATGTGGCACTGATTGAAGGCTTTGGGATTTTGCTGCGCTGCCTGTACCCGGCCACGCCGCACATTGCGCACGCGCTGTGGGGCCAGCTGGGCTACGCCGCCGCGCCGCAATTGGGCGATTTGCTGGACGCACCGTGGCCGCAGGTGGATGCGGCCGCGCTGGTGCAGGACGAGATCGAACTGATGCTGCAGATCAACGGCAAGTTGCGTGGCTCCATTCTGGTGCCCGCCAGCGCCGACAAGGCCGCCATCGAAGCGGCGGCGGTGGCCAGCGAGCCGGTGCAGAAGCAAGCCAACGGTGCAGCGCCCAAAAAGGTGATTGTGGTACCGGGGCGCCTGGTCAACGTGGTGCTGTGATGCCGCACACACGCCAGCCCGCTGCGGTGGTGGGCGCCCCGGCGCGGCGCGCGCTGCTGGGCGGTGTGCTGGGTGCGGGCCTGGTGCTGGGCCTGGGCGGTTGCGGCTTCAGGTTGCGCGGCGCGCAGACGCTGCCGTTCCAGCGCATGCGCACCAACCTGTCGGAGCAGACCGCGCTGGGCCGCACCCTGCGCGCCCAGTTGCAGGCCAGTGGCGTGCAGCTGGTGGGCGATGCCCCCGTGCGCCCTGGCCAGCCGCCGGAGCCGGTGGACGTGGTGCTGCAGGTGCTGATCGACCGGCGCGAGCGCGCGGTGGTGGGCCAGACCGCCGCCGGCCAGGTGCGCGAGCTGCAGCTGCGCCAGCGCTTCACGTTCCGCGTCGGCACCCCGCTGGGGCAGGAGCTGATCGCCGAGACCGAGTTGCTGGAGGAGCGCGACCTGAGCTTCTCGGAAAACCTGGTGCTGGGCAAGGAGGCCGAAGAGGCGCTGCTCTACCGCGACATGGAACAGAACATTGCGCGCCAGCTGCTGTACCGGCTGGCGGCGCTCAAAGGGCTGTAACCGCCGATGCAAGTACCCGCCGCCCAGCTGGGCACGCACCTGGGGCGTGGCCTCAAGCCGCTCTACACCCTGCACGGCGACGATCCGCTGCTGGTGCAAGAAGCCGCCGACACCATCCGCGCCGCCGCGCGCGCACAGGGCCACAGCGAACGCACGGTGTTCACGGTGGCCGGGGCGCACTTCGACTGGAGCGCGGTGCTGGCCGCTGGCGGCGCGCTGAGCCTGTTTGCCGACAAGCAACTGGTGGAAATCCGCATCCCCTCGGGCAAGCCGGGCAAGGAAGGCTCGCAGGCCTTGCAGACCCTGGCCGCCAGCGCACCGGGCAACGACAGCGCGCTGACGCTGGTGCTGCTGCCCCGGCTCGACAGCGCCAGCCTCAAGAGCGGCTGGTTCACGGCGCTGGAGGCCCACGGCGTGGCGGTCAAGGTCGACCCGGTGGAGCGCGCCCAGCTGCCGCACTGGATTGCGCAGCGCCTGCAGCAGCAAGGCCAGCACGTGGCACCCGGCGACGAAGGCCAACGCACGCTGGCGTTCATGGCCGACCGGGTGGAAGGCAACCTGCTGGCCGCGCACCAGGAAATCCAGAAACTCGGGCTGCTCTACCCGCCGGGCGAGCTGGGCTGGGAACAGGTGGAAAGCGCGGTGCTCAACGTGGCGCGCTACGACCCCTTCAAGCTGGCCGAGGCGGTGCTGGACGGGCAGCAGGCGCGCGCGCAGCGCATGCTGGATGGCTTGCAGGCCGAAGGAGAAGCCGCGGTGCTGGTGCATTGGGCACTGGCCGACGACATCCGTAGCCTGTACCACGTCAAGCGCGCGCTGGCGGCGGGCAAGCCGCTGCCGATGGCGTTGCGCGAACAACGGGTGTGGGGCCCCAAGGAAAAGCGTTTCGAGCGCGTGTTGCCGCGCCTCTCAGGCCCGCAGCTGGCGCAGTGGCTGCAAGACGCGCACATGGTGGACGGCATCGTCAAAGGGCTGAAATACCCCGGCTGGCCGGTAGAACCGTGGCAGGCGCTGCACCGGCTGGCGCTGGGGGTGTGCCGCGCCTGCGGGCGCTGAAGCCGCCGCCCCTGCAGCCGCTCAGGCTTCCTCGGGCGCGAAGCCGGGCAGTGCCTCGGGCAACAGCAGCTGGCGCTGCGTGGCGTGGCGGAAGTCGCTCGGCGGCAACCCGGCGTGCTCGCGGAACACGCGGCTGAAGTGCGCCGCGTTGTTGAAGCCCCATGAGAACGCGATCTCGGTGATGGTGCGGCTGGCGTGCTGCGGGTTCTTCAGGTCGCGCATACAGGCTTGCAGGCGGCGGCGCAGAATGTAGTGTGCCAGTGTGTCTTCCTCGTCGGCAAAGGCTTTGTGCAGCAGGCGTTTGCTGCAATTGAGCGCCTGCGCAATGCGGTCGATGGACAGGTGCGGGTCGCGCAAGTGGCGGCCAATGAAGTCGCGGATGCGGTCTTTAAACGCTTCCATTTGCGTGGCAGGGGTGCTGCGCCCGGCCAACTCCTGCAGCGACAGGCTGACCAGCTCCACGATCAGCTCGCCCGCGCCGCGTGCGGCGGCTTCGGTCATGGCGGGCAGCTCCTGGAAGGTGCTGCGCATGGTCTCGAGCGCCACGCGCGAGATGCCGCTGGCCCCGCCCACGTGGCGCCCCATCAGCGCGTCCAGGCGCAGGCCGCGCTCCACCAGCGGCTCCTTGGGCAGCATGACGATCAGGTGCTCGGTGCGCTCGGGGTTGGCCACCTCGTAGCTGCCGGTGGTGTCGTAGATGGCCCAGCCGCCGGGGCGCACCCAAGCCTGGCGGCCAAACTGCTCCAGCGCGGCGCTGCCCTGCCACGGGGCCACGATTTTGAAGTAGGCGTTGTCGCTGCCGCGCGGCGGCTCGGTGCGCACCACGCGGTGGCGGTTGGCTTCCAGCCGGGTCATCACTACCTCGCCCGCGTGCGCGGTGTGCAGGCGACCATCGAACACTTGGTCACCGTAAAAGTCGGCGTGCAACCCGGCAAACAGGTGCGACATCCAACTGCACCACGCGCTGGCGCTGTCGGCCAGCGGGACGTTGTCGGTGGAAAGGATCTGGCCCTTGTGCATGGTGGGCAGATTATCCGCGCCTGTGCGCAGCGGGGCAAGCGCCGGTTAGGGAATGTCCTATGCACCGTGCGCGCTCAGTCAAGCACACTGTGCCCTCTGAGCAAAGTACGGTGGGGCCGCTGTTTTTAACATCAGGCCGTTTGCAATCTTCTTGACACAGCGAGTCCACATGATCGACATCCAGATGCTGATAGGCGGCACCCAGCGCGCCGCCGCCAACGGGGCCACCTTTGAACGCCGCAACCCGCTGGATCACAGCGTGGCCACCCGCGCCCCCGCCGCCACTGTGGAGGATGCCAAGGCCGCCGTCGAGGCTGCCGCCAAGGCGTTCCCGGTCTGGTCGGCCATGGGCCCGGGTGAACGCCGCACGCTGCTGATGAAGGCCGCGCAGGCGCTCGAGGCCAAGGGCGAGGCCATTGCCGCCGCCATGGCCGCCGAGACCGGCGCTTCGGGCATCTGGGCGCACTTCAACGTCCACTTGGGCGCCGACATGCTGCTGGAGGCCGCTGCCATCACCACCCAGATCAGCGGCGAGGTGATTCCGTCCAACGTGCCGGGCAACGTGGCCATGGCCGTGCGCCAGCCCGCCGGTGTGGTGCTGGGCATTGCGCCGTGGAACGCGCCGGTGATCCTGGGCGTGCGCGCCATCTCGACCCCACTGGCCTGCGGCAACACCGTGATCCTGAAGGGCTCGGAGCTGTGCCCGGCCACGCACGGCCTCATCATTGAGGCGCTGCAAGAAGCCGGCCTGCCCCCGGGTGTGGTCAACTTCGTTACCAACGCGCCGCAGGACGCCGGTGCGGTGGTGGACGCCATCGTGGCGCACCCAGCCCTGCGCCGCGTCAACTTCACCGGCTCCACCAAGGTGGGCAAGCTGATTGCACAGACCTGCGCCAAGTACCTCAAGCCCGCCGTGCTGGAACTGGGCGGCAAGGCCCCGTTCGTGGTGCTGGACGACGCTGACCTGGACGCCGCCGTGGCCGCCGCCACCTTTGGCGCCTTTGCCAACTCGGGCCAGATCTGCATGTCCACCGAACGCATCATTGTGGACGCCGCCGTGGCCGACACCTTTGTGGCCAAGTTGGCCGAGCGCGCCAAGGCCCTGCCGCTGGGCGACCCGCGCCTGGGCCCGGTGGTGCTGGGTTCGGTGGTGGATCAAGCCACCGTGGATCGTTGCAACGCGCTGATCGACGACGCGCTGGCCAAGGGCGCCACGCTGGTGTGCGGTGGCAAGGCCACCAACACGCTGATGCCCGCCACGCTGCTGGACCACGTCACGCCCGAGATGCACATCTACCAGGAAGAAACCTTTGCCCCGGTCAAGGCCATCGTGCGCGTCAACGGCGTCGAGGAAGCCGTGGCTTGCGCCAACGACAACGAGTTCGGCCTGGCCGCCGCCGTGTTTGGCCGCGATGTGTCGCGCGCCTGGCAAGTGGCCAACCGCATCGAATCGGGCATTTGCCACGTCAACGGCCCCACCGTGCACAACGAGGCGCAGATGCCCTTTGGCGGTGTCAAGGCCTCGGGCTATGGCCGCTTTGGTGGCAAGGCGGGCATCGACGCCTTCACCGAGTTGCGCTGGATCACGGTGCAAAACGCCCCGCGCCACTACCCGTTCTGAACCTGAACAACACCCCCGTTTTTTGCAGAGGAGCACGCTTTGAGATTTCACCTGGCATCCACCCTGGGGCTGGCCGCCCTGGCGCTGACACTGGCACAGCCAGCGGCCGCGCAACATTCTGTTGGCAAGGGCCAGCAGTACTACGAGACAATCTGCGCCAAGTGCCGCGACGCCAGCGTTGGCATCGGGCCGGCGCTGTTTGGCCGCGGCTTCACCGAGCAGGCGTACGTCAGCATCGCGCGCAACGGCAACCGCGCCATGCCGGCGTTTCGCGTGAGCGACATTGACGACGCCACGTTGCAGGAGCTGGCGCACTACCTGGCCACCACCCCACCCAAAAAGTAAACAAGGAGCCACCATGAGCACAGATAGACGCATGGTTCTGAAAGGCCTGGCCGCCGCAGGGCTGGCCATGACCGGCATCTCTTCCTGGGCCGCCACTGCCGGCTCACCCGCCTTGGGCGCCGCCGCTGGCGTGCCCGCCGGTGCGGCGCTGAACGTGACCTCGCTGGTCAGTGGCGCCGCGCTGGACGGTGCCTTTGTGCAGGGCGTGCAGAACGCGGTGGGCGTGCAGGCGGCCACGCAGTGGTCGGGCCAACGCCTGCAAGGGCTGGACGCGGCCACCTTCACGCGCCTCAACGCCATGCTGCACGACGGCACCCCCACCCTGTTGGTGGGCCTGGTGGACGACGCCAGCGCCACACTGGTGCTGGACTTGGTGCGCTCCGCCGGTGGCCGCGTGCTGCAAGCCGAACACCACCGCGTGGGCCGTGGCCCCGTGGCCGAGCAGTGGGCGCAACAACTGGGCCAGACCCTGGCCAGTGGCAAGACCGCCGAACTGGGCAACGCCGCCGATGTGGGCGGCACCGCCTACGTTTCTTTGAGCTGTGTGATTTGAACCGGAAACCCATCCCATGAAGAAAACAAGCAGCAAATACATGGCACTGCCCAAGGGCGTGTCCGAAGCCCGCTTTGACGAGGCGATCAAGAAGTTCCAGGCCGCGCTGGGCGCTGAACACGTGCTGACCTCGCTGGAGCACATCAAGCCCTACAACAAGATCATGATGTCGGTGCCCGACGAGCAGCACACCCCATCGGCGGTGCTGATGGCCACCAGCGTGGAACAAGTGCAGGCCGTCGTCAAGGTCTGCAACGAGTACAAGATCCCGGTGTGGACCATCTCCACAGGCCGCAACTTTGGTTATGGCTCTGCTGCGCCGGTCAAGCGCGGCCAAATTGTGCTGGATCTGCACAAGATGAACAAGATCATCCACATCGACCCGGAACTGTGTACCGCGTTGGTGGAACCGGGTGTGACCTACCAGCAGTTGTACGACTACATTGAAGACAACAAGCTGCCGCTGATGTTGTCGTTCTCGGCCCCGTCGGCCATTGCGGGCCCGGTGGGCAACACCATGGACCGTGGCGTGGGCTACACCCCCTACGGCGAGCACTTTTTGATGCAGTGCGGCATGGAGCTGGTGCTGGCCAACGGCGATGTGTACCGCACCGGCATGGGCGGTGTCAAAGGCGACAAGGCTTGGCAGGTGTTCAAGTGGGGTTACGGCCCAACGCTGGACGGTATGTTCACGCAGTCGAACTACGGCATCTGCACCAAGATGGGCTTCTGGCTCATGCCCAAGCCGCCGGTGTTCAAACCGTTCGAGATCAAGTTCGACAACGAAGCCGACATCAACGAAATTGTGGAAATGCTGCGCCCACTGCGCATTGCCAACATCATCCCCAACGCGGTGGTGATTGCGGGCACACTGTGGGAAGCCGCCACCTGTGGCGTGCGCCGTTCCGACTACACCACCGCACCGGGCGCAACCCCCGAGTCGGTGCTGGCCCAAATCCGCAAGGACAAGCACTTGGGTGCTTGGAACGTGTACTGCGCCCTGTACGGCAGCCCCGAGCAGGTGGAGGTGAACTGGAAGATCGTCACCGAGACCATCAAGCGCGCTGGCAAGGGCAAGATCGTGACGCAAGAAGAAGCGGGCGATACCCAGCCGTTCAAGTACCGTGCGCAACTGATGTCGGGCGTGCCCAACCTGCAAGAGTTTGGCCTGTACAACTGGCGTGGGGGTGGTGGCTCGATGTGGTTTGCCCCGGTCAGCCAAGCGCGCGGCAGCGAGTGCGACGCGCAGTTCGGGCTGGCCAAGAGCATCCTCAACAAGCACGGCCTGGACTATGTGGGCGAGTTCATCGTCGGCTGGCGCGACATGCACCACGTGATTGACGTGCTGTACGACCGCAGCAGCGAAGAGGAAACCCAGCGCGCCAACGCCTGCTTTGCCGAGCTGCTGGACGAGTTCGAGAAGCGTGGCTACGCGGTGTACCGCGTCAACACCGCGTTCCAGGAGCGCGTGGCCAACAGCTATGGCCCGGTCAAGCGCCGCCTGGAGCGCACGCTCAAACGCGCGCTGGATCCGAACGGCATTCTGTCGCCCGGCAAGTGCGGCATCGACATCTGATGCCCTGACGCCCGCCGCGCCGGCCCCGGGCCGGTGCTGCCAGAACCCCCTGCAGGAATGACCCCAGCCCCCACCGGGCCGGGACATTCCTGTTTTTTTGCCCCATCACCCACCACAACCACCCGAAACGAGGAGACCGACCACCATGATGCACCGCACCCGTACCGCCCGCTTCCTTCCCACCGCCCTGGCCCTGGCCGCTGCCCTGCTGGCCGGTGCCGCGCACGCCGAAGGCCATTACGTCACTGGCGTGGAAGGCCTGCAAGGCTCCAGCGTGCCGCCTGCGGGCAACTACTACCTGGGCTACCTGGTGCACTACGACATCAACAGCTTTCGCGCCCCCAACGACGCCAAGCTCAAGGGCGACGGCAAGGTGACGGCGCTGGTCAACCGCTTCGTCAAGATCACCGACACCAAGCTGCTGGGCGCCGACTACGGCTTTGAGACCATCATCCCCGTCATCCGCAAATCGCTCAACGTGGGTGGTTTTGACGGCAGCGACAGCGGCGTGGGTGACGTGTACCTGGGCCCGCTGGTGCTGGGTTGGCACGGCCCGCAGTGGGACGCCGTGGCCGCTGCTGGCCTGTGGCTCGACACCGCCAGCCACAAGAACACCGATCCGTCGTTGCCCGGCAACGGCTACAAGTCCACCATGCTCACCGGTGGCGTGACGTACTACTTCGACCCGGCCAAGTCCATCTCGGGCTCGGCGCTGTTCCGCTTTGAGCGCCACGGCAAGAACGACGCCGGCATCCGCCCGGGCAACCAGTTGTCGCTGGAGTGGGGCGTGGGCAAGAACCTGGGCGCTTACCAGCTGGGCGTGGTGGGCTACAGCCAGTGGCAGCTGAGCGAGGACAGCGGCCCGGGTGCCAATAACCTGAAATCGTCCAAGCACGCGCTGGGCGCCGAGGTGGTGTACCCGGTGCCGGGTGCGGGCATGTTCCTCAAGGGCGCGTTCTACAAGGAATACAGCGTCGAGGGCGGTGGCGGTGCCCCGAGCGCCAAGGGCAACATGCTGCGCGCCACGCTGGTCAAGGCGTTCTGATACCGCAATCCTGTCTCCTGTTCAGCGGGATTTTTGCAACGGTAGCGGCCACACGGTCGCCACCGTTTTTTTTGCGCCTGTTGGTGCCGCAACCACCACAACGCGCTTGCTCAAGGCTGACGTCATCACGTCACGCTGCTGACGCTGGCGGTGCTGGCGGGCCAGTACCTGAGCTGGGTCTGGCTGTGGCCGGTGCCGCTGCTGGGGGCGTGGCTGATGCGCTGGCACAACACGCTCATCATCGTCAACCCGGTGCGCGCGCTGCTGGCCGAGGCTCGGCTGCTGGCGGCGGGCGACCTTACCAGCACCGCGCTGGTGAGCCGCCCGGGCGTGATTGGCCAGCTGCAGCAGGCCATGGCGCAGCTGGCGGTCAACCTGCGTACGGTGGTGCAGGATGTGCGCGTCGAATCCAAGGATTTGCACGACGCGCTGCAAAAGATTGCAGCAGGCAACCGCGACCTGTCGCAACGCACCGAAAGCACCGCCAGCAGCCTGGAGCAGACCGCCGCCTCGATGGACCAGCTCAACGGCACCGTGCGCGATAGCGCCCAGGCCGCGCAGACGGCGGCCGAACAATCGCGCCACACCGCCACCGAGCAGCTGCAGGGCATCACCCAGGTCAGCGAGGTGATCACGCACCTGGACGGCGTGACGCAGAAGAACGCGGCAATGGTGGAGGAGCTGGCCAACACCGCCAGCGTGCTCTACACCAAGTCCGACGCGCTGGGGCGCTCGATGCAGCTGTTCCGCCTGCAGGCGGGCGAGACCACGCTGGCGCAGCTCGATGCGGTGCAGCTGCGTGCCGTCAGTCGAACGACGGCACCTCGGGCTTGACAACCGGCTTGCCCGCCGCCACCCAGGCATCAAAGCCGCCGGCGATGGACTGCACGTTGAGGTAGCCCATCTGGCGCATGGCAGCAGCGGCCAGCGCCGCGCGGCCGCTGGTCTTGCAGTACAGCACGAACTTGAGGCTGCGGTCGCCCAGCTGCGGCGCGTTGCTGAGCTTGAACTCCAGCAGCCCGCGCGACAGGTGGATGGCGCCGGGCAGGTGGCCGCTGGCAAACTCGTCGGCCTCGCGCACGTCCACCAGCACATCGGCCTGGCGGATGGCGTCGTCGGCCTCGGCAACGGAGACTTCGGTGATGTGGGCCTTGGCATCGGCCACCAGGTCGTGGGCGTTTTTCATGGGGTTGCTTCCTGCGCAAAGATAGGGTGACGGGTATTCTGGCAGCATTTGCCGGGCGCTGGCCGTTGCGTCCACAATAAGGGCTCCACCCTGTTCTTGCGTGCGCCTGGGCGCACCCCTTGCTCCATGTTGCCGTTTCACCGCTTTTGCCGCCTGGGCCCGCCACGCCGGGCCGCCGCTGGCCTGGCCCTGCTGCTGGCCGCCAGCGCCAGCACCGCGCCCTTGCATGGTGCGGCACAACACGTTGCGGTGGCCAGCACGCCCGCGTTCAGCCCCAACCTGCCCGCGCTGGGCGACGACGGCGCCTTGCCCCTGAGCGAGGAGCGCCGCATTGGCGACCGCATCGTGCGCGGCATCTACCGCGACCCCGACCACCTGGACGACCCGGCGCTGCAAGCCTACCTGCAACGCATCTGGCAGCCGCTGCTGGCGGCGGCGCAGGCGCGCGGCGAGGTCTCGCCCGAACTGGCCGAGCGCTTTGCCTGGCAGCTGCTGCTGGCGCGCGACCGCAGCATCAACGCCTTTGCGCTGCCGGGGGGCTACTTTGGCGTGCATCTGGGGCTGATGGCCAGCGTGGCCACGGCGGACGAACTCGCCTCGGTGCTGGCGCACGAGTTGAGCCACGTCTCGCAACGCCACATTGCGCGCCTGCTGACGCAGCAGGAACGCACCGCCCCATGGATGGTGGCGGCGATGGTGCTGGGCGCACTGGCCGCCAGCCAAAGCAAAAACGCCGACCTGGCCGGGGCCGCCATTGCCGGTGGGCAGGCGGTGGCGCTGCAGTCGCAGCTCAACTTCTCGCGCGACATGGAGCGCGAAGCCGACCGCGTGGGCTTTGGCGTCTTGTCCGAGGCCGGGTTCGAGCGCAGCGGCTTCGTCACCATGTTCGACAAATTGCAACAGGCCGCGCGGCTCAACGACGACGGCAGCTTTGCCTACCTGCGCAGCCACCCGCTCACCACCGAACGCATCGCCGACATGCGCGCCCGTGTGCAACTCGATGCCGACCCTGGCCACAGCAGCGCCGAACACACCCGCCACGACGCCAGTGCCACCGCCATCCACCCCAGCTACCACGCCCTGATGGCCGCGCGCGCCCGCGTGCTGGCCGAAACCGACATCGACCGCCTGCGCGCGCTGGTGCGCCACGGCGATGCCAGCGCCAGCGCTCCCTTGCACGATGCCACCACCCTGGGCGCCCGCTACGCCGCCACCCTGGCCGCCGCCCGGCTGCGCAACGCCCCCGCCGCCCTGC
>NZ_NWBQ01000016.1:16566-91458 GCF_002837135.1 Macromonas bipunctata | reverse complement strand
CGCAGGCGGGCAGGTCGGCCAGCGGCTCGGGGCGGCACACCGCTACCGGCGCCACCGGGAACTGGGCGCGCAACATGCCGCCCAGCACCGCATCGCTGGCCAGGATGGGGCTTTGGCCATCGTAGCCTGCACGTTGCAGGTGCTGCACCAGTTCGGCAATCGGCTCGTTGATCTCGTTCAAGCGGTCCAGGCGGCCATTGAGCCAGGGCCGCGCCACAAACAGGGTGCCAAACAGCACAAAGCCCAGCACCACGCCAGACGTGAACCAGTGGCTGCGCGGGTGGTGCGCCAGCACCGGTCGGGCCACAAATGCCAGCAGCGGCACCACCAGCAACAGCGGATGCACCCAGCGCGCCTTGAAGTGTGTCACATCGCCCACCAGCACCATGCCCAGCAGCAGCACCGCCACCCAGCCCAGGTAGCGCCACAGCAGCGGCTGGAGCCACGCCGGCGGCGCGGGCTCAGAGGCGTGGGCTGGCGCCTGGCCCGCCGTAGTCCCCGGCGCTGGCAGCGGGCGCCACCAGGCGCGGCCAAACACCGCCAGCGACAGCAGCAGCCACAACAGCACATTGGCCAACACCCCGTCCACCAGCAAGCTCGACAGGCCCTGCCACACCGACGCCTCGGGCTGCAGCTGCATCTTGGTCAGCGTGCCCCGACTGGCCAGTTGCCAGTGCTGCCACAGCCACCACACATGCGGCAACAACACCGCCACCAACGTCAGCGGCACATACCACCAGCCGCGTGCCCACAACACCGGACGCGTCTCGCGGCCCGAAAGCACCGCCAGCGCCAGCGCCAGCGCAAACAGCGCAAAACTGTACTTGGACAACAGCCCCAGCGCCAGCACCAGCCCCAGCGCCACAAACCCCGACGGCTGCGGGCTCTGCAACTGGCGCAGCACCAGCCACCACGTGGCGGCCACGCTGGCGCACACCAGCACCGTGTGCGTCAAATCGCGCAACGACTCCCAGCCCATGATGGGCAGCCACACCAGGCTGGCAGACGCCCACCACGCCGCACGCGGCGGCAGCACCTCACGCGCCGCACGCCACAGGCACCAGTAGGTGAGCGCCAGCAGCGCCATCTTGAGCACCGCCAGCGCCAGCAGCCCCGGCCCCAGCAGCGCCGCCACGCCGGACTGCAACCACGTGTAGAGCGGCGGCTGCGCGCCATAGCCCCACGCCAGCCGCTGCGACCACAGCATCTGCTCGGCCTCGTCCAGCTCCAGCGCGGGCGACAGCCACAGCCGCGCCAGCACCAGCGCCAGCGCCCAGGCCAGCAACCACGGCACCGGATGGCGCACCACCACACCAGACGCAACCACGCGGGCCGCAGCAGACACACTCATACGGGGGACGAAAAATCAGGAGAAGAAAAAAACCGGCGCCCGCCGCCAGCCTGAGACCAGCCCCAAGCGGCACCCGGCCGCGACGGCGGCACAATAGCGTCAATTATGCTTGACCCCCACAACGCCTCCGCCCACGTGCCCGATGTGTCCATCGTGGTGCCCATCTACAACGAATACGACAACCTGCCCGACCTGGTGGCCCGCATCGACGCCGCCATGGGCGCCCAGCCCCTGAGCTTCGAGCTGATCGCGGTGGACGACGGCTCCACCGACGGCAGCGCCGAACGCCTGCGTGCCCTGGCCGCCAGCCATTCCTGGGTGCGCGCGGTGTGCCTGGTGCGCAACTACGGCCAGTCCAGCGCACTGCAGGCCGGCTTTGACCGCGTGCGCGGCCGCTACGTCGTCACGCTAGACGCCGACCTGCAAAACGATCCGCAAGACATCCCGCTGCTGCTGCAACGGCTCGAGACCGACCGCAGCGTGGACATGGTCTCGGGCTGGCGCCAGCAGCGCCAGGACAAGGCGCTGTCGCGGCGCCTGCCCTCCATGTTGGCCAACAAACTCATCTCCAGCACCACCGGCGTGTACCTGCACGACTACGGCTGCGCGCTCAAGGCCTACCGCCGACCCATCATCGACCGCATCCGGCTCTACGGCGAGCTGCACCGCTTCATCCCGTCGCTGGCCAAACAAGCCGGAGCGCGCATCACCGAAATGCCTGTGCGCCACCACGCGCGTACACGGGGCGTGTCCAAGTACGGCATCGACCGCACCTTCCGCGTCATTCTGGACTTGATCCTGATTGTGTTCTTCATGCGCTACCGCCACCGCCCGCTGCACGCCTTTGGCGGCCTAGGCCTGTGGTTGGTCACCCCCGGTACGCTGATACTCGGTTGGCTGTTTGTACTCAAGCTGCTGGGCGAGGACATAGGCGGCCGCCCGCTGCTGCTGGTGGGCGTGATGCTGCTGCTGATGGGGCTGCAAATGATTGTGGCCGGGCTGGTGGGCGAGATGCTGACCCGCATCTACCACGAGGGACGCGGCGCCCCGCAGTACCACGCCAACGACTACGGCGCAGGCACCAGCGACGACGCCCCGCCACCGCACCACCCCAGCACCGCACCGTGAAGCGTTCGCACAAGGCCGCGCTGCGGGCGGGCGCCGGGCTGGTGCTGCTGGGCGGCGTCGTGGCGCTGGCGGACTGGTCGGCGCTGGCGGCGCTGCTGCGGCAGGCCGAGCCGCTGTGGGTGCTGGCGGGGCTGCTGGCGGCGCTGGCGTCCAACGTGGTGTCGGCGCTGCGCTGGCGGGCGCTGGCGCGCTGGCTGGGCTGCAATATGGCACCGCGCCAGGCGCTGCGCTGGTACTTTCAGGGGATTGGCCTCAACGCCCTGCTGCCGGGGGCGGTGGTAGGCGGCGATGTGTACCGCGCCATGGCGCTGCGCCAGAGCGGCCAGCCCGGCACGCCCGCCAGTTGGTCGGTGTTGCTGGATCGCCTGAGCGGGCTGTGGATGCTGTGCGCCATCGGCGCGCTGGGAGCGGCGGCTTCGGCGGCGCAGCTGGCGCCTGTGCTGGGGCTGCACGAAAGCTGGATCGTGGCGCTGACGCTGGGCGGCGCGGCGCTGTGGCTGCTGCTGCCGTGGGCTTTACCTTGGAGCTTGCAACGCTGGCCGGTGCAGCGGCTGCCGCTGTGGCTGGCACCGTTGCGCGCCATCGCCACCCAGCCGCACTTTGCGCGCCAACTGGGCTGGCAGGTGCTGTGTTCGGTCGGGGTGCAGGTGCTGTCGGCCAGCGCCCTGGCCGCCGGAGGGGTGGCTCTGGGCATCAAATTGGACGCTGCGGCGTGGGCCTTCGCGATTGCACCGGTGTTCCTGATGGCGGCGCTGCCCGTCAGCGTGGGCGGCTGGGGCACGCGGGAGGCCGCTGCCGTGCTGGCGTTGGCCCCGTTTGGTGTCGCGCCCGCCGCCGCCGTGGGTGCGGCCATGCTGTACGGCTTGTACGGGCTGGCCCAGGCCGTGCTGGGCGCGGTGGCGTTTGGCTGGGTTGGTGGCCAGCGTGGCGCGCTCAGTGCGCCGCCGCCCCCACCTGTGCGTCGGGCTTGACGCGGCGCAGCAGCGCCATCATTTCGGCCTCGATGCGATGCAACGCTTCGGGGGTTTGACCTTCAAAGCGCAGCACCAGCACCGGCGTGGTGTTGGAAGCGCGGATCAGGCCAAAACCGTCCGGCCAATCCACGCGCAGGCCGTCGATGGTGTTGAGCTGCGCCGGGGCCGCAAACTGGGCGATGGCCTGCAACTGCGCCACCAGCGTGTGCTGCTCGCCGTCGCCGCACACCACGTTCAATTCCGGCGTGGAATGGCTGGTCGGCAAACCTTCCAGCAACGCGCCGGGGTGGGCGTGGCGGCTGACGATCTCCAGCAAGCGCGCTCCGGCGTAGCTGCCATCGTCAAAGCCGTACCAGCGTTCCTTGAAGAAAATGTGGCCGCTCATCTCACCACCCAGCGGCGAATCCACTTCTTTCATTTTGGCCTTGATGAGCGAATGGCCGGTCTTGTGCATCAGCGGCACACCGCCCGCGTCGCGAATGGCCGGGGCCAGGCGTTGGCTGCATTTCACGTCGTACACAATCTGGCCGCCCGGCACGCGCGACAGCACATCTTGCGCAAACAGCATCATCTGGCGGTCGGGGTAGATGTTCTGCCCGCTGGGGGTGACGATGCCCAGACGGTCGCCATCGCCATCGAACGCCAACCCCAGGTCGGCCCCGGTTTCGGCCAGCTTGGCGATCAGGTCGCGCAAGTTCTCGGGCTTGGAGGGATCGGGGTGGTGGTTGGGGAAGTTGCCATCCACTTCGCTGAACAGCTCGATCACCTCGCAACCCAGCGCGCGGAACAGTTGCGGCGCGGAAGCCCCCGCCACGCCATTGCCACAATCCACCACCAGCTTGAGCGGGCGGGCCAACTTCACGTCCGACACAATGCGGGCAATGTAATCGTCCTGCACCGCGACTTGGCGCACGCTGCCACCGGCACGGGTGGGCGCATCTTCGGCTTCCATCGAAAGGCGCAGGGACTGGATGTCGTCACCGTAAATGGCGCGCCCGGCCAACACCATCTTGAAGCCGTTGTGGTGCTTGGGGTTGTGGCTGCCCGTGACCTGGATGCCCGAACTGCACAGCACGTTGGCCGCGTAGTAGGTCATGGGCGTGGTGACCATGCCGATGTCGATCACCTGCACGCCTGCGGCCACCAGCCCGTCGATCAGCGCCGCCGCCAGCGCCGGGCTGCTCAGGCGGCCATCGCGCCCCACCGCCACCGTGGTCTCGCCCAGCGCCAGCGCACGGGCACCAAAGGCGCGGCCCAGCGCGTGGGCAAAGTCGGGGTTGAGCGCATCGGGCACCACGCCGCGAATGTCGTAAGCTTTGAAAGCGGTGGCAGGAACTTGCATGGAAAGATGGGAATAAATGAAAACCCAAAGATAGCACAGCCACGCCCCACCGCCTGGGGCTATAATGTTCCACTTTGCTGGCAAACCCCGTCGGCCTTGATCACTTCAAGACGGGGACAACTGCCGACCCTGAACGTAAAAGGCCCGATCTTCCTTTGACTGCCAGTCGGCGCAATCATTGAAATCATTAGCTAATGACCACCATCCGCGTTAAAGACAACGAACCCTTCGACGTCGCTCTGCGCCGCTTCAAGCGCACCATTGAAAAACTGGGCCTGCTGACCGACCTGCGCGCCCGCGAGTTCTACGAAAAGCCCACCGCTGAACGCAAGCGCAAGAAGGCCGCCGCCGTCAAGCGCCACTACAAGCGCGTGCGCTCCATGCAGCTGCCCAAGCGTCTGTACTGATAGGCCACTGCTGCCACACCGTTGATCTGCTGCGCCTCGCAGCGGTTTCACACAGCCCGCTGGAGGACGCTCAAGCGGGCTTTTGTTTTTTGACCCCTTTTTTACGCACCACCGCCATGGCCCTCAAAGACCAAATTTCCGACGACATGAAAGCCGCCATGCGCGCCAAAGACACGCAGCGTCTGGGCACCATCCGCCTGCTGCTGGCCGCCATCAAGCAAAAAGAGGTGGATGAGCGCATCACGCTCGACGACGCGGGCGTGGTCGCGGTGGTGGACAAGATGCTCAAGCAACGCAAAGATTCGATTGCCGCGTTCGAACAAGCGGGTCGCACCGATCTGGCCGACACCGAAAAAGCCGAAGCCGCCGTGCTGCAAGCCTACCTGCCCGCACGCCTGAGCGCCGAGGAAGTGCAAGCCGCTGTACAAGCCCTGGTGGCCCAAATCAGCGCCGAACTGGGCCGTGCCCCCACCGCCGCCGACATGGGCAAGCTCATGGGAGCCGCCAAAGCCGCACTGGCGGGCAAGGCCGACATGGGGCAGGTCTCCGCCGCCGTCAAGGCCGCACTGGCGGGCTGATCGCCCCCCAGCCCTACCGCCGCAGCACCATGCGCAGCGCAGCATCGGCCCCCATCGGCGTGTTCGATTCCGGCGTGGGCGGGCTGTCGGTGCTGCGCGAAATCCGGCGCACCCTGCCCAACGAGACACTGTACTACGTCGCCGATTCGGGCCACGCCCCCTACGGCGACAAGGACACGGCCTACATCGAGCAACGCTCGCGGTACATCATTAAATTCCTGCTGGCCCAAGGCGTGAAAGCGGTGGTGGTGGCGTGCAACACCGTCACTGGACTGGTGATACAACACCTGCGTACCCACTTTGCGCAACTGCCCATCGTGGCGATTGAACCCGCTGTCAAGCCCGCTGCGCTGCACACCCGCAGCGGCGTGGTGGGGGTGCTGGCCACACGCCAGACCGTGGCCAGCCCAGGCCTGGCGCGGCTGGTGCAGCAACACGGCCAAGGCGTGCGCGTGCTGCTGCAAGCCTGCCCCGGCTGGGTGGAATGCGTGGAACGGCACGAGCTGGACAGCCCCGCCACCGTGGCGCTGGTGCAACAGTTTGTGCAACCCCTGCTGGCCCAAAACGCCGACACCTTGGTGCTGGGCTGCACGCATTACCCCTTTCTGGCCCCCGTGATTGCCGCACTGGCCGGGCCGGAAATGCGCATCATCGACCCCGCCGCCGCCGTGGCCCGGCAACTGGCCACCCGCTTGCAGCAACAGGGCTTGCTGCACGCCGATAGCGCAGGCATCGCCCCCATGCGGTTCTGGAGCAGCGGGGCCAGCGCGCACGCCCAGCGCGTGATCTCGCAGCTGCTGGCGCACCCCGTTGCCGTGGAACAACTGCCCACGGCGGGCTGATCGCGCCAGGACGGCGGATCCCCCGGGGGGTTGTGTTACGCTTGCGTGGCACCGACCACCACCACCGCCTTCCCATGCGCACCACGGCACCACGGCTCACCTCATGGACACGCGCCCACGCGCGGGCATGGGTGTGGGGTGCGCTGGCGCTGACCCTGGGTCTGCAAGCGCCCACGGCACAGGCCGAATCCAAGGTGTACCGCATCGGGGTGCTCAAGACCGCCTCGCACGCAGCGCTGGACGCCGACGAGCGGGGCTTCGAAGCTGCGCTGGCCAGCGCCGGGTTCCGCGAGGGCGTCAACGTGGTGTACGACCGGCACAACGCGCAAGGCAACGCCAGCCGGGCCCAGGTCATGGCACGCCAGCTGGTGGCCGCACGGGTCGATCTGGTGCACAGCATAGGCACTCCCGCCACGCAGGCTGTGGTGGGCAGCGGCGGCAAGATCCCGCTGGTGTTCTCTTCCATCACCGACCCGGTCAAGGCTGGCATCGTGCCTCCGGGCAGCGCCCCGGGGCACAAGACGGGTGGCCACATCACCGGCGTCAGCGACCAGTGGCCCGTGTTCCTGCAGATGCAGACCTACCTCAAGTTTGTGCCACAGGCCAAGGTCTGGGGCACCATCTACAACCCCAGCGAGGTCAATTCCGTCACCCACGTGCAGGCCATGCGCCAGGCCGCGCACCAGCTGGGCCTGCAACTGGTGGAAGTCACCATCCAGCACAGCCAGGAGGTGGAACGCGCCGCCCTCGCCCTGGTGGGCAAGGTGCAGGCCATCGTCATCACGTCGGACAACACCACCGTGGCCAACTTCGAGGCCTTGGTCAAGGTGTGCGAACAGCACCGCACCCCCGTGTTTGCCGGCGACGTGGACAGCGTGGCCCGGGGCGCGGTCGCTGCCTACGGCATGGACTACTTCCTGGTCGGCTACGCCGCTGGCAAGAAGGCGGCACTGGTGCTCAAGGGCGTGTCGCCGGGCAACATTCCGTGGGGACCGGTGGAAAAGTACAGCTTCGTCATCAACCGGCAGGCGGCGCGCCAGCAGGGCGTCACGCTGCCGCCCCGGCTGCTGCAAAAGGCCGACAAGCTGCTGCACTGACCCCCCCATTCCTCCAGACCCACCACACAGGTACACACCATGCGCTTTCTGCGTAGCATCCATGTGGCGGTTGTGGTGTTGCTGCTCACCATCGCGGTGAGCTTCTACGTCGATGGCCGCAACGACCAGATCCACCGCCAGCACCTGGAGGTCAGCACCCGGCTGGAGCGCATGCTGCGCCTCAACCACCAGCTCACCGACATGCTCACCATTGCCGTGCTGGAACAGAACCCGCTGCGCGCCAGCACCTACAACACGGTCAACAACGAGCTCAACCAGACCATCCTGGAGGTGAGCCAGCTGACGCGCTCGCTGGCCCTGAGCCAGGAGATCGTCGCGCTCAACGCCGACCAGAGCGAGCTGCGGCAACTGGAGCAGCGGGCCATCGCCTGGATGCAGGCCGACGCCTGGGCGCCAGCGCGCGCGCTGCTGTTCGACGACGATTACCTGATGGCGCGCAAGATCTACGAGATCGACACCGAGACGGCGGTGGGCGCGCTCAGCCAGGAGCTGAGCGAGGTGGCGCGCCAGTTCGAGCGCTGGCGCCACATCATGCTGGTGCTGCGCCTGGGCGCGCTGGGGCTGCTGCTGTGGGTGGGTGGCGCCTATTCGCGCCGCCTGCAGCAGGAACTGGACGAACAGGTGCGCCTGCGCGGCGAGATCACGCAAGCCAACCAGGGGCTGGAAGCCAAGGTGGCCAAGCGCACCGCCGAGCTGCAGGCCGCCAACCAGCAGCTGGAGGTGCTGAGCAACACCGACGGCCTGACCGGCCTGTCCAACCGGCACCGGTTCGACCAGGTGTGGGCGCAGGAATGGCAGCGCGCGGTGCGCCAAGGCCTGCCGCTGGCCGTGGTCATGATCGACGTGGACCATTTCAAGCTCTACAACGACCAGTTTGGCCACCCGGCGGGCGACGAGTGCCTGCGCCGCGTGGCCGCCGTGCTGGCCCACAGCGTGCGCCGCGCCGGCGAGCTGGCCGCGCGCTACAGCGGCGAGGAATTCGTGGTGGTGCTGCCCGGCCTGGACGCCAACGGCGCGCTGCAGGAGGCCGAGCGCATCCGCACCGAAGTGAGCGCGCTGGGCATCCCGCACACGGGCTCCAGCGCGGGGGCGGTGGTCACGGTGTCGCTGGGCGTGGCGTCGCGCGTGCCGCAGCGCGAGGAAGGCCTGTACCTGCTGCTGCAGGAGGCCGACGACGCCCTGTACCAAGCCAAGCACGGCGGTCGCAACCGCGTGGGCCTGGCCAGTGGCATCAGCTCCCCGCCACCTTCATCCGCTCGATGAGGATGGAGCCGACGTTCTTGGCGCCGTAGCCGTACACGTCGGCGCCAATGGCCACGATGGCCTGCAACATGTCTTTGAGGTTGCCCGCGATGGTGATTTCCTCCACCGGGTGCACGATCTGGCCGTTTTCGACCCAGTAGCCCGCCGCACCACGCGAATAATCGCCAGTGACGTAGTTCACACCCTGCCCCATCAATTCGGTGACAAACAGGCCGGTGCCCAGCTTGCGCAACATCGCGTCCAGATCGTCCTGCGGCTGGGTCAAGCGGCTGGTGAGGAACAAGTTGTGCGAACCCCCTGCGTTGCCGGTGGTGCACATGCCCAACTTGCGCGCCGAGTAAGTGCTTAAGAAGTAGCCGTTGACCACCCCCGCCGTCACCACTTGGCGCGCAGCGGTGCGCACACCCTCATCGTCAAACGGTGAACTGCCTTTGCCCCCCAGAATGTGCGGGTCTTCCAGCACGTCCACGTGCTCGGGAAATACCTGCTGGCCCAGGCAATCGGCCAGAAAGGTGGTTTTGCGGTACAGCGCACCGCCACTGACGGCTTGCACAAAGCCCCCCAGCAGCCCAGCGGCCAACGGCGCTTCAAACAGCACCGGGCATTCGGTGGTGGCAATCTTGCGCCCGTTCAGGCGCGCCAAGGCACGCTCGGCGGCATAACGGCCCACGGCCTCGGGGCTGGCCAGATCGTGGGGCGCACGCATGGAGCTGAACCAGTGATCGCGCTGCATCTTGGCCCCCTTGCCCGCAATCGGGGCCACCGACAGGCTGTGGCGCGAACTGGCGTAGCCGCCCCGGAAGATGCCGGGCCGACCGCGTTCGCCGCCACGCATGTGCTCGCTGAAAAAATGCGACTGCTGCGCCGACACGCCCGCGCCTTCGCTGTTGGTGATCTGCTTGCTGGTGGCAAAGGCGGCCGCCTCGCAACGCAGCGCCAGCCGCACAGCCTCTTCAGCGTTGATGGCCCAAGGGTGGAACAAGTCCAAGTCGGGGTATTCGTTGGCCACATCCTGTTCATCGGGCAGCCCGGCCACCGGATCTTCGGCGGTGAAGCGGGCAATATCGTAGGCGGCTTGCACCGTTTGCCGGATGGCGGCGGGCGAAAAGTCCGACGTGGAGGCGTTGCCCCGGCGCTGGCCCAGGTACACGGTCACGCCCAGCGACTTGTCGCGGTTGCGCTCCACGTTTTCCAGCTCGCCCTTGCGCACCGACACACTCAGGCCCGCGCCTTCCGAGACCTCGACCCCGGCATCGCTGGCCCCCAAGTGGCGGGCGTGCGTCAGGGCCACATCGGACAATTCTTCAAACTGGGCACGGCTGAACTGGAAACCAGCCGCTGGGGCAGAGGCAACTGGCGGCGTATGTTTTTTGGAGGTAGAGGCAAGCGTCTTTTTCATGGCAAGGGCTATGATACTTGGCATGTCACGCAAACCCACCAAAGGCTACTTTGTCAAAGGCCATTTCGTTGCTTACGGCAGCGAACTCGATCTGGAACTCAAACGCGAACTCAAAGGCGATACCGAGACCAGCAAAACCGACCTCAAGCGCCACAGCGAGCACTTGCAGCACCTGGGCGAACAGCTGCTGACGCTGCGCAAAGGATTGCTCAACAAACTGCAACTGTCCGATCAACTGCTGGACGCACTGACCGAGGCCAAGCGCATCACCAACTTTGAAGGCAAGCGCCGCCAGATGCAGTACATCGGCAAGCTGATGCGCAAGCTCGATGCCGACACCGTGGCCGCGATTGAAGCCGCGCTCGACGTGCAGCACCAAGGCAGCGCCAAAGACACGCTGCGCCTGCACCAGGCCGAACAATGGCGCGACCGCCTGATCGCCGACGACAACGCCTTGACCGACTGGCTGGCACAAGCCCCCAACACCGATGTGCAGCACCTGCGCACGCTGGTGCGCCAAGCGCGCAAAGACGCAAACGCCACGCCCACCCCGCCCGAAAGTGCCGGGGCAGCCCCACGCCACGGCAAAAACTACCGTGAAATCTTCCAAATCGTGCGCACCCACCTGGACGCGGTGGCGCAAGCCGAACAAGACGCGGAAGACGGCCTGACGGACGACACGCAGGACGACTGAACTGAACAGTCAGCGCAAGCCCTGCACCACCGTGGGGTAGCGCAGGCGCAAACCAAGCTCACGCTTGAGGCGGGTGTTGCGCAAGCGACGCGATTCACCCATGAAGCTCAGCACCATCGGCGACAGTTGTGCCGCGGCCTCGGCCCGCGTCACGCGTGGCGGACGCGGTAGGCGGTACAGGTCGGCGGCCAGATCCATGTAATCGCCCATGCGCAGCTCGGTGTCGTCGCAGACGTTGAACACACGCTGCACCGGCGCACGCCACAACGCACGCACGCAGGCGCGGGCCAGGTCGTCGGCATGGATGTGGTTGGTGAATACGTCGTCCTCGGCATGCAACACCGGGCTGCCACGCAACAGGCGCTCGCGCGGCGTGCCGCCTTCGCGGTCGGGAGCGTAGATGCCCGGAATGCGCAACACCGCCACCGGCACCCCCGTACGGCGGCCCCAATGCCGCAACGTGTTTTCGGCGGCGACGCGGCGGTGGGCGCGGGCGGTCTGGGGCTGCACGGGGCGGGTTTCATCGATCCAGGCCCCCGCACAGTCGCCATACACACCGCTGGTGGAACCGTACACCAGCGCCAGCGGCTTGCGCCCGCGTGCCAACACGCGCACCAGCGTGCGGGTGCGCGGGTCGTCGCGGCGGGTGGCATCGGCGGGGCCACTGGGTGGCGGAGCCAAGTGCAACACACGCTGCGCCAACCCGGCCAAGCGGCGCACACTGGCGGGTTGGTCCAGATTGCCCAGCAGCGGCACCGCCCCAGCGGCACGCAACACTGGCACCCGCTGTGGCGATGAGGTCAATGCCAGCACCCGTACCCCGTTCAAACGCGGCAGCACCCGCGTGCCCACATCACCACACCCCACCACCAGCACCCGTGGCCGCCGAAACCGCGCGGGCAAAGCCCCTGTCACCGCCATAATCCATCCTTTGTTGTTCACTGTTCAAACCCGCCTAGTATGACGTTTCAGATCACCGTTCAGCCCAGTGGCCGCAGCTTTGTGGCCAACGCCGATGAAACCCTGCTCACCGCTGGCATCCGCCAAGGCATCGGCCTGCCCTATGGCTGCAAAGACGGCGCATGCGGCTCTTGCAAGTGCAAGAAACTCTCAGGCCAGGTCACGCACAGCGCCTACCAGCCCAAAGCCCTCAGCGACGACGAACTGGCCGCCGGTTACGTGCTGACCTGCTGTGCCAGCGCCAACAGCGACGTGGTGCTGGAATCGCGCCAAGTGACGGACGAAAGCGCCTACCCCATCAAAAAACTGCCGGTGCGCGTGAGTGCGCTGGAGCGCGCTTCCGCCGACGTGATGGTCGTCACGCTGCAACTGCCCGCCAACGACACCTTCAAATATCACGCAGGCCAGTACGTCGAATTCCTGCTGCGCGACGGCAGCCGCCGCAGTTACTCGATGGCCAGTGCGCCGCACCTGCAAGCCGACAAACCGATGATGGAGCTGCACATCCGGCACATGCCGGGGGGCAAGTTCACCGACCACGTATTTGGCGGCATGAAAGAAAAAGAAATCCTGCGCATCGAAGGCCCCTACGGCAGCTTCTTCCTGCGCGAGGATTCCGACAAGCCCATCGTGCTGCTGGCCTCTGGCACAGGCTTTGCGCCCATCAAAGCGATACTGCAACACATGCAGCACCAGGGCATCACACGCCCAGTCACGCTGTACTGGGGGGCCGCCGCCCGGCGGACTTGTACCAAAGCGCCTGGCTGCAAGCCCAATGCGCTGCCATGCCCCACCTGCGGTATGTGCCAGTGGTGTCGGACGCACAACCCGAAGACCAGTGGACAGGCCGCACCGGCTTCGTCCACCAAGCCGTGCTGCAAGACACGCCCGACCTGTCGGGCCACCAGGTGTACGCCTGCGGTGCGCCGGTGGTGGTGGCCTCGGCCCAGCGCGACTACATTGCCGCCGGCTTGCCCGAAGAAGAATTCTTTGCCGACGCGTTCACCTCCGAACTCGACAAGGTGGCCTGAGCCCCGCAGGCACCGGCATACACTCGGGCCATGTCTTATTTTGATGTGACCATTGTGGGGGCCGGTGCGGCAGGCCTGTTCTGTGCCGGGGTGGCGGGCCAGCTGGGGCTGCGCGTGCTGCTGATCGACCATGCGCCCAAAGTGGCGGAAAAAATCCGCATCTCCGGCGGCGGGCGCTGCAACTTCACCAACCGCGACCTCGACCCGCGTGCCCCGCACAAGCACTTCCTGAGCCAGAACCCGCACTTTTGCCGCTCGGCCCTGTCGCGCTACACCCCGGCGGACTTCATGACGCTGCTGCAACGCCACGGCGTGCCGTTTCACGAAAAGCACAAAGGCCAACTGTTTTGCGACCGCTCGGCGCAAGACCTCATCGACGTGCTGCTGCGCGAATGCGAAGCCGGTGGCGTGCAACGCTGGCAGCCGTGCGCGGTGCAGTCCGTGGCCTACCACGAGGCAGCCAGCGATAACCCAGCCCGCTACACCCTGCACACCGACCGGGGCGTTGTCACCTGCCGTTCGCTGGTGGTGGCCACAGGTGGGTTGTCCATCCCTAAAATTGGTGCCACCGATTTCGGCTTCAAGCTGGCACGCCAGTTTGGCCTGAAAGTGGTGGAGCCTCGCCCCGCCTTGGTGCCGCTCACGTTCGACGGCAACGCCTGGGCACCGTTTGCCGATCTGGCGGGTCTGGCGATGCCGGTCGCCATCAGCACCGGCGAGAAAAAACAGCGCACCACCTTCCACGAAGACCTGCTGTTCACGCACCGGGGCCTGAGCGGCCCTGCCGTGCTGCAAATATCGAGCTACTGGCAGCCGGGCCAGCCGCTGCACATCGACCTGCACCCCGACGCTGCGTTGGAGCCCCGGCTGCAAGAGGCCAAAGCGCGCTCGCGCAAGCTGCTGCCCAACGAACTGGCGCACCTGCTGCCCAACCGGCTGGCCCACACCTGGACGCAAGCCCAACCCGCGTGGCAACGTCCCATCAACGAAACCCCCGACAAAGCCCTGACCCAGCTGGCCGACAGCCTGCACCGCTGGGCCCTCACCCCCACCGGCACCGAGGGCTACGCCAAAGCCGAAGTCACCGTGGGCGGGGTGGACACGCAGCAACTCTCGTCCCAGACGCTGGAAGCCAAGACCCAGCCTGGCCTGCACTTCATTGGCGAGGTGGTGGACGTGACCGGCTGGCTGGGCGGCTACAACTTTCAGTGGGCCTGGGCCAGCGGCTACGCCTGCGCGCACGCCCTGGCAGCCAATGCCACCACAGCGCCCGCAGCGGCGCCGCTTCAGCCCACCTGATCCAGCGCTTCTTCCAGACGCTGGCACAGCGTCTTGAGCACCTGAATGCGCACAAACAGCTTGTCGTCGCTGGCCACCACGTGCCACGGCGCCGGGCCGGTGGAGGTGCGGTCGATCATGTCGCACACCGCGCTCTCGTACAGCGGCCACTTCTGGCGGTTGCGCCAATCCTCGTCGGTGATCTTGAACACCTTGTGCGGCGTGTTCTGGCGTTCCTCGAAGCGGCGCAACTGCTCCTCGGGCGTGATAGCGAGCCAGAACTTGACCAGCACCACACCGGACTCGACCAGCTGCTCCTCGTACTCGTTGATCTCGCTGTAGGCGCGCATCCAGTCGGCCTCGGTGCAGAACTGCTCCACCCGCTCCACCAGCACGCGGCCATACCACGATCGATCAAACACCGAAGCGCGGCCATAGCGCGGAATGTAGCGCCAGAAGCGCCACAGGTAGGGCTGGGCGCGTTCGTTCTCGTTGGGCGCGGCCACCGGCACCACGCGGTAAAAGCGTGCGTCCAGCGCCTGCGTGATGCGCCGTATGGTGCTGCCCTTGCCCGCCGCGTCCATGCCTTCGAACACCACCACCAGCGAACGTTTTTGCATGCGCGGGTCGCGGCTCAACGCATTTAAGCGACCCTGCAACGCCTCCAGCTTGCGCTCGTAGTCGTCGCGCTCCAAGATACGGGTGTAATCTTGGGCGCTGAGCAAGCTGCGCCCATCAATCGGCTGCGACAATGGCAACGCCAGCAGGCCAGCCTCTTCTTCTGGCACTGGAGCGGCGCGTTTTTTGCGTGCGGGCACAGGTGCCTCGGTCGGCGTGGCCTCTGGCACGTGGAATGGCGCAGGCAAGGCCGCCAACGGCGGCTGAGGTGCTTGGCCAGTGTGCGCTTGCAACACATGCAGCAAATGGCGACCTGCGGTCAAATAACGGTAGGCCGGGTCGGTGCCCTCGATCACCACCCACGGCGCCTGCCCGATGCTGGTTTTGCGCAGCGCCTCATCGCTGACCTTGATGAAGGTTTTGTAATTTTTGAGGTTGTCCCATTCCTGCGGCCTCACGCGCCAGGCGGTCTTGGGGTCGGAGGCCAGCGCCTTGAGCCGCGCCTTGGCCGCCGACTTGGACAAGTGGAACCACAGCTTGACCAGCACCACACCTTCGGCCACCAGCATGCGTTCAAACTGGCGGATGCGCTCCAGCCGTCGTGCAAAACGGTCTTGCTTGTCCTCACCGTGTACGCGCGCTTCAATTGGGTCGGAATACCACGAACCAAACAAAATGCCGATGTGGCCTTTGGGCGGCAACACCTGCCAGAAACGGTACAGCTCGGGATGCTGCAAGGTCTCGGTACGCGGCAACGGGCCAAAAGCCTCGGTGCGGATGTGGCGCGGATCCATCCACTCGTTGAGGATGTTGATGGTCTCGCCCTTGCCCGCCCCGTCCACGCCGTTGACCAGAATCACGACCGCCGTCTTGGCCTCGTCGCGCAGGCGGTACTGCGCATCCAGCAAGGCCTTGCGCAGCCGGGGCACCTCCTGCTTGAAGGTTTTCTTGTCGATGCAATGGCCAATTTCTGCCGATTCAAACATGGTGGGCACCTCCAGCGCGTGGGTTGTCAGTCCATTGTGCCACCCAGATGGGCCTGCACCCGCTCCTTGAGCAGCGCGCTGGCGTGAAAAGTGACCACCTGGCGCGCCGCCACCAGCGCCGCCTCGCCCGTGCGCGGGTTGCGGCCCGGGCGCGCCGCCTTCTGGCGCAGGTGGAACTGGCCAAAACCTGCGAGCTTGACTTCCTCGCCCTGCGCCAGTGCATCGCGCAGCAGCTCGAAGAAGGCGTCCACCACCTCCTTGGCCACCGGCTTGCCCAGCGCCATCTGCTCACACAGCGCTTCAACCAGCTCGGCCTTGGTCAGGGCAGGCAGGGCGCCGACACCTGGGATCGACGCAGCGGCGGGCATGGCCTCAACCCCGCAAGCGGGCCTGGACCCGCTGCTGCAACGACGCCAGCACCGCCTGCACCACGCCGTCGATGTCCTCGTCGGTCAGGGTGGCATCGGCGCGTTCCAGCGTCAGGCGCACGGCAAGGCTCTTCTCGTCGGCAGACAGGCCCGGCGCTTCCGCGCCCTTCTTGGGGCGGTACACGTCGAACAGCACCGCGCCCTGGAGCCAGCCTTGGCTGGGTGCGGCGTGGATGGCGGCCATCAGCTCCGCGTGCGTGATGCGCTCCTGCACCACCACCGCAATGTCGCGTTCCACCGGCTGGTGGCGCGGCACAGGCTGCGCCACGGGCACATCGCGCGCCAACACCGCAGGCAATTCCAACTCGAACATCACCGGCGCTTGCTGCCAGCCCTCGGCCTGCCGCCAACGCGGGTGCAACTCACCGACAAAACCCACCGGCTGACCATCGATCAACACACGCGCACAACGGCCCGGGTGCATGGCCGGGTGCTCGGCGGCCTCAAACGTCGGCACACGCGGGGTCAGCAAGGCTTCCACATCGCCCTTGACTTCAAAGAAATCGACCGGCTGCGCGGGCAATCCCCATTGCTGCGGTACCGCATCGCCCCAAGCCAGACCCGCCACGCGCAGGGGTTGGTCAAACCCGGCCACGGTGGTCACGCTGTCGGGCACAGTCGCGTCCTTGCGGAACACGCGCCCGATCTCGAACACGCGCACACGCGCGGCCTTGCGGTCGGTGTTGAACTTGAGCACGTGCAGCAAACTTCCCAACAGCGACGAGCGCATCACGCTCAGGTGGCTGGCAATGGGGTTCAACAGCTTGATGGGGTTGGCGTTGCCCGCGTAATCGCGCTCCCAACGCTCTTCCACAAAACTGAAGTTGATGGTTTCCTGGTACCCCAACTGCGCCAGTTGGCGGCGCACCGCAAACGGGCCACGGCGGTTTTCTGGGCGAATCTTGGCCGTCACCGGCGCTTGCGGTGGCGTATGCGGCAAATTCTCATAACCGATGACGCGCGCCACCTCTTCGATCAGGTCTTCCTCGATCTGCAAGTCAAAGCGGAACGACGGCGGCGTCACGGTCACGGTGCCCTCGCCTTCCACCACCGGCAGACTCAGGCTGCGCAGCGCGTCGGCGCATTGCTGTTGCGTCAACGCCATGCCTATCACCTTGTTGGCGCGGGCCACACGCAGCGTCACGGGTTGCGGCTGCGGTACGTTCACCAGCTGGTCTTGCACCGGGCCAGCTTCGCCACCGCAAATCTCCAGCACCAGTTGGGTGATGCGCTCGATGTGCTCCACCAACGGCTGCGGATCCACACCCCGCTCAAAGCGGTGCCCCGCGTCGGTGCTGAAGTTGAAGCGGCGCGAACGCCCCGCCACCGCCTTGGGCCACCAGAACGCGGCCTCAATGAACACATTGCGGGTGTCGTCGCCCACGGCGGTGGCATCGCCGCCCATGATGCCCGCCAAGGCTTCCACGCCCTGGTCGTCGGCCAGCACGCCCACGGTCTCGTCCACCGTCACGGTGTTGCCATTGAGCAGCTTGACCTGTTCACCCACACGGCCCCAGCGCACCTGTAAGCCGCCGTGGATTTTGTCCAAATCAAAAATGTGCGACGGACGGCCCAGCTCAAACATCACGTAGTTTGAAATGTCCACCAACGCCGACACACTGCGCTGGCCACAACGTGCCAACCTGTCCACCATCCACTGCGGCGTTTGGGCCTGCGGGTTGATGCCCTTGACCACGCGACCGGCAAAGCGGCCACACAAATCGGGGGCTTGCACCTGGACCGGCAACACCTGATCGTGCTGCACCGGCTGCGCCGCAAAGGTCGGCGTTTGCAACGGTGCGCCGGTCAAGGCCGCCACTTCGCGCGCAATCCCGAACACACTCAGGCAATGCGCCAAATTCGGTGTCAGTTTGAGCGTGAACAATTGGTCGTCCAGCTGCAAATAATCGCGGATGCTGGTGCCCACCGGTGCATCTTCAGGCAACTCCAGCAGGCCAGCGTTCTCGTTGGACAACTTGAGCTCACGCGCCGAACACAACATGCCGTAGCTTTCCACGCCGCGCAGCTTGCCCACCTTGATGGCAAACGGTTTGCCGTCGTCGCCGGGCGGCAATTCGGCCCCCACCAAAGCAGCGGGCACCTTGATGCCGACGCGCGCATTGGGCGCACCGCACACAATTTGCAGCGGCTCGCCTTGCCCCGCATCCACCTGACACACGCGCAGGCGGTCAGCGTTGGGGTGCTGTTCGGCGGCCACAATCGCGCCCACCACAATCTTGGCAAACGGCGGGGCCACCGGCACATATTCTTCGACTTCCAGACCGGCCATCGTCAACGCATCGGCCAATTGCTGGGTGTTCAGCGGCGGGTTGCAAAATTCTCGCAACCAGGACTCAGGAAATTGCATGACAAAACTCTCCAGTAACGGTGGCGCAACAATCAGCGGAATTGGCTCAGGAAACGGATGTCGCCGTCAAAGAACAGGCGCAAATCGTTCACACCATAGCGCAGCATGGTCAGGCGGTCCGGCCCCATGCCAAAGGCAAAGCCAATGTAGCGCTCGGGGTCGAGGCCCATGTTGCGCACCACGTTTGGGTGGACTTGGCCACAACCACCCACCTCCAGCCAGCGCCCGGCCAGCGGCCCGCTGGCAAACGCAATGTCGATTTCCGCGCTCGGCTCTGTGAACGGGAAGAAACTGGGGCGGAACCGCAACACCAAATCGTCCGATTCGAAAAAGGTGCGGCAAAAATCCGTGAACACGAACTTCAGATCCTTGAAGCTGATGTTCTCACCTATCCACAAGCCTTCGCACTGGTGGAACATCGGCGAATGGGTCGCATCGCTGTCCACGCGGTAGGTGCGGCCCGGCACAATCACGCGGATTTCGGGCATCTCGCCCGCAAACAGGCCTTCGCTGGCACCACGGTGGCGCTGCACATGCTGCACCGCATGGCGCACTTGCATCGGACTGGTGTGGGTACGCAGCAGGTTGGGCGCTTCAGGGCTGCCGCCTTCCACGTAAAACGTGTCGTGCATGGAGCGCGCCGGGTGGTCTTCGGGCGTGTTCAGGGCGGTAAAGTTGTACCAATCGCACTCGATTTCCGGGCCATCGGCCACCTCAAACCCCATCGAGCCAAAAATCGCCTCAATGCGCTCCAGCGTCAGGCTCACGGGGTGCAAACCGCCCACACCACGCTGGCGACCCGGCAACGTCACGTCCAACGCCTCGGCCTGCAACTGGCGCTGCAACTCGGCCTCGGCCAAGGCGGCGCGGCGCTCGTTCAAGGCCGCTTCAATGGCCTGCTTGGCCACGTTGACCGCTGCGCCACGGGTTTTCTTGTCTTCCACGCTCAGGGCGGCCATGCCCTTCATCAGTTCGGTCACACGACCGCTCTTGCCCAGAAACTGGGCTTTGGCGTTTTCCAGATCGGCGGGGGTGGCGGCTTGCGCAAACAACTCGCGCGCAGCACTGACCAGGGCATCAAGGTCGTTCATCTTGGCGGTCCAACGGGAGCCACAAGGGCTGGAATGCAAATAAGAATGCCAATGAAAAAGGCCAGAGCCTTGCAGCACTGGCCTTGTATGGCGGATGGAGGTCTGGTTACAACAACCAGGCGGCCATCAAGCGGCCAGCTTGGCCTTGACTTGTGCCACGATGGCGGCAAAAGCCGCTTCGTCGTGCACAGCCAGATCGGCCAGCATCTTGCGGTCGATCTGGATCGCAGCCTTCTTCAGGCCGTTGGCGAACTGGCTGTAGGTCAGGCCCAGGCCACGTGCAGCGGCGTTGATACGGGCGATCCACAGGCGGCGGAACACGCGCTTCTTGGCACGGCGGTCACGGTAGGCGTATTGGCCTGCCTTCATCACCGCCTGCTTGGCGATGCGGTAGACATTGCCACGGCGGCCACGGAAGCCCTTGGCGAGTTTCAGAACTTTTTTGTGACGGGCACGTGCGGTAACACCACGTTTGACGCGAGGCATAGTATTCTCCTGGTTCGTCGTTGATTAAATGCCCATGCCGGGCAGCATTTGCGCCATGTGACCCATGTTGGTCTCATGCACATTCACTGCACCACGCAGGTGGCGTTTGTTTTTGGTGGTCTTCTTGGTCAGAATGTGACGCTTGAAGGCTTGACCGCGCTTGACGGTACCACCCGGACGAACGCGAAAACGTTTCTTCGCACTGCTCTTGGTCTTCATCTTGGGCATGTCACTGCTCCTTATGATTTGTGCTCGTGAGGCGCTGCGAACCCCATCGCAGTCTTGTTGGCCCCGAGCCACTTGGGTAGCGCCTGGGTCAGGTTGACCCAAACGCTGCCGCCCACATGGGCGGCGCGGTGTGGCTGCGTACGTAACAACCACCCCAAAACAACGCACCCCGACCCAAACAGGCAGGGGTGCATTGAAGAAACCGAGATTATGCCGCAGCTGTGGGCTCTGCGCCAGCGTCGGCAACGGGTTTGTTGCCACCGCCACCGGTTTTCTTGCGGCCCGGTGCAATCATCATGATCATCTGGCGGCCTTCGAGCTTGGGGAACTGCTCCACCATGATCGAATCGGCCAGCTCGTCGCGGATGCGGTTGAGCAGCGCCAGCCCCAACTCTTGGTGGGTGATTTCGCGGCCACGGAAACGCAACGTGATTTTGCACTTGTCGCCATCTTCCAGAAAGCGGCGAATGTTGCGCATTTTGATGTTGTAGTCGCCATCATCGGTGCCAGGACGGAACTTGATTTCCTTGACTTCGATGACTTTTTGCTTGGACTTGGCTTCCGCCGCTTTTTTCTGCTCAGCGTATTTGAACTTGCCGTAGTCGATCAGGCGGCACACCGGCGGGCTGGCGTTGGCGGCAATTTCCACCAAATCCACGTCCAAGTCACCGGCCATGCGCAGGGCTTCTTGGATGCTGACAATGCCAATGGCTTCGCCTTCAGGGCCAGACAGGCGCACTTCGGGGGCCATGATTTCACGGTTCAAACGGTGAGCGCGCTCATCACGCTGACGGCGGTCACGAAAGTTGGTAGCGATGGTAGTTTCCTTTGGTCAAAATCAGCTGCAAGGCAGCGAAAACCGCCAGCCGAGCGCCTTGCGCGATTGCATGGCGACGGGCGGCGGTCAACACGCGAGGTGTTTAACGTCGAGCCTGCACGTCGGCCTGAATGCGTTGGACGAAGTCCTGCAGCGACATGACACCCAGGTCTTGGTTGCCCCGCGCGCGGACGGCAACAGCACCGGATGCTTTTTCCTTGTCGCCCACCACGAGGATGTAAGGCGGCTTTTGCAGCGATTGCTCACGTATTTTATACGTGATTTTTTCGTTGCGCAGATCCAGATGAACCCGCAGACCCTGGCGTTGCAGCGTTGCGACAATTTCGCGACAGTAGTCGGCCTGCGCGTCGGTGATGTTGAGCACCGACACCTGCACCGGGGCCAGCCACGTGGGCAAGGCACCGGCGTGCTGCTCGATCAAAATACCGATGAAACGCTCCAAGCTGCCCACGATAGCACGGTGCAGAATCACCGGGCGCTGGCGGCTGCCATCTTCGGCCACGTACTCCGCGTCCAGGCGTTCGCTGAGGTTGAAGTCCACCTGAATGGTGCCGCATTGCCATTCGCGGCCAATCGCATCTTTCAGGGTGTATTCGATCTTGGGGCCGTAGAACGCGCCATCGCCTTCAGAAATGACGAACTCGCAACCCGAATGGCGCAGGCTGTCCATCAGTGCCTGTTCGGCTTTGTCCCACAGCTCGTCGGAACCGATGCGCGCCGCCGGGCGGGTGGACACTTTGTACAAAATGTCGGAGAAACCAAAGTCGGCGTACACCTGCTTGAGCACCTTGGTGAAGGTGTCGCATTCGGCCAAAATTTGGTCTTCGGTGCAGAAGATGTGACCGTCGTCTTGCGTGAAACCGCGCACGCGCATGATGCCGTGCAGGCCGCCAGAGGGCTCGTTGCGGTGGCATTGGCCAAATTCACCGTAGCGCAGCGGCAGGTCGCGGTAGCTCTTGATGCCTTGCTTGAAGATCAGGATGTGGCCGGGGCAGTTCATCGGCTTCAAGGCGTAGTCGCGCTTTTCCGATTCGGTGACAAACATGTTGTCGCGGTACTTGTCCCAGTGGCCGGTCTTTTCCCACAGGGTCTTTTCCAGGATCTGCGGGCCCTTGACTTCCTGGTAACCGTTGTCGCGGTAGACACGGCGCATGTATTGCTCGACTTCCTGCCACACCGTCCAGCCCTTGGGGTGCCAGAACACCAGGCCGGGGGCATGTTCGTCCATGTGGAACAGGTCGAGTTCGCGGCCCAGCTTGCGGTGGTCGCGCTTTTCGGCCTCTTCCAGCCGGGTCAGGTACTGTTGCAGCTCGTCCTTGGTGGCCCAGGCGGTGCCATAGACACGTTGCAGCATTTCGTTGCGGTGGTCGCCACGCCAGTAGGCACCGGCCACTTTCATGAGCTTGAAGTGCTTGAGCTTGCCGGTGCTGGGCACGTGCGGGCCACGGCACAGGTCTTCAAAATCACCTTCGCGGTACAGGCTGACGTCCTCGTTGCTGGGGATGCTGGCAATCAGTTCGGCTTTGTAGTGCTCCCCCAGTGCTTTGAAGTAGGCCACGGCCTCGTCGCGTGGCAGCACACGGCGCACCACCGGCTCGTCCTTGTTGGCCAGTTCGGTCATTTTCTTTTCGATGGCCGTCAGGTCTTCGGGCGTGAACGGACGCTTGTACGAAAAGTCGTAGTAAAAGCCGTTGTCGATGACCGGGCCGATGGTGACTTGGGCTTCGGGGAACAGGGTCTTGACCGCATAGGCCAGCAAGTGGGCGGTGGAATGGCGGATCACATCCAAGCCATCGGCATCTTTGGCGGTGACGATGGCCAAAGCGGCATCCTGTTCCATCCGGTACGAGGTGTCCACCACCTTGCCATCGACCTTGCCCGCCAGCGCGGCCTTGGCCAGCCCAGCACCAATGGAGGCGGCCACTTCGGCCACCGTGACCGGGCCAGGGAATTGACGTTGCGAGCCGTCGGGGAGCGTGATGTTCAACATGAATAAAGTCCAGAAACGAAAAACGCGGCTCGGGGCCGCGCTGAAAAAACCAAACAGAAAGCAAAAACGGTGCAGGCGCGAACTGCCGCCCCCTCAATGGGGCGTGACCAACTCCTCGGTGGCCGTTCGCGGTGTCATAACCAGGTTGCCTTTCTCGCTCTTGTGTGGATGTGCAGTGGGCGGATTTTCCCACAAAACCTACAGGCCCAACGCCTTGCGCGCCATGTCGTAGCCCGAGCGGCCCAGCAGCGCGATGGTGCGCGCGGAAAAATCGTAGTCGCCCGAAGCGGGTTGTTCTTCGGCGTGCTCGCGCACGATGCGGGTGATGGTCATGGGGGCTTGTTCACTCATCATTTGGATGAAGCGCGGCTCGTGCCGCACGCGCGCAGCGGTCTCAGGGGGCAATTCTTTCATGACTTCCTGCACCAGCGTCTGGAAGTCGCGCACCATGTCGCGGCTGCGCACGTCGCTGCGGATGCGTTCGGAATAGACAATTTCATCGCGCCGGGCCATGACTTCGGCCAAGTTTTGCGGCAAAGCGGTGCGTTTGCCGGGGAACAGGTCGATGATAAAGACTTGTTTGCCCGCTGAGCCGCAGCGTTCCACCACGCGCTCCAGTGGCGAGTTGCTGACGATGCCACCGTCCCAGTAGTGGCGCCCGTGGATGGTGGTCCACGGAAACGACGGCGGCAGGCTGCCGCTGGCCAGGATGTGCTCGGGCGTGAGCTCGTCCACGTAGCTGTCGAACACCACCAGCTCGCTGGTTTCGATGTCCACCGCGCTGACCATGAGCCGGATCGGGCTGGTCTTGAGGCGCGCAAAGTCCACGTGCTTGAGCAGCAACTGGCGCGCGGCGTTGGTATCGTAGAAGCTGGTCCAGCGGTGGGGCCATTGCTCGGGGCTGTACGCGGGCATGAGCCAGCGCGGCTGGAAGAAGTTCTGCACCCCGTACAAGGCGATCTGGGCCGACACCATCCAGCGCCGCAGGTTGTCGTCGGGCCAGTCGGGGGTTTGCGTGGCCAGGTCGGCCCAGAACGCCTGCAGCGCCTGCGCCGGGCGCTCGGGGTGGGAGGCGATGACGGCACCGTTGAAGGCCCCGATCGACACCCCCGCCACCACATCCGGGCGGATGCCGGCCTCGTCCAGCGCCTGCACGGCACCGTACTCGAACGCCCCCAGCGCGCCGCCGCCCTGCAGGATGAAGATGGTCTGGGTCGGGATCTCGGTGAGCTGGAAGTCGGGGTCGTGCAGGCGGTGCTTGCTGCGCTTGAGGTTGACCTTGTGCTTGATGAGGTCTTCCATGGCGCGGGTTTCCTCCGACGGGCGGCCCAGCGCAAACAGGGCCATCGGCACATCGTCGCGCAAGTAGAACGACGCAAAGGAGCCCGACGCCAGCGAGCCCCGGTCGATGCGCTCGTAGGGCGGCTCGATCAGCCCCAGCAGGTTGAAGCTGAGGTTGAAGATGTGGCTGTAGAAGTAGCTGACCTCGTCGTACGGCAGGTGGCGGCCCAACATGTTGCGCGCAGCCAGGCGCCCTTGCTTGACGGCGTTGTCCCAGTGCTCGATGCGGCGGCGGCGGTTGAACACCGGGTCGAAGAAGTTGGCCACGTCGCCTGCCGCAAACACGTCGGGCTGGTTGGTTTGCAAGAAGCGGTCTACCACGATGCCGTCCTGCACCTCGATGCCGCTGCTGGCCAGGAAGTCGATCTTGGGCAGGGAACCGGCACCGATCACCACCATGTCGCACGCAATGGTGCGCCCGCCGTAGGCGCGCACGGCCTCCACGTGCTCGGTGCCCAGGAATTCGGCGGGTGCGTCGTCCACCAGCACCTCCACGCCCTGCTCTTGTAATCGCTGGCGGAAGAAGGCCGAAATGTCGGGCGTGTGCAGCTTGTGCAGCAGGTCCTGGCGCTCGATCACGGTCACGGCAATGCCGCGCTGGCACAGCGATGCCGCCACCTCCAGCCCGGTGAAGCTGCCGCCCACCACCACCGCGTGTTGCGTGCTCTGGGCGCTGCTGCGGATGGCCTCGTCGTCGGGCAAGGTGTGCAGGCAGTGGATGCGCGCCAGCCCCTCGCCGGGCAGGTTGAGGCGCCGGGGCGTGATGCCGGTGGCAATCAGCAGCTTGCCGTAGGCGATTTCGCCATGCGGCGCGGTGTGCAACAGCTTGCGCTGTGGCTCGATGGCCGTGACGCAGGTGCTCAGCCAAGTCTGCACCGCCAGTTCCTCGTACTTGTCCGCGCTGAGCACCAAGCTGGGCGGGGGCATGTGCTTGCTGGTCAAAAAGGCCTTGGACAGCGGCCCACGCTGGTAGGGCAGCTGGTTTTCTGCCGACAGCAGCACAATGCTGCCGGTGGCACCTTCGCTGCGCAAGGTTTCGACGGCGGTGGCCCCGGCCACGCCGCCACCAATCACGACAAAATCAAAATACTGTGCGGCCATGTCTGCTCCTGCCTCAATCTGGGTTGTGGGTTGGGTTCGCATGGTACGGCACCGCCGCTGTTCCATCCACATTGCCACACGTTCATGCACACCACCACACTGCCCGCCACGCCCCGCCTGTGGGACATCTCGCCCCCGGTCGATGCCAGCAGCCCGGTCTATCCGGGCGACAGCCCCTACCGCCAGCACTGGGACGCGCAGATCGGCCAGCGCGGCAGTGTGGTGAACGTGGGTTGCGTCAGCGCCAGCACGCACCTGGGCGCACACGCCGACGCCCCGCTGCATTACGCCTTGGACGGCGCGGCGGTGGGCGCCCTGGCGCTGGAGCCGTTCATCGGGCCGTGCCGGGTGGTACACGCCATCGGGGTGGGGCCGGTGGTGCAGTGGGCGCACGTTGCGGCTGCGCTGCAAGGTGGCGCAGGCCCACTGCCTCCGCGCGTGCTGGTGCGCACCTGCCAACGCATGCCGCAGCGGCATTGGGATAACGCCCTGGTGGCGCTCGCGCCGGAGCTGCTGCAGCGTCTGGCCGATGCCGGGGTGCGCCTGGTGGGCACCGACAGCGCCAGCCTCGATCCCGCCGACAGCACCGCGCTGCCCAGCCACCAAGTGGCCCGCCAGCGCGACCTGCGCGTGCTGGAGAACCTGTACCTGGACGACATACCCGCCGGCGATTACGAGCTGATCGCGCTGCCGCTCAAGTGGATGACGGCGGATGCCAGCCCGGTGCGCGCGGTGTTGCGATCATTGCGCTGAACGCGCCAGCACCGCCATCGTCACGCGCGAGACGCACACCAGCCGCCCCTGCTCGTCGCTGATGCGCACATCCCACACCTGGCTGGTGCGGCCCAGGTGCAAAGGCCGCGCCACGCCCGTGACCCAACCGCTGCGCACCGAGCGCACGTGGTTGGCGTTGATCTCCTGCCCCACGCACACAAAGCGCGTGCGGTCCACCACGTACAGCGCCGCCACCGAGGCCAGGGTCTCGGCAAACAGCACGGAGGCGCCACCGTGCAGAATGCCCGCCGGTTGCTGGGTGCGGGCATCAACCGGCATGCGGCCCTGCAAGCAATCGGCGCCCACTTCGGTCAATTCGATGCCCAGATGGCCATTGGCAAAACTGGCGCCGCGCTGGTTGGCCTCGGCCAAGTCCCAAGGTTGAAACCAGATGCTCATGCCGCCCCCACCAAGCGCTCGGGTTGCAGTTCGCGGATGCGCTGATCCTCGTAGTAGCCGCCGTATTCGGTGTAGCGCAAGAACGGCTTGCCGCACTGGCGGCAGGCCCACACCTGGCAGCGGTTGTACGGGTGCAGCGCCAAGTCCACCGGCGCCAGTGCCGACCACACATCCACCCCGGGCGCGCGGGTAGGCTCTTCCAGAGTGGGCTCGTCTTCGCCCGCCAGCCACAGTGCGCCGACGGGACGCAGAGCGGCGTCGCTGACGGTGCTGGGGAAGGATTCCCAGCCCGGGCTGGCGTAAGGCTGGCACTGCGCGCAACAGGCGTGGTGCCCGGCGCGGTGGGCCAAGTGTGCCACCTCGGCGGCGGTCAATTTGTGAAGCAGGCTCATGGGAACAAACAAGGCCGCTGAAACGGCCACAGAACGCAATGGCCACCATTCTGAACCAAAACCCCACCCAGCGCCGCTCTGCCCGCAGCCGGGCTGACCGGAATTTTCAGGCCGCGCCCGCCACCGACGCCCCGCTGATGCCGTGCCGCTGCAGGGCTTGCGCCACCCAGCCCGAGGCCTTGGCCTCCTCGACGAACGCCGCCACGTAGGCCGCAGCTTGCGTGCCCGCGGCCTTGGCGGTGCCCATCGCCTGCTGGATCACCATGAAGCGCCCGGGCAGCACGCGCAGGCCCGGCAGGCGTTGCGCGTCGGCCTCCAGCTGCTGCTTGACGCCGGCCGCCACCTCGCAGCCTTGCGCCAAGAACACCTCCACCACGGCAGGGGACGACGGCGCCCGCACGATGGTGGCGTGCTGCAAGGCGCGGCTCAGGAACAAATCGTAGGCGCTGCCCTGGCCGACCACAACGCGGTGGTTGAGCGCATCCACCTCGTCGTTGTGCTGCAGCGGCGAGGCATGGCGCACCATGTACGCGCCCTCGATCAGCAGGTAGGGTGCGGTAAAGGCGATGTCCTGCCCACGCGCCGGATCGACCGCAAAAAAGCCGATGTCGGCGCGGCCTTCGGTGACGGCCGCCACCGAATCGGCGGCTTTCTCGACCACCAACAACTCGGCAGGCACGCCCAAACGCTGCGCCAGCGCGGTGGCCAAATCGACCGATACCCCCACCGGCGCACCGCTGGACGCATCGCGCCCGGCCAAAATTGGGTTGCCCAAATTGATGACGGCACGCAAACGCCCCGTAGGGGCCAGCGCCTGCAACAACGGTGCCGTGGTGTCCATGTGACTGCTCCAAAAAACCAAAACCCAAAAAAAAGCAAAAGGCCATCCCCCAGGAGAGACGGCCTTCTGTATGTTCAACGCATCACACCGGTGCCCCGCAGGGCACCCGGGCGATCAATGGAACTGTTCTTCTTCGGTGGAACCGGTCAGGGCCTTGACGGAAGAGGAACCGCCCTGAATCACGGTGGTCACGTCGTCGAAGTAGCCGGTACCGACTTCTTGTTGGTGCGACACGAAGGTGTAGCCTTGTTCGCGGGCCGCGAATTCGGGCTCTTGCACCATTTCAACGTAGTGCTTCATGCCTTCGCCGCCGGCGTAGGCCTTGGCAAACTTGAAGGTGTTGTACCAGTTGACGTGGATACCGGCCAAAGTGATGAATTGGTACTTGTAACCCAGTGCCGACAGTTCTTCCTGGAAGGAAGCGATTTGGCTGTCGTTGAGGTTCTTCTTCCAGTTGAAGGAAGGCGAGCAGTTGTACGACAGCAGCTTGCCGGGGCAAGCGGCCAGCACGGCTTGGGCAAATTCGCGGGCAAAGCCGATGTCCGGCACGCCGGTTTCGCACCACACCAAGTCGGCGTACGGAGCGTAAGCCACGCCACGGCTGATGGATTGCTCCAGGCCGTTGCGGACGCGGAAGAAGCCTTCTTGGGTGCGCTCGCCAGTCAGGAACGGCTTGTCGTTCTCGTCGTAGTCGGAGGTGATCAGGTTGGCGGCTTCAGCGTCGGTGCGGGCCAGGATCAGGGTGGGCACGCCCATCACGTCGGCGGCAAAACGGGCGGAGATCAGCTTTTCGCAGGCTTCACGGGTCGGAACCAGCACCTTGCCACCCATGTGGCCGCACTTCTTGGCAGCGGCCAGTTGGTCTTCGAAGTGAACGCCAGCGGCACCGGAGGCGATCATGTTCTTCATCAGCTCGAAGGCGTTGAGCACACCACCGAAACCGGCTTCAGCATCGGCCACGATCGGCAGGAAGTAGTCGATGAAGCCTTCGTCGCCGGGGTTGATGCCACGGCTCCACTGGATTTCGTCAGCGCGCTTGAAAGTGTTGTTGATGCGGCGCACCATGGTCGGCACCGAGTCGTAGGCGTACAACGACTGGTCGGGGTACATGGTCTCGCTGGTGTTGCCGTCGGCGGCCACTTGCCAGCCCGACAGGTACACGGCTTCCAGGCCTGCCTTGGCTTGTTGCATGGCTTGACCGGCAGTGATAGCGCCAAAAGCGTTCACGTAGCCCTTCTTGGCACCACCGTTGACCTTGTCCCACAGCACCTTGGCACCACGTTGGGCCAGGGTGTACTCGGGTTGCAGGCTGCCACGCAGACGCACCACGTCGGCGGCGCTGTAACCACGCTTGACGCCCTTCCAGCGGGGGTTTTCGGCCCAGTCTTTTTCCAGGGCGGCAATTTGCTGTTCACGGGTCAGGTTTTGGGACATCAGAAACTCCTTGTTTCAATCACAGAAATCGGGGGTACCGGGTGGCTGGCTGCAGGTGCTGGCCACTGCGGTGTTGTTGGACTCTAGTTTAAGTCTTATAGAAGACTATTTACACATCTTATGTCTTATACAAGACTATTTATTTTATTTTTGAAAATCAACAACTTGAATTTTTATATCTACAAAACAAGGGCTTGGCAACAGGTTTTTGGCCAGCATTCAGGTCTTGCAGGCTGCCACACCACATCCAGATTTTCTTGATGTGAAATATTGATTTCATACTACGGAATCAAGCACACCACAAGCCGGTCGGGTTGGTGACGCCCATCCACAGCGCCCAGCCCGAGGTGGCCACCAGCGCCAGCCCCGCCAGCCGTATGCCCCAGCCACCAGAACGCGCCTGGTTCAGGCGCAACAGCAGCCAAGGCGCAGCGGCCAATGAGACCATCGTGCCCAGCGCAAATGACGCCATGATGACCGCGCCATCGAGCGCCCCCGCCGACAGCGAGGCCACCAGCAACGCGGAATACAGCAGGCCACACGGCATCAGCGCCCAGCCCACGCCCAGCACCACTGGCGCCTGGCGGCCCAGCTTTTGCATGAGCGGGCGGGCGCGGCGCCACAGCCACTGGCCCCAGTCCTCGATAAAAGCGGGCTGGCGCGCCTGCCACACCAGCACCAGGCCCAGCAGCAGCGCGGCCACGTGCAGCATGGTCCACAACGGGCGCAGCACCGCCGTTTGCGTGCCCATCCAGGCCAGGCCTTGCACAGTGCCACCGGCCACGGCCCCCAACAGGCTGTAGCCCAGCAAGCGGCTGAGTTGGAACTTGAGCAGCGCCAGCGTGCTGTGCGGGGCACCGGCGCGGGCAATGCCGGCGCACGCCGCGCCACACATGGCCACGCAGTGCGGGCCACCCACCAGGCCCATCACCAGGGCCGATACCGTCATGGAAGCTAACATGGGGCCAGACTGTAGCAGTGCTGGCACCTGGGCGGCGCTGCCCGCGCTGGTTTTGACGCGGTGCGCTCAGATGATGCGGGAAAAGCGCGCCCGGTCGTGGTCGGCCTGCAGGTAGCGGTCAAACACCATCGCAATCGCACGCACCACGTACCAGCCACTGGCCGTGACCTTGATGCTGTCGGGGTGGCAGCGCACCAGGCCCCATTCCTGCAGCGGCTGCAGCTGCTCCAGCTCACGCGCAAAGTAGCTTTTGAAGTCGATCAGGTGCGCCAGCCCGATGGACTCGAAATCGACCTCGCCCTGGCACATGATGGCCATGATGACGGAGCGGCGCAGCACGTCGTCGCGGTTGATGGCCAGTCCGCGCACAATCGGCAGGCGGCCCTGATCGAGCGCGTCGTAGTATTCCTCCAGCGTCTTGGCGTTCTGGCTGTAAGTGGCCCCCACGCGGCCAATGGCCGACACGCCCAGCGCCAGCAAGTCGCAATCGGGCTGCGTGCTGTAGCCCTGGAAGTTGCGGTGCAGGCGACCCTGGCGCTTGGCCACCGCCAGCGCGTCGTTGGGCAGTGCAAAGTGGTCCATCCCCACATAGACGTAACCCGCGTCGTCAAAGCGGTCGAGCGCCTGCGTCAGCATGCTGAGCTTGTCGGCAGCGGCAGGCAGTTCCGCCGTCACAATGCGGCGCTGCGGCTTGAAGCGCGCGGGCAGGTGGGCGTAGGCGTACAGGGCGATGCGGTCGGGCCGCAGCGTGCTGACCTGCTCCAGCGTGTGCGCGAAGGATTCGGGCGTCTGCTGCGGCAGGCCGTAGATCAGATCCACGTTGATGGATTCAAAACCAAGGTTGCGCGCGGCCTGCACCAGCGCAAACACCTGCTCGGCGGGCTGCACACGGTGTACGGCTTTTTGCACCGTGGGGTCAAAGTCCTGCACGCCAAAGCTGAGGCGGTTGAACCCGAGCTGGTACAGGTGCGCCAGCCGCTGCGGCGTGACGGTGCGCGGATCGACCTCGACCGAATACTCGCCGCCCGGCACCAACTGGAAGTGGCGCCGGATCATGGCCATCAGGTCGGCCAGCTCCTCGTCGCTCAAAAAGGTGGGCGTGCCGCCACCCAGGTGCAGCTGCGACACACTCTGCCCGCTGCCCAGGTGCGCCACCTGCAAGTCCAGCTCATGCGAGAGGTAGCGCAAGTATTCCGCCGCCTTGCTGTGGTGCTTGGTGATGACCTTGTTGCAGGCGCAGTAGTAGCACAGCGAGTCGCAGAACGGGATGTGGACGTACAGCGACAAGGGCAGCGCCATCGACCCGGCGCGGCGCTGTTGCAGCGCCTGGATGTAATCGGCCTCGCCAAAGGCTTCGACAAAGCGGTCGGCGGTGGGGTAGGAGGTGTAGCGCGGCCCCGGCACGTCAAAACGCTGCAACAAATCGTCGTCAATCACATGGCTCAAGGCGGGTCTCCGGAAAGGCTGCACAACAAGGCTCCCGACTGTGCCGCAAGGCGGCCAAGCGGCACTTGACCTGCATCAAAAAAACCCGGCACCGCCCGCACCAGCCCCTGCGGGGCCACGGCAGCGGGCACAATAACGCGCTGCAATCCCTTTCCACCTGATCAGAAAGACGCCTTGAACATGGCTTTTGCCGACAATCTGAAGCAACTCCCCTCCATCGGCCAACTCAGCGCGCTGGAGCTGCGCAACACCGCCGGCGAGCTGGTGGCTACCATCGAGAACCAGCCCGGCAAGGCTGGCTCGCTGGCGGTGTACCACGCCCTGGCCGCCCAGCACGGCAGCATCAACGTGGCCGCCGCCGAGCAAGGCCTGGCGCTGTTTGCCGAACACACCACCGACGCGCGCGCCCACCCGGGCAAGCACCCCAACATCGACCGCCTGCTGGAGGTGATGGCCACCGGCCAGGGCTACAGCGTCAAGCTGATTCCAGTCTGATCGCACCAGACGTACCGGGCCAAGGGCCCCGCAAAAGCCGCAGCGCCTCCACGGGCCTGCGGCTTTTTTGTTTTGGTGCGAGGCCGATCTTCAGATTTTTCCGAAATTTTCATCAGCACCCAGGCTTGTGGCGCTGGGGGCTGCAGGCAGATAATCGGGCTTCCCCCCAAGGGGAGTAGCAGGCCAGTGTGCCCCCCTTGCACCGGGGTGCGCTGGTGGCAGCATCCGCCAATACGTGACCTGGCCCCGGCTGGGCGCCGGATCTGCCCTGCGCAGTGACCTGAAAGGCTGCGCGGTGCGAGACCTTGCGGTTGTTTCACAACACCTTTCACCCAAGGATCTGTGTATGGAAACCGTTGCGCCCCTGTGGCTGTGGCTGGCGTTTGTTGGCATTGTGCTGGCCTCGCTGTTCGTCGATTTTGTGGTGCTCAGCAAGCAGGGCTCCCACGTGGTGGGCGTCAAAGAGGCGATCAACTGGTCGCTGGTCTGGGTCGCCCTCAGCCTGATGTTCAACGGCCTGCTGTGGTGGGCCGTGCGCGACACCACCGGCTCCACCGCGCTGGCCAACGAGAAGTCGCTGGAGTTCCTCACCGGCTACCTGATCGAGAAGAGCCTGGCGGTGGACAACATCTTCGTGTTCCTGCTCATCTTCACCTACTTTGCCGTGCCGCCCACGTTCCAGAAGCGCGTGCTGATGATCGGTGTGGTGGGCGCTATCGTGCTGCGCACCGTCATGATCCTGGTGGGCGGCTGGCTGCTGGCACAGTTCCACTGGATCCTGTACCTGTTTGGCGCTTTCCTGGTGCTCACCGGCGTCAAGATGTGGTGGGCCGCTGGCAAAGAATCCGACCTGGAAGACAACCCGGCACTGAGACTGCTGCGCAAGCTGCTGCCCGTGAGCCAGCACTACGACGGCGAGAAGTTCTGGACGGTGGAGAACGGCAAGAAGATCGCCACCCCGCTGCTGATGGTGGTGGCGCTGGTGGGCCTGACCGACGTGATCTTTGCGGTGGACTCGATCCCGGCCATCTTTGCCATCACGCAAGACCCGTTCATTGTGCTGACCAGCAATGTGTTTGCCATCCTGGGCTTGCGCGCGATGTTTTTCCTGCTGCAAGCTGCGGCCAGCCGCTTCCACCTGCTCAACTACGGCCTGGCGGTGATTCTGGTGTTCATCGGCACCAAGATGATGCTGATCGACATCTTCAAGATTCCGGTGGCGGTGTCGCTGGGCGTGGTGCTGGGCATCCTGGCCATCACCATGGTGTGGAGCGTCAAGACCCCGCCCAACTCGTGATGCCCGATCTGCCCCGATTTGCTGTTGTTCAACCCACTGGAGGAGCCCCCCATGAAAATCCTGCTGGCCGTCGATGGCAGTCCGTTCACGCAAAAGATGCTCGACTACCTGACCGGGCACCCGGAGCTGTTCGGGCCCCACAACCAGTTCACCGTGTTCACCGCCGTGCTGGCTCTGCCCCCGCGTGCGCGCGCGGCGGTGGGGGCCGAGGTGGCCCACGGGTATTACGCCGACGAGGCCGCCAAGGTCGCTGCGCCGGCGGTGGCGTTCTTGGCACAACACGGCATCACGCCCGAGGTGAAGTACCAAGCTGGCCCCGCTGGCGAGTTGATCGCCCAGGAGGCCACGGCGGGCCAGTTTGATCTGGTGGTCATGGGATCGCACGGCCACAGCGCCCTGGCCAATCTGGTGATGGGATCCGTGGCCACCCAGGTGCTGGCCCATTGCAAGGTGCCGGTGCTGTTGGTGCGCTGAATACCGCACACGTTCTCAACGGACAAAAGCCCGGGACGCTTCACACGTTCCGGGCTTTTTGCTGGCTCATTGGCCCGAAGGCCAAATCAGCGCATCACGCTTACTTTTTGCTCGGGGGCAAGTCGGTGCAGGAGCCGTGCGCCACTTCCGCTGCCATGCCGATGCTTTCGCCCAGCGTGGGGTGCGGGTGAATCGTCTTGCCAATGTCCACCGCGTCGGCACCCATTTCAATGGCCAGTGCGATCTCGCCGATCATGTCGCCCGCGTGGGTGCCCACCATGCCACCGCCCAGGATCTTGCCGTGGCCGTGTGCTTCGGGGCTGTCGTCGAACAGCAGCTTGGTGAAGCCTTCGTCGCGGCCATTGGCAATGGCGCAACCCGAGGCCGTCCACGGGAACAAGCCCTTCTTGACCTTGATGCCCTGCGCCTTGGGATGGTCTTCGGTCAGGCCAACCCACGCCACTTCGGGATCGGTGTAAGCGACGCTCGGAATCACACGGGCGTCGAACGCCGCCGAAGCCAGTTCCTTGTTGCCTTGCAGTTCGCCGGCAATCACTTCTGCCGCCACGTGTGCCTCGTGCACCGCCTTGTGCGCCAACATGGGCTGGCCCACGATGTCGCCGATGGCGAAGATGTGCGGCACGTTGGTGCGCATCTGGATCGCGCGCAGCATGATCAAAACGCCTCCGGTCCGAATTTTTCGTACAAGGCCGCGAGGTGCTGCGTGGAAGTCCTGAACTGACTGCGTGCCTTGACGGTGGATTTATCGGTAGTGGCGTTCATGACCTTAGATCCGGGATCAAAGATGATGATGCCGCTTGCCAGCGCGTTCAGATAGCGATTGAAGTCCGTGCCTTCTCCGAGGAGCGCCGGGCTGAAGTAGCGGTAGACCGGCGCGAGCAATTTTTCGCTTTCATACGAGACGTACGCCGCTTGTGCGTGCTTCCTGTTCCAGCCAATCATCAAGTCGGCAAACGACCACCCGGCTGCACAGTCGCCATCGTCGGTTTGAAGCTCCACCGCCCCGTTCACATCCTCGATGAGTTTTCGGGATAGGTTGAAGCCGCGCACGACGAGGCTCAACCCAGTTTTTTCGTTGCGCATACCTGCGCGGTGGGTGCCGGTGAAGTACAACGTATCGTTTCCAGTGGGAGAGCCGAATTTTGTAACGAACGCTTTTACCCCTTGTTCGCAGTACATGCCGCCAGTAGGCGTGGGGCGGGTTAGCCAAAGGCGTAACCAGCCAGTCGCTGAAAAGCGGCATCAAACGCCAAAACCACCTTGCTTTTGAAGCTCCCAATCCCCGTAATACATGCCGTTGAAGTACAGCAAGCCTTCAGAAATAAACATCGGAGAAGGCAAGTCGCCGCCCGGCATCATCGGCGCGATTTCACTGCCATCTTCAAAACCAATCCCAATCGTGGACAGGTAAGTGCAATGAAACCATTTAAGCGGCCCAATCCACGGCCCATCAGGCCCCCAGTCGTTCATGTCTTCGTGTGTACTGCGTCGTCCGTGAAGCAACTTGAGGTACATGCCGGGGTGCCGGGGGCTTTCATCGTGCGTGTGGCGTGCAAGCAATTGATGCTCTTCGTGCGACGCCATCAGGTAATCCGGCGGAATTTCTTTAAGTCCACGCTTGATGAACTCAGTCAGGCAAGCACTCAAATCATCGGTCTGAGCCAGCAGAATGCTGGCTTGAGCGCGTGCAATCTGGTTCAAGGCGAAGCTGTAATCGACGGGCTGTTGCATGGTGCTCAATCGCCGAGAAAAATATCAGCGCGATGCTGAGCAAGAAATGCAGGCTCAGGCTGAAAGCGCTCGGGCAAGGCAATCTCTGTTCCCTCTAACGCACACAGGCTGCGCTGTAAGAAATCATCTTTGCTGAGCCGTAGCGGACGAGAAACCAAGATCCTGAAATCGTCAGATACCGAGATCAGACCTTTGTCGAAAGCGCGGTCGTGGATCGCCGACAAGCACAGGCCGTTGCTTGGATTCAGGCGATTCTGCTTGTCTTTGCTCCACGGAACGATATGGCTGGCGATGAGCAGACGCAGTTCGGAAACGCCGGACATGCAGCAGCGTCCGCCGTAACCACTGAGTACCGCGCGGCGGAAGAAGTTTTGCTTGATGCGCTGCTCCGTGACGACCTTGCGCGTCTCGCCGGTGAAATCTTCCGGTATAAGCAGCTCGTCAGATTCATCGACGGCGGGCACATGATCAAAGCTGCGCCGGAGCATTTCGGACTCGACGGCTAGCCCTTCCCAGTCGGCATGAAACTCGGCCCAGACTTCCCGATCCAGATTGGACGCGCCATCCAAACCCTTGCGTCCTGTCGAGGTAATCGCCGGATCGAGACTGGCGAAATTGACGAGCTTCATGGCGACAGCTGAAGGCGTGCGACCAATCAGCTTGGCGAGATGAATGATCTCCTGATTGCCCTTGTGCAACTTGCCGAACGGCAGTTGGCAATACAGGTGAAACGCCAGCTTGAGCTGTTCCCTCGTCCAGTTCTTCGATGTCGCCATGATCCTCGGCTCCTCGACGCGCAGCGTCGGCGCCATCTCCTTCGCGGTCAGATGCGGAGCCATCAGTTTAGCGACTGCTTCGATCATAGGCATGACAGCGGCTTGCGAAAATTGCTCATAGGCCTTGGTATCCGACACCGGAATCCGGTAAGTATCCGGAAAACCCATCAGCCTCGCGCACTCACGCGGCGTCAGGCGGCGCGGATTTTGCCCTTCGCCCTGCCACACCAGAATCTCGGAGCCGTCCTTGTAGTAGCGGGCCGAGAGGGTGCGCGAAACGCTGTCCGGATACACCAGCCCGAAACCAAAGCCGTTGCCTGCAGCCTTGTGTTTGGCGGCGTAACTCTGCAAATAAGCCCAGAGCTTGTCGGTCAGGGTGTATTTGGCCGGCACACAGGCTAGATCATGGTTGAAATACTTGTCGCCGTCGGCTTCGATACGGGGCTCGGAACCATCGGTCTTGTGCAAGATGTGGCGCATCACCACCTTGCCCTTGGGCTGCAGCGGAACGGCATCGAACTTGAAGGCGCTTGCGGCGGCTTCGTCGCGGAAGCCGACAATGATGATCCGCTCGCGGTGCTGGGGGGTGAAGTGGGCACCGTCGATGATGCGGTAGTGAATCTGGTAGCCGAGGTTGTCGGTCAGCGCGCGGCGGATCACATCGAAAGTGCGACCCTTGTCATGCGACATGAGGTTCTTGACGTTCTCCAGCAGGAAGGCGCGCGGACGTTTGGCTTCGATGATGCGGCAAACATCGAAGAACAGGGTCCCCTGCGTTTCGTCGTGGAAGCCATGAGCGCGGCCTAGCGCGTTTTTCTTGCTCACTCCTGCAATCGAGAAGGGCTGACAGGGGAAGCCTGCCAGCAACACGTCATGATCCGGCACGTCCCTAGCTTCGACCTTGGTGATGTCACCGGCGATCAGGTGGCCGTCGTGGAAGTTCTCGGCGTAGGTTTTCTGCGCGTAGCTGTCCCACTCGCTGGTGAACACGCACTGGCCACCAATGCCCTCGAAAGCGGCGCGGATGCCGCCAATGCCAGCGAACAAATCGATGAATCTGAATGCGGCATTTCCGATATCGGGCGCACCGAACGGCAGAATGAGCTGACGCAGTGCGTGGGCGGTGTAGGGTTTGGGCTGGCTTTCGCCTGCCTCCCAGCGACGGATGGTCTTGACGTCGACTTCGAGGTACTTGGCGATCTCGGCTTGGGTGTGGTGCTGCCTGGCAATGGCGAGGTACTTCAGCACCACGTCGATATCCATGTCTGGACCGGTTCTGAGTTTTGTTGCCATTTTGCCTGCCTCGTTTCTCTGGGAATTGTAGCGGACATTATGCCCTTTTTAGAACCTAGCAACCCATATTCACAAGTCCATTGTGTATAAAAACACAGTATTCGGCGGCGGTTATTTGATCGCGCAAAGCACAAAGCCCGATCCGTTGGCAGATCGGGCTTTGTGGGTTTGGCTTGGAGTCGGCTTACTTCTTCGCCGGCGGCAAGTCGGTGCAGGAGCCGTGCGCCACTTCCGCTGCCATGCCGATGCTTTCGCCCAGCGTGGGGTGCGGGTGGATGGTTTTGCCGATGTCCACCGCGTCGGCGCCCATTTCAATGGCCAGCGCGATCTCGCCGATCATGTCGCCCGCGTGGGTGCCCACCATGCCGCCGCCCAGGATCTTGCCGTGGCCATGTGCTTCGGGACTGTCGTCGAACAACAGCTTGGTGAATCCTTCGTCACGGCCATTGGCAATGGCGCGGCCCGAAGCCGTCCACGGGAACAGGCCCTTCTTGACCTTGATGCCCTGCGCCTTGGCTTGGTCTTCGGTCAGGCCGACCCACGCCACTTCGGGGTCGGTGTAAGCCACGCTCGGAATCACACGGGCGTTGAAGGCGGCCGAAGCCAGTTCCTTGTTGCCCTGCAGCTCACCGGCGATGACTTCTGCCGCCACATGGGCCTCGTGCACCGCCTTGTGCGCCAGCATGGGCTGGCCCACGATGTCGCCAATGGCGAAGATGTGCGGCACGTTGGTGCGCATCTGGATATCGACGTTGATGAAGCCTCGGTCGGTCACGGCCACACCCGCTTTGTCGGCGGCGATTTTCTTGCCGTTGGGCGTGCGGCCCACGGCTTGAAGCACCAGGTCGTACACGCCTTCGCTCTTGGTGCCGTCCAGCCCCTCGAACTGCACCTTGATGCCTTCGGGCGTGGCCTCGGCACCCACGGTCTTGGTCTTCAACATGATATTGTCGAAGCGCTTGGCGTTCATCTTCTGCCACACCTTGACCAAATCGCGGTCTGCGCCCTGCATCAGGCCGTCCATCATCTCGACCACGTCCAGGCGTGCGCCCAGCGTGCTGTACACGGTGCCCATTTCCAGACCGATGATGCCGCCACCCACAATCAGCATCTTCTTGGGCACGCTTTGCAGCGCCAGCGCGCCGGTGGAGTCCACCACGCGCGGGTCGTTCGGCATGAAGGGCAGGCGCACGGCTTGCGAACCCGCCGCGATGATGCAACGCTTGAACGCCACCACTTTCTTGCTGCCGGTTGTGTCTTGGCCGGTGCCGGTGGTTTCTTCCACCTCGACGTGGTTGGCCCCCACAAACTGGCCCAGGCCGCGTACGATGGTGACTTTGCGCATCTTGGCCATAGCGGCCAAACCACCGGTCAGCTTGGTGATGACCTTTTCCTTGTGGCCGCGCAGCTTGTCGATGTTGACGCTGGGAGCGCCAAAATCCACGCCCAAATCGGCCATGTGGCTGACTTCGTCCATCACGGCGGCCACGTGCAACAGCGCCTTCGACGGGATGCAACCCACGTTCAGGCACACGCCGCCCAGGGTGGCATAACGTTCCACAATCACCACTTTCAGGCCGAGGTCGGCGGCGCGGAAAGCGGCGGAGTAGCCGCCCGGGCCAGCGCCCAGCACCAGCAGGTCGCATTCCACATCGGCGTTGCCGCCGAAGCTGGCGGCGGTCGGGGCCACCACCGGCGCTGCAGGGGCTGCAGCGGGTGCCGCCGCTGCCGGGGCCGGTGCGGGAGCGGCGGCGGGGGCAGCAGCGCCAGCACCGTCGGCTTCCAGCATCAGCACCACCGTGCCTTCGCTGACCTTGTCGCCCAGCGCGACCTTGAGTTCCTTCACCACACCGGCGTGCGACGACGGGATTTCCATCGAAGCTTTGTCGGATTCCACGGTGATCAGGCTTTGTTCGGCCTTGATGCTGTCGCCGGGTTTGACCAGCAGCTCAATCACCGCCACTTCAGAAAAGTCGCCAATGTCGGGGACTTTGATATCAATCAGTGCCATTTTTGTTCCTATTCTGTAGCGGGCAGGACGGCAGAGGCCGCCCTGCCCTGTCTCGCATCAGAGCAGCACGCGGCGGAAGTCCGCCAGAATCTGACCCAGGAAAGCGTTGAAGCGCGCGGCAGCGGCACCGTCGATCACGCGGTGGTCCCACGTCAGCGACAGCGGCAGCATCAGGCGCGGCACAAACTGCTTGCCATCCCACTTGGGGGCCATTTCGCTCTTGCACACACCCAAAATGGCCACTTCAGGCGCGTTGATGATGGGGGTGAAGTAACGCCCACCAATGCCGCCCAGCGACGAAATGGTGAAGGTGGCGCCGGACATGTCGGCCGGGCCAAGCTTGCCGTCGCGCGCCTTCTTGGCCAGTTCGCCCATTTCCTGGCTGATCTGCAGCACGCCCTTCTTGTCGGCGTCCTTGATCACCGGCACGACCAGACCGTTGGGGGTGTCGGCGGCAAAACCGATGTGGTAGTACTGCTTGTAGACCAGCGCGTCGCCGTCCAGCGAGCTGTTGAACTCGGGAAACTTCTTGAGCGCGGCCACACAGGCTTTGATCAGGAAGGCCAGCATCGTGACCTTGACACCGCTCTTCTCGTTTTCCTTGTTGGTGGAGACGCGGAAGGCTTCGAGGTCGGTGATGTCGGCATCGTCAAAGTTGGTGACGGCCGGGATCATCACGGCGTTGCGCAGCAGGTTGGCACCGCTGATCTTCTTGATGCGGCCCATCTCCTTGCGCTCGATCGGGCCGAACTTGGCGAAGTCCACCTTGGGCCACGGAATCAGGCCCAGCTCGGAACCGCCACCACCCGCCGCCGCCTTGGGCGCCGCAGCCGCGATCGCCTTGGTCTGCACCGCGCCGCCCATGACGGCCTTGGTGAAGTTCTGGATGTCTTCGGCGGTGATGCGGCCCTTGAGGCCGGTGCCCTTGAGCTCGTCCAGCGGCACGCCCAGTTCGCGGGCGAACTTGCGCACCGACGGAGAAGCGTGCGGCAGGCCCAGCGCCGGCGTGGCGGTGGGGTTGTGCGCCGGTGCGGCGGCCACGGCAGCAGCCACCGGGGTCACAGCTGCCGGAGCAGCCACCGCCGGAGCAGCGGATGCGGCAGGTGCGGCGGCCACAGGTGCCACAGCGCCAGCGGCGCCTTCCAGGATCGCCAACAGGTCACCAATGTTGACCTTGTCGCCGACCTTGACCTTGAGCTCCTTGAGCACGCCAGCGTGGCTGGACGGGATCTCCATCGACGCCTTGTCGGACTCCACGGTGATCAGGGACTGCTCGACCTTGATCGCGTCGCCGGGCTTGACGAAGACCTCGATCACGGCCACGTCCTTGAAGTCACCGATGTCGGGCACGTGCACTTCCACCGGGCCAGCGGTTGCTGCCACAGCGGCCACCGGAGCCGGGGCTGCAACAGCTGCCGGAGCAGCGGCGGGTGCAGGCGCAGCAGCGGCCGGGGCCGGTGCTGCAGCGGCGCCACCTTCGGCTTCGAGCAGCAACACCACCGAACCTTCCTTGACCTTGTCGCCCAGCTTGACCTTGAGCTCCTTGACCACGCCCGCAGCGGACGACGGGATTTCCATCGACGCCTTGTCGGACTCGACGGTGATGAGCGATTGCTCAGCCGCCACCGTGTCGCCGGGCTTGACCAGCAGCTCAATCACGGCCACTTCGTCGAAGTCGCCAATGTCGGGAACCTTGATTTCTACCAATGCCATGTTGTGTCTCCGTGGGGATTAGGCGTACAGGGGGTTCACTTTTTCGGTGTTGATGCCGTACTTGGCAATCGCTTCGGCCACCTTGGCCAGCGGCAGCTGGCCTTCGTCGGCCAGCGACTTGAGTGCGGCCAGCACAATGTAGTGGCGGTTGATCTCGAAGTGCTCGCGCAGCTTGCTGCGGAAGTCGGAGCGGCCAAAGCCGTCGGTACCCAGCACCTTGTAGGTGCGGCCCGCCGGAATGAACGGACGGATCTGTTCGGCGTAGGCCTTCATGTAGTCGGTCGATGCCACCACCGGGCCGGTGCTGGTGTTCAGCTGTTGCGCCACGAACGGCACCTTGGGCGTTTCCAGCGGGTGCAGCAGGTTCCAGCGGTCGGCGTCCTGGCCGTCGCGGGTCAGTTCGTTGAACGACGGGCAGCTCCACACGTCGGCCTGCACGCCCCAGTCGGTGGCCAGCAGGGCCTGAGCGGCAATGCTTTCGCGCAGGATGGTGCCCGAGCCCAGCAGCTGCACGCGCTTGTCGCCTTCGGCGCCCGGCTTGCACAGGTACATGCCCTTGATGATCTGCTCTTCGGTGCCAGCGGTCAGGCCGGGCATCGCGTAGTTCTCGTTGAGCAGCGTCAGGTAGTAGAAGACGTTTTCCTGGCGCTCGACCATGCGCTTCAAGCCGTGGTGCAGGATCACGCCCACTTCGTGCGCGAAGGTCGGGTCGTAACTGACGCAGTTGGGGATGGTGTTGGCCAGGATCTGGCTGTGACCATCTTCGTGCTGCAGGCCTTCGCCGTTGAGCGTGGTGCGCCCGGAAGTGCCGCCCAGCAGGAAGCCACGCGCCTGCATGTCACCCGCTGCCCAAGCCAAGTCGCCAATGCGCTGGAAGCCGAACATCGAGTAGTACACATAGAACGGGATCATGATCCGGTTGCTCGTGCTGTACGACGTGGCGGCGGCAATCCAGCTGCTCATGCCACCGGCTTCGTTGATGCCTTCTTGCAGGATCTGGCCCGCCTTGTCTTCCTTGTAGTACATCACCTGGTCGCGGTCCACAGGGGTGTACTGCTGACCCAAGGGGTTGTAGATACCGATCTGGCGGAACAGACCTTCCATGCCGAAGGTGCGGGCTTCATCGACCAGAATCGGCACCACGCGCGGGCCGATGGCTTGGTCGCGCAGCAGCTGGGTCAGGAAGCGCACGTAGGCTTGCGTGGTGGAGATCTCACGGCCTTCGGCGGTCGGTTCCAACACGGCCTTGAAGTTCTCCAACGCCGGGACGGTAAAGTTTTCGTCGGCCTTGACGCGGCGTTTGGGCAGGTAGCCGCCCAGTGCTTTGCGACGCTCGTGCAGGTACTGCATCTCCGGGGTGTCGTCGGCGGGCTTGTAAAACGGGATGTTGGCCAGTTCGCTGTCAGGCACCGGAATGTTGAAGCGGTCGCGGATGTACTTGATGTCTTCGTCGGTCAGTTTTTTGGTCTGGTGGACGGTGTTCTTGGCTTCACCGGCCTTGCCCATGCCGTAGCCCTTGACGGTCTTGATCAACAGCACGGTCGGCTGGCCTTGGTGCTTGGTGGCCTTGTCGAAAGCGGCAAACACTTTTTGCGGATCGTGGCCACCACGGCGCAGGTTCCAGATGTCGTCGTCACTCATGTGCGACACCATCTCCAGCGTGCGCGGGTCGCGGCCAAAGAAGTTCTTGCGCACGTAAGCGCCATCAAACGCTTTGAAGGACTGGTAATCGCCGTCCAACGTGTCCATCATCAGCTTGCGCAACGCGCCGTCTTTGTCGCGGGCCAGCAGCGGATCCCAGTCGCCGCTCCACAGCAGCTTGATGACGTTCCAGCCAGCGCCACGGAACTCGCCTTCCAACTCTTGCACGATTTTGCCGTTGCCGCGCACCGGGCCATCCAGGCGTTGCAGGTTGCAGTTGATCACAAAGATCAGGTTGTCCAAACCTTCGCGTGCGGCCAAGCCAATCGCGCCCAGGCTTTCCGGCTCGTCCATTTCGCCATCGCCGCAGAACACCCAGACCTTGCGGTTGCTGGTGTCGGCAATGCCACGGGCGTGCAAATACTTGAGGAAACGGGCTTGGTAGATCGCCATCAGCGGGCCCAAGCCCATCGACACGGTCGGGAACTGCCAGAAACCGGGCATCAGCTTGGGATGGGGGTAGCTCGACAGCCCCTTGCCGTCCACTTCTTGGCGGAAGTTGAGCAGCTGTTCTTCGGTCAGGCGGCCTTCCAAATAGGCACGGGCGTAGATACCGGGCGAAACGTGTCCTTGGAAATACACGCAGTCACCACCGTGGCTCTCGCTCTCAGCTTGCCAGAAGTGGTTGAAACCGGTGCCAAACATGGTGGCCAGCGAGGCAAAGGAGCCAATGTGGCCACCCAAATCGCCCCCGTCTTCGGGGTTGTGGCGATTGGCCTTCACCACCATCGCCATCGCGTTCCAGCGCATGTAGGCGCGCAGGCGCTCTTCAATTTCCAAGTTACCGGGGCAACGCGCTTCTTCGTTGGTTTCAATGGTGTTGACGTAAGCGGTGTTGGCTGAGAACGGCATGTCGATGCTGTTCTGGCGCGCTTCTTCCAGCAGTTGCTCCAGCAGGAAGTGGGCGCGCTCGCCGCCTTCTTTTTCAATCACCGCCTTGAGGGCATCGAGCCACTCGCGGGTTTCCTGGGTGTCCACATCCGATGCTGTGGCGCCCGTTTGTTGCAGATTGTCCGACATTAGGTTGTCTCCTTGTTGCAGGTTTGAAGGGAAAGGCTGATGTAAGGTTAAACGTAAAAGAACGTTTCAATTCGTGAGTGTCGCACGGTTTTTTTTATTTTTCAAGATATGCACAAACATTTCTTATTATGAAATACAAGGAATGGCCTGGTGCGCTGCCGTGCCGCTTTGGATTTAGACTCGGGCCCCCATGCCCAGACACAACCCCTTGCAATCTCCTGCCACCCACCACCGTCCCAGCTGGTGGAGCCGCTGGTGGCGGCGTTTGCCACCGTCGCGCCAGGACCGCTTTGCGGCGCTGGGGCCGCTGCTGTCGGTACTGCTGTTCCTGGCCACCATCGTAGCCGCCATCAGCTACTTCTCATTGGAAGAACGCGAGCGCGAGCGCGAGACCGTGACGCGCGACGTCGAGTACGCGCAGCAGCGCCTGCGCCTGCGCCTGCTGGAGCGCCAGGAGCAGCTCATGCGCATGGCGCGCAGCCTGGCCCACAGCGCACACCCCGACAACGACTTCATGTTCCAGGCCGAGTCGCTGCTGGGCCAGTTCCCCGAGGTGGTGGCCATCTCGTGGCTGGGACCGCGACGCGAAATACAGTCCAGCCACAGCGCCACCAGCGCGCCCGAGCAGTTGCAGCGCGAGCGCGAACAGGCGCTCAACACGCCCGAGGCGACCGCCAGCTTTGCGCTGGCGCGCGACATGCGCCAGCCCATCTACTCCGAGCCCACGCGCTACGGGCAGGATGCCGAGCAGGACACCTACCGCCTGCTGCTGTGGGTGCCGCTGCACGACACCGACCACTTCCGGGGCGCACTGATGGTGGAATACAGCATCGACAGCCTGCTGCGCTTTGGCGTACCGCCCGAGGTGATGGCGCGCTACGCGGTGGCGTTGGTCAACCGCCAGCGCCAGGTGGTGGCAGGCAGCCTGCAGGGCACCTACCGCCACAGCCCGCAGCGCCTGCCGTGGTCCGCCCAGCCACAGGCGCACGAGGTGGCGGTCTCGCCCTTGGGCGACAGCCTGCTGCTGCGCGCCGAAAGCTACCGCACCGCACAGGACAAGATGGGCCAGGCCTTCTTCTGGCTGGTGGGGGCACTCAGCGCCTTGACGGTCTGGATGCTGCTGGGCACCTGGCGCCACACCCGCCGGCGCATCGAGGCCCAGCAGGCGCTGGTGGCCGAGACCAACTTCCGCCGTGCGATGGAAAACTCCATGCTCACCGGCATGCGCACGCTCGACATGGACGGTCACATCACCTACGTCAACCCCGCCTTTTGCCGCATGACCGGCTGGAGCGAGGAAGAACTGATGGGCCAGAGTGCGCCTTTTCCCTACTGGCCCGAGACCGACTACGACACCCTGAGCCAGCGCCTGAGCAACGAGCTGCGCGAAGGCCCCAGCCCCGGCGGCTTCGAGATGACGGTGCAGCGCAAGGACGGCAGCCGCTTCTACGCGCGCATGTACATCTCGCCGCTGATTGCGCCCGACGGCCAGCAGGCGGGCTGGATGTCCTCCATCACCGACATCACCGAGCCGCGCCGCATCCGCGAGGCCCTGAGCGCCTCCTACGAACGCTTCACCACCGTGCTCGACAGCGTGGACGCCGCCATCTCGGTGGCGCCGCTGGGCAGCACCGAACTGCTGTTTGCCAGCAAGATGTACCGCGCCTGGTTTGGCACCGGCGGCGAAGGTCACCGCTCGCTGGTCGATCTGGGCTCGGCGCTGCCCCCGCACGCCGACACCCACGACAACCACGACCAGGTCGATGCCCTGGTCGGCCTGCCCACCGACTCGCTGCTCGATGCCAGCAGCGGTAACGCCGAAATCCTGATGCCGGGCCTGGACAAGTGGCTCGAAGTGCGCACGCGCTACCTGACCTGGGTCGATGGCCGCCTGGCCCAGATGGTGATTGCCACCGACATCACCGCGCGGCGCCAGGCCGAAGAGCAGGCCGCACGCCAGGCCGAACGCGCGCAGAACGCCAGCCGCCTCATCACCATGGGCGAGATGGCCTCCAGCGTGGCGCACGAGCTCAACCAGCCGCTGACCGCCATCAGCAACTACTGCAGCGGCATGATCTCGCGCCTGCAAAAGCACCAGATGGCCGAGGAGGACTTGCTGGCCGCACTGGAAAAAACCGCGCGCCAGGCACAGCGCGCGGGCCAGATCATCCAGCGCATCCGCGCCTTCGTCAAACGCAGCGAGCCCAACCCCACCCTGTCGGATGTGGCGCAGATGGTGGCCAACGCCACCGAGCTGGCCGACATCGAGCTGCGCCGCCACATGGTGCGCCTGCACAGCTACGTGGCGGCGCGCCTGCCCGCGCTCATGGTCGATCCGATCCTGATCGAGCAGGTGCTCATCAACCTGCTCAAGAACGGCGGCGAGGCCATCGCCCAGGCGCAGCGCCCCAGCCAGCAGCGCCGCATGGAGTTGCGCGTCGTAGGGCCCAAGTGCATCGACCACCTGCCGGTGGTGGAATTCTGCGTGCAGGACAGCGGCACCGGCGTGCCCGCCGAGATGCTCGAGCGCATCTACGAGGCCTTCTACAGCACCAAGACCAATGGCATGGGCATCGGGCTCAAGCTGTGCCGCTCCATCGTCGAGTCGCACCACGGCCGGCTGCAGGCGCGCAACCTCTACAATGGCGACGAGATCGTCGGGTGCGAGTTCAGCTTCTGGATCCCCGTGCCGGTGCCCGCTGCCACTGCCGCAGCGCCCACGCCGGCCCCCTCGCACCCCACCTGCCCCCCCGAAGGAACGCAATGAGTTTGACCCCGAAAAAAGGCACTGTGTACGTCGTGGACGACGATGAAGCGGTACGCGATTCCCTGCAATGGTTGCTCGAAGGCCAGGACTACCGCGTGCGCACCTTTGAATCCGCCGAAGCCTTTTTGAGCCGCTACGAGGCGCGCGAAGTCGCCTGCCTGATCGCCGACATCCGCATGGACGGCATGAGCGGCATGGAGCTGCAAGAGCGCCTGCTGGAGCGCCAGTCGCCGCTGCCCATCGTCTTCATCACCGGCCACGGCGACGTGCCCATGGCGGTCGAATCGATGAAAAAGGGCGCGCTCGACTTCATCCAGAAGCCGTTTGACGAAGCGCAATTGCTGGGGCTGGTGGAGCGCATGCTGGCCAAGGCGCACGAGACCTTCTCCGTCCACCAGCAGGCCGCCAGCCGCGAGGCGCTGCTGGCCAAGCTCACCTCGCGCGAGACCCAGGTGCTGGAACGCATCGTGGCCGGGCGCCTGAACAAGCAGATCGCCGACGACCTGGGCATCAGCATCAAGACCGTGGAGGCGCACCGCGCCAACATCATGGAAAAGCTCAACGCCAACACCGTGGCCGACCTGCTCAAGGTCGCGCTGGCCCCCGCACCGGCCAAGGCTTGATTCCTCCCTTCTTTCCCTCTTTGCTCTTTTTTACCCCATGACCGCCCAACTCATCGACGGCAACGCCCTCTCGCGCCAATTGCGCACCCAGGTTTCTGAACGTGTGGCCGCCCTCAAGGCCCAGGGCCTGACGCCCGGTCTGGCCGTGGTGCTGGTGGGCGACAACCCGGCCAGCCAGGTGTACGTGCGCAACAAGGTCAAGGCCTGCGAGGACACCGGCATGCACTCCGTGCTGGAAAAGTACGACGCCAGCCTGACCGAAGCCGAACTGCTGGCCCGCGTCGAGGCGCTCAACAACGACCCGGCCATCCACGGCATCCTGGTGCAGCTGCCGCTGCCCGCACACATCGACGCCCACAAGGTCATTGAAGCCATCAGCCCCGCCAAGGACGTGGACGGCTTCCACGTGGCCAGCGCCGGCGCGCTGATGGTGGGCCAGCCGGGCTTTTGGCCCTGCACGCCCTACGGCTGCATGAAGATGCTCGAATCCATCGGCTACGACCTGCGCGGCAAGCACGCCGTCGTCATCGGGCGCAGCAACATTGTGGGCAAACCCATGGCCATGATGCTGCTGCAACAGGATGCCACCGTCACCGTCTGCCATTCGCGCACCGCCGACCTGAAGGCCCAGACCCTGCAAGCCGACGTGATCGTGGCCGCTGTGGGCAAGCGCAACGTGCTGACCGCCGACATGGTCAAGCCCGGCGCCGTGGTGCTGGACGTGGGCATGAACCGCAACGACGAAGGCAAACTCTGCGGCGACGTGGACTTTGACGGCGTGAAAGAAGTGGCGGGCTACATCACCCCCGTGCCTGGCGGCGTGGGCCCCATGACCATCACCATGCTGATGGTCAACACGCTCGAATCCGCCGAACGCAGCCTGGCCGCGCAGGCGTAAACCCCGGAGAGCGCCCCGTGCCACAAGACAAGTTCAGCGCCGCGTACTCCGAGGACGGCTTCTGGCACAAGGTCAAGACGTACGCGCGCGCGGCGGGCGAGACCGTGCTGGCCTCGGCGCTGAAGATGTACTACGCCACGCGCGACCCCGACACCCCCGCGTGGGCCAAGACCACGCTGTTCACGGCGCTGGGCTATTTCATTTTTCCGGTCGATGCCGTGCCCGACCTGGTGCCCGCCGTGGGCTACAGCGACGACCTGGGCGCGCTGGTGGCGGCAGCGGCCGTTACGGCGGCGCACATCAAGGACGAACACGTGGCCAAGGCCCGGGCCACGCTGGCGCAGTGGTTCCCGCCCGGGCCAGACACCAACAACGACGGCAACGACAGCGCCCCGGATTGAGCCACACCGGGCCCGCCCGGTTCAGCCGGCTTCCGAGCCGCCACCACTGCACCGGCGGCGCAGCGTCAGGCGCTTTCAGACACTGCGGCAGTGTGGATCGGCGGCCAGCCGCCACCACACCCGCAACGCGCACAGCCACTGCACCAGCACCAGCCCGGTGCCGATGCGGTGCCACAGGGCCACGCTGTTGCCCGCGGCGCGCGCGTGCAGGATGCGCTGCGCCACGCCAAACTCCTGCACCAATCCGGCCAGCGCCGCCAGCAGCAGCCATGGCAAAAGCGTCTGCCACAACGCAGGCACGGCCTTGAAACGGCACCACAGCAGCAAACCCAACGCCAGCACCACGCTGGCCCAGCTTTGCAACTGGAACAACTTGGCCGCCACCGGCCCGGCCACCGCCGGGCTGCCCAACTGGGCGAACAGCACCGGCACCGCCACAAAACTCAGCGCCGTCATGCCGCCCCACCACAACGAGGCGGCCAGCAACGGCCAACGCCCACCGCCGGGGCGCATCAGATGTAGCTCACCGCCACGATCTCGAACCGCTTGACCCCACCCGGCGCCTGCACCTCGGCCACGTCGCCCTCCTCCTTGCCGATCAGCGCGCGCGCAATCGGGCTGGAGATGTTGATGCGACCGAGCTTGAGATCGGCTTCGTCCTCGCCCACGATCTGGTACGTCACGGCCTCGCCGCTGGCTTCCTCTTCCAGCTCCACCGTGGCGCCAAACACCACGCGTCCGCCAGCGTCCAGCGCCGCCGGGTCAATCACCTGCGCCATCGACAGCTTGCTCTCGATTTCGGCAATGCGGCCCTCGATGAAGCCCTGGCGCTCCTTGGCCGCGTCGTAGTCGGCGTTCTCGCTCAGGTCGCCTTGCGCGCGCGCCTCCGAAATCGCGTTGATGACCGCCGGGCGCTCGACGGTCTTGAGACGTTGCAGCTCGTCCTTGAGCAGCTCCGCGCCGCGTTTGGTCACAGGAATGGTAGCCATGTTGTTGTACTCCAGACAAAAAGAAACCGCCGAGCGTTGCCGGTCGGCGGTGGGGATTGGGGTTGATTATGCCTCAAGCGCGGCACAACCCCGCAGGACTCAGGCCGCCAGTTGGGCGTGCATCTCCTGCACCGAGATCACCGGCAGCTGGTCCAGGTGCTTCATGCCCTGCACCGCCGCTTCGGCACCGGCGATGGTGGTGAAGGTGGTCACGCGGTTGAGCAGCGCCGAGGTGCGGATGTAGCGCGAGTCGGCGATGGCGTTGCGGCGCTCTTCCACCGTGTTGATGACCATGGCGATCTCGCCGTTCTTGATCATGTCCACGATGTTGGGGCGGCCTTCGGCCACCTTATTCACGGTGCCACAGGCAATGCCGGCGGCGGTGATGGCGGCGGCAGTGCCACGGGTGGCCACCAGCTCAAAGCCCATCGCCGCCAGTTCGCGTGCCACTTCCACCGCGCGCGGCTTGTCGTTTTGCTTGATCGACAGGAACACGCGGTTGACGGCGTCGGTCGGGCGCGGCAGCTTGGTGCCCGCGCCGAGCTGGCTCTTGACGAACGCCTCGCCAAAGGTGGCGCCCACGCCCATCACTTCGCCGGTCGATTTCATTTCCGGGCCGAGGATGGTGTCCACGCCCGGGAACTTGACGAACGGGAACACCGCTTCCTTGACGCTGTAGTACGGCGGCGTCACCTCTTCGGTGATGCCCTGCTGCGCCAGCGTCTGGCCCGCCATGCAGCGCGCCGCCACCTTGGCCAGCTGGATGCCGGTGGCCTTGGACACAAACGGCACCGTGCGCGAGGCGCGCGGGTTGACTTCCAGCACGTAGATCACGTCCTGGCCGTCGCGCTTTTGCACCGCGAACTGCACGTTCATCAGACCCACCACGTTCAACGACGCGGCCATGGCCTTGGTCTGGCGCTTGATTTCGGCCACGGTCTCGGCGCTCAGGCTGTACGGCGGCAGCGAGCACGCGGAGTCGCCCGAGTGCACGCCCGCCTGCTCAATGTGCTCCATCACGCCACCGATCAGGGTCTGGCCGTCGCTGTCGCGCAGGCAATCCACGTCGCATTCGATGGCATCGTTCAGGAAGCGGTCCAGCAGCACGGGGCTGTCGTTGCTCACCTTCACGGCCTCGCGCATGTAGCGTTCCAGGTCGCGCTGCTCGTGTACGATTTCCATCGCACGACCACCCAGCACATAACTGGGGCGCACCACCAGCGGGTAACCCAGCTCGGCGGCTTTTTCCAGTGCTTCGGCTTCGGTGCGGGCGGTGGCGTTGGGCGGTTGCTTCAGGCCCAGCGCGTGCAACAGCTTCTGGAAGCGTTCGCGGTCTTCGGCCGCGTCAATCATGTCCGGGCTGGTGCCAATGATCGGCACGCCTTCGGCTTCCAGGCCCAGCGCGAGCTTCAAGGGGGTCTGACCGCCGTACTGCACGATCACGCCCGCCGGCTTTTCCTTGTCCACGATTTCCAGCACGTCTTCCAGCGTCAGCGGCTCAAAGTACAGGCGATCCGAGGTGTCGTAGTCGGTGGACACGGTTTCCGGGTTGCAGTTGACCATGATGGTCTCGTAACCGTCCTCACGCATGGCCAGCGCCGCGTGGACGCAGCAGTAATCGAACTCGATGCCTTGGCCGATACGGTTGGGGCCACCACCCAGCACCATGATCTTTTTCTTGTCCGTCGGCTGCGCCTCGCACTCTTCCTCGTAGGTCGAGTACATGTAGGCGGTGTTGGTGGCGAATTCGGCGGCGCAGGTATCCACGCGCTTGTAGACCGGACGCACGTTCAGCGCGCGGCGTTGGTCGCGCACGGCTTTTTCAGTGGTTTTGAGCAGCTTGGCCAAACGGCGGTCGCTGAAACCTTTTTTCTTCAGCGTGCGCAGCGTGTCGGCGCTCAAGGATGCCAACGCCCCCTCACCTTGTTCTTCCGCTTGCTTGTCCAGTTGCAGCTCGATCTTGACGATTTCCTCGATCTGCACCAAAAACCACGGGTCAATTTTGGTGAACTGGTGGACTTCCTCCAGCGACCAGCCAGCGGCAAACGCATCGCCCACGTACCAAATGCGGTCCGGGCCAGGCTCGCCCAGCTCGCGCTCCAGAATCTCGCGGTCCTGGGTTTTCTCGTTCATGCCGTCCACGCCGACTTCCAAGCCACGCAGGGCTTTCTGGAACGACTCCTGGAACGTGCGGCCCATGGCCATCACTTCGCCCACCGACTTCATTTGCGTCGTCAGGCGGTTGTCGGCGGTCGGGAATTTTTCGAACGCAAAACGCGGGATCTTGGTCACCACGTAGTCGATGGAAGGCTCAAACGAAGCCGGGGTCGCGCCACCGGTAATTTCGTTCTTCAATTCGTCCAACGTATAACCCACGGCCAGCTTGGCCGCCACCTTGGCAATCGGGAAACCGGTGGCCTTGGAGGCCAGCGCTGACGAACGCGACACACGCGGGTTCATCTCAATCACCACCATGCGGCCGTCTTTCGGGTTGATGGAGAACTGCACGTTGGAGCCGCCGGTATCCACACCGATCTCACGCAGCACCGCCAGCGAGGCGTTGCGCATGATCTGGTACTCCTTGTCGGTCAGCGTTTGCGCCGGGGCCACCGTGATGGAGTCGCCCGTGTGGACGCCCATCGGATCCAGGTTCTCGATCGAGCAGATGATGATGCAGTTGTCCGCCTTGTCGCGCACCACCTCCATCTCGTACTCTTTCCAGCCCAGCAGCGATTCCTCGATCAGCAGCTCGTTGGTGGGCGAGGCTTCCAGGCCGCGCTTGCAGATGGTCTCGAACTCTTCCGGGTTGTAGGCAATGCCGCCGCCCGTGCCACCCAGCGTGAAGCTGGGGCGGATCACAGTCGGGAAGCCCATCTGCTTTTGCACCGCCCAGGCCTCTTCCATGCTGTGGGCAATGCCGGAGCGCGCGGAACCCAGACCAATCTTGGTCATGGCGTCCTTGAACTTCAGACGGTCCTCGGCCTTGTCGATCGCCTCGGGCGTGGCGCCAATCAGCTCGACGCTGTACTTTTCCAGCACGCCGTGGTGCCACAGGTCGAGCGCACAGTTGAGCGCGGTCTGGCCGCCCATGGTCGGCAGGATGGCGTCCGGGCGCTCCTTGGCGATGATCTTCTCAACCGTCTGCCAGGTGATGGGCTCGATGTAGGTCACGTCGGCGGTGGCCGGGTCGGTCATGATCGTGGCGGGGTTGCTGTTGATCAGGATGACCTTGTAGCCTTCCTCGCGCAGCGCCTTGCAGGCCTGCACACCCGAATAGTCGAACTCACAAGCCTGGCCGATCACAATCGGGCCAGCGCCGATGATCAGAATGCTCTTGATGTCGGTGCGCTTGGGCATTTACTTCTTCTCCATCAAGGCGATGAAACGGTCAAACAGGTAAGCGATGTCGTGCGGGCCGGGCGAAGCTTCCGGGTGGCCCTGGAAGCAGAACGCGGGCCGGTCGGTGCGTTCCAGCCCTTGCAGCGTGCCGTCGAACAGGCTGATGTGGGTCGGGCGCAGATGGGCGGGCAGGGAGTCGAGCTCCACCGCAAAGCCATGGTTCTGGCTGGTGATGCTGACGCGGCCAGTGTCCAGATCCTTCACCGGGCGGTTGGCGCCATGGTGGCTGTTGGCCATCTTGAAGGTCTTGGCGCCGGAGGCCAGGGCCATGATCTGGTGCCCCAGGCAGATGCCAAAAGTGGGCACGCCGGACTCGATGATGGCTTGCGTGGCGGCAATGGCGTAGTCGCACGGCTGCGGGTCGCCCGGGCCGTTGGAGAGGAACACGCCGTCCGGATTCATGGCCAGCACGTCGGCAGCCGGGGTCTTGGCGGGCACCACGGTCAGCTTGCAGCCGCGTTCGGCCAGCATGCGCAGGATGTTTTTCTTGACACCAAAGTCGTAGGCCACGACGTGGAAGCGCGGTGCGGTCTGCTCGCCGTAGCCGGGGGTGCCGTCGGCGCGCGCCAGCTTCCACTCGGTTTGCGTCCAGGCGTAGCTCTGGGCGGTGGTGACGACCTGGGCCAGATCCTGCCCCTTCATGCTGGGAGCGGCTTGGGCGGCGGCGATGGCGCGGGCCTTCACCTCGTCGGTGATGGCTTGGCCCTCGGCCAGGCCGATGATGGCACCGTTCTGGGCACCGTGGTCGCGCAGCAGGCGGGTGAGCTTGCGGGTGTCGATCCCCGAAATGGCCACGGTGCCTTCGCGTTTGAGATAGTCGCTCAGCGTCAGGGTCGAGCGGAAGTTGGAAGCCAACAGGGGCAGGTCTTTGATGATCAGGCCGGCGGCGTGGATGCAATCTGCCTCCACGTCTTCCTCGTTGATGCCATAGCTGCCGATGTGCGGGTACGTCAGGGTGACGAGCTGCTGGCGGTAGCTGGGGTCGGTGAGGATTTCCTGGTAGCCGGTGAGCGAGGTGTTGAACACCACTTCGCCCACGGTCTGGCCGGTGGCGCCGATGGAAACGCCAGTAAAGACCGTGCCGTCTGCGAGCGCGAGGATGGCTTGTGCGGGGACGGGAAACACGGGATTCTCCAGTTTTGGACGGGCCCGCACTCGCCCCGGGAGCGGGCGAGCTGTGGCTTTTGCGCCCGTGGTGACAACGGAAACGCAAGCGGGCACGTAAGGTTAGGGTAAACCTTCAGATTATAACGGGGGGCGCCCGATTTCAAGGGCCCGCAGTGCCCATTTGCAGTGCGCTGGCGTGCAGACAAACGGCGGCGGCGGCGGCCACGTTGAGCGATTCCTCGCCGCCGGGCTGGGCAATGCGCACGGTGTGGGTGGCCTGCACCAGCAGCTGCGGCGCCACGCCCTGCCCTTCGTGCCCCAACAGCCAGGCGCAGGGCCAGGGCAGGCCACCTTGGTGCAAGTAGCTGCCCTGGTGCGAGCTGGTGGCCAGCACCGGTGTGTGCAACTCGGCCAGCACCTCGGGCGCACAGCCTTCGACCAGGTGCAACCCGAAATGCGCCCCCATGCCCGCACGCAGCACCTTGGGCGACCACAACGCCGCCGTGCCCTTGAGCGCCAGCACCTGCCTGAACCCGAATGCGGCGGCACTGCGCAGGATGGAGCCCACGTTGCCCGGATCCTGCAAGCGGTCCAGCACCACGGTCGGCACGCCCGCCTGCACCACCGGCACGGAAGGCAGCGCCAGCACAAAGCCCACCAGCGCGGGCGATTCCAGCCCGCTGAGCTGGCGCATCAGCGCATCGGCCAGCACCACGCGGCGCACGCTGGGCGGCAGCTGCCAGCCCTCGGCCACGCCGGTTTGCGACTGCGCGCACACCACCATCTCGGGCCAGCGGCCCCGTGCCAGCAGGGCGCGGCACAGGTGGTCGCCCTCCAGCCAGATCTGGCCCAGCTTGCGGTAGGCGGCGCTGTCTTGCGCCAGCGCGCGCAGGCGCTTGACCAGCGGGTTGTCGCGGGAGGTGATCACTTCGGTCATGGGTGTCCGTCGGTAAAAAGGGCGGCCGCTTGTGCCACGGGCGCAAAACTGCGCCGGTGCGCCTCGCAGGGGCCGTGGGTGTGCAACGCCGCCAGGTGCGCCGCCGTGCCATAGCCCTTGTGGCGGTCAAAACCGTATTGCGGGTACTGCGCGTGCAAGGCTTGCAAACCCCGGTCGCGCGTGACCTTGGCCAGGATGGACGCCGCCGAGATCGCCGCGACCTTGGCATCGCCCTTGACGATGGCCTCGGCGCGGATGCCGAGCAGCGGCAGCCGGTTGCCATCGACCTGCACCAGGCTGGGGCGCAGGCGCAAGCCGGCCACGGCGCGCTGCATGGCCAGCAGCGTAGCCTGCAGGATGTTGAGGCGGTCGATTTCCGCCACCGACGCCTCGGCAATGCTGCAGCACAGCGCCTTGGCGCGGATCTCGTCGAACAACGCTTCGCGGCGCGCGGCGCTGAGTTTCTTGGAGTCGGCCAGCCCGGCAATCGGGTGCAGGTCGTCCAGGATCACGGCAGCGGCCACCACCGGCCCGGCCAGCGGGCCACGTCCGGCCTCGTCCACCCCGGCCAGCAGCACCGGCTCGGGGCTCCAGGGCAGTGGCACCTGTTCAGTGGGCCAGCAGGGTTTCGATGGCATGGGTGGCCAGCACCGTGGAATCACGCCGCAGCGTGTGGTGCATCTCCGTAAAACAGTGTTCGAGGTCGTGGCGCCGCGTGTCGGCAGCGGTGCTGTCGTCCAGCCAGGCCAGCGTGGCCTGTGCCAGCGCGGCGGGAGTGGCTTGTTCCTGCAGCAGCTCTGGCACCACAAAGTCGCGCGCCAGGATGTTGGGCAATCCGACCCACGGCTGCAGCCGCTTGCGCTGCGTGAGCTGCCACGACAGCCAGTTCATGTGGTAGGCAATCACCATCGGGCGCTTGAACAGGGCTGCCTCCAGCGTGGCGGTGCCACTGGCAATCAGCGTCACGTCACACGCGGCCAGCACGGTGTGGGATTGGCCCCGCACGACGCGCACCGCGTCGGCCAGACCGGCTTGCTGCACTGCGCGCTCAATGTCGGCCTGCAGCGCGGGCACGGCAGGCAGCACAAAGTCGAGTTCGGCGCGCTGGCGGCGCATCTCGGCCACCGCCGCCAGAAAACGCGGCAGCAGGTGCGCGATTTCAGCGGCGCGGCTGCCAGGCAACAGCGCCACCAGGGGCCGCCCTTCGCTCGGTAGACCCAGCGCCTGCCGGGCCGCCGCGCGGTCGGGAGCTTCGGGCACCAGTTCGGCCAGCGGGTGCCCGACGTAGGTGGCCGCAATGCCGTGCTGCGCCAGCAATTCGGGCTCAAACGGAAAGATGCACAGCACATGGTCCACGCAGCGGCGGATCTTGTCCACGCGCTCGGGCCGCCACGCCCACACCGCCGGCGCCACAAAATGCACGGTCTTGATGCCGCTGGCTTTCAACTGGCCTTCCAGCTCCAGGTTAAAGTCCGGCGCATCCACGCCAATGAACACGTCGGGCGGCGCGGCCAGCAGGCGCTGCAACAGCTGGCGCCGGATGCCGACGATCTCGCGGTAGTGGCGCAGCACTTCCACGTAGCCGCGCACCGCCAGCTTGTCGCTGGGCCACCAGGCGTCAAAGCCGCGCGCGCACAGTTGCGGCCCGCCGATGCCCGCCGCCTGCACCTGGGGCCAGCGATGCTGCAGACCTTGCAGCAGGCGCGCCGCCAGCAGGTCGCCCGAGGCCTCGCCCGCCACCAGCGCCACGCGCAACGTGTCCATGCGCACCGGCCCTCAGCGCACAATGCCGCGCTGCGGCGACAGACCGGCCAGAAATTCGGCCATCATGGCCACATCGGGCGCGCTGTCGGGGTACTGCTGGGGCAGGGTCTGGATGCGGGCCTGCGCCTGCTCCAGCGTCAGGTTGTCGCGGTACAGCGCCTTGTGCATGGCCTTGACGGCGGCGATGCGATCGGCGTTGAAGCCACGGCGCTTCAGGCCCTCGAAGTTCATGGAACGCGCACCAGCGGGCTGGCCCTGTGTCATCACGAACGGTGGCACATCGGCAAACAGCAGCGAGCACATGGCCGTCATGGCGTGGGCACCAATGCGCACAAACTGGTGTACCACGGTAAAGCCGCCCAGAATCACCCAGTCGCCCACGTGCACGTGGCCCGCCAGCTGCGAGTTGTTGGCAAAGATGGTGTGGTGGCCCACCTGCACATCGTGCGCCAGATGGACGTAGGCCATGATCCAGTTGTCGTCCCCCACCCGGGTCACGCCCGCATCGCCCGGGGTGCCGATGTTGAAGGTGCAGAACTCGCGGATGGTGTTGCGGTCGCCAATCACCAGCTCGCACGGCTCGCCCGCGTACTTCTTGTCCTGCGGAATGGCGCCCAGCGAGTTGAACTGGAAGATGCGGTTGTCGCGCCCGATGGTGGTGCGGCCTTCGATCACGCAATGCGCGCCCACGGTGGTGCCCGCGCCAATCCTGACGTGCGGGCCGATGACGGTGTAAGGCCCCACCGTGACCGAGGGGTCAAGCTGCGCCTGCGGATCCACCAACGCGGTGGAATGGATGTGGGTCACGCCAGATGCTCCTGTGTACCGTGGGTCAGGCGATGGTGCGCATGGTGCACATCAGCTCGGCCTCGCAGGCCAGCTCGCCGGCCACGCGCGCCACCGCCTTGAACTTGAAGATGCCGGCCTTCATGCGCTCCAGCGTCACGTCCATCACCAGCTGGTCGCCCGGCTCCACCGGACGCTTGAAGCGCGCACCGTCGATGCCGGCGAAGTAGTACACCGTCTTGTCGTCCGGGGTCACGCCCAGGGTCTCGAACGCCAGCAACGCGGCGGCCTGCGCCATCGCCTCCAGCATCAGCACGCCCGGGAACACGGGGCGGTGCGGAAAGTGACCGGTGAACTGCGGCTCGTTGATGCTGATGTTCTTGAGCGCCTTGATGGACTTGCCTTTTTCCACCTCCAGCACACGGTCTACCAGCAGGATGGGGTAGCGATGCGGCAGTTTTTTAAGAATTTCGTGGATATCCATCATGGTAATTTGCTTTCCAATGTCTTGATGCGTTGCCGCAAGGTGTGCAGCTGGCGCAAGGTGGCGGCGTTCTTTTCCCAGCTGGCGTTGTCGTCGAGCGGGAACACGCCACTGTACTGCCCCGGCTGGCGGATGGAGCGCATCACCACCGAGGCGGCGGAGATGTGTACGCCATCGGCCAGGCTCAAATGCCCCAGCACCACCGCGCCGCCGCCAACGGTGCAATGGGCACCAATGCGCGCGCTGCCCGCCACGCCCACGCAACCGGCCAGCGCGGTGTGCGCGCCAATGTGCACGTTGTGGCCAATCTGGATCAGGTTGTCCAGCTTGACGCCGTGCTCGATCACGGTGTCTTCCAGCGCGCCCCGGTCGATGCAGGTGTTGGCGCCAATTTCCACCTCGTCGCCGATGCGCACCGCGCCCAACTGCTCGATCTTGATCCACTCGCCTTGGTGCGGCGCAAAGCCAAAACCGTCGGCGCCAATGACGACACCGCTGTGCAGGATGCAGCGTTCGCCCACCACGCAATCGCGTCCGAGCGTGACACGCGGTGCCAAGCGGCTGTGCGCGCCGACGCGGGCATGGCGCTCCAGCACCGTATGCGCGCCGATGCGGGCGCCCTCGCCCACCTGCACGCCCGCTTCCAGCACCGCGTACGGCCCCACCACCACGCCCGCGCCCAGTTGCGCCGAAGCGTCGATGCAGGCGGTGGGGTGGATCTGTGGCTGGCGGGTGGCGGGCGGCGCCTCGGCGGCGTCGCGCTGCGCGCGCCACCACTGCGTCAGGCGGGCAAAGTAAAGGTAGGGGTCGGGCGTCTCGATACAGGCGCCACGCGCCCGCGCGGCCTCCACCAGCGCCGGCGGCACCACCAGTGCCCCAGCCTGAGTGGTGGCGATCTGGCTGGCGTAGCGGGCCTGCGCCACGAACGACAGCGCCTGCGGCCCCGCCGCTTCCAGCGAGGCCAGCCTGGCCACCGACAGCGTGCCGTCACCATGCAAAACGCCGCCCAAGGCGGCGCAAATGGCGTGCAACGTGACCATCACACGCCCAGTTGGCGGGAAAATACAGGCATTACTTGGCGCCGTTGAGGCTGCTGATGACTTTGTTGGTGATGTCGTGCTTGGGGTTGATGTACACGGCTTCCTGGATCACCAGATCGTATTTCTCGCTCTCGGCCACCTGCTTGATGACGCGGTTGGCACGCTCCAGCACCTGCTGCAGCTCCTCGTTCTTGCGCTGGCCCAGATCCTCCTGGAACTCGCGGCGCTTGCGCTGGAAGTCGCGATCCAGCTCCACCAACTGGCGCTGGCGGCTGGCGCGCTGGGTTTCGGACAGCGTGGGCGCATCCTTCTCGAACTTGTCGGAGGCGGCCTTGAGCTGGCTGGCCAGCGCCCCCACCTCGCGCTCACGCTTGGAGAACTCCTGCTCCAGCTTGCCCTGTGCCGTCTTGGCCAGCGCGGCCTCGCGGAAGATGCGGTCGGTGTTGACAAACCCGATCTTGAAATCTTGCGCCACCGACACGGCGGTGGCACAACCCAGCACCAGGGCCGCAGCCAGCTGACGCACAAACACACGTTGAATCGGTTTCATCAAAAACTCGTTCCGATCTGGAATTGAACACTTTGGGTCTTGTCGCCCGGCTGCTCGCGCACCGGACGGGCATACGCGATTCTAAGCGGGCCAATCGGCGAAATCCAGCTGATGCCCAGACCGGTCGAGGCGCGCAGCTGCGATGCATCGAGCGAAGCGCCTTCGGCGTACACGTTGCCGACGTCAAAGAAGCCGAACAGGCGCAGCGTGCGGTCGTTGCCCGCACCGGGGAACGGGGCAATCACCTCGGTGTTGAACACCAGCTTGCGCGAGCCGCCCACGTACGACAACGTACCCGGATCGTCCTGCAGCGGCGACGCCTCGCCCAGCGTGCCCTGCTCGAAGCCGCGCACCGAGCCCAGGCCGCCGCCGTAGAAGTTCTTGAACAGCGGGAAGCGCTTGCCGCCCAGCCCCTTGCCCCAGCCGGCCTCGGCGTTGAAGGCGAGCGTGAACTTCTTGTTCAGGGGGATGTACTGCTGGAACTGGTAGCTGGCCTTCAGGTAGCGCGTGTCGCCGCCCACGCCCCATTCGCCGTTGACGCGCTGCAGGCGGCCCTGGGTGGGCACCAGCGCGCTGTCGCGGGTGTCACGCGCCCAGCCCACGGTCAGCGGCACCGACAGGCTGGAATCGCCAAACTCGGCGATCTCGTCGTAGTAGCGCAGCGGCATGCCAATGCCGGGCTCGATCTTGGTCTGCTCCACGCCCAGGCCGAAGAACACGGTATCGGTCTCGGTGAACGGCACGCCAAAGCGGATGCTGGCCCCCGGCGTGACCAGGCGGTAGTCGCCCTCCTGCTCGTCGAGCGGGCGCGTGGTGCGGTAGTACACATCCAGCGTGCGCGAGATGCCGTCCGGGGTGAAGTACGGATCGGTGGTGCTGAGCACGAACTGGCGGTTGTACTTGCTGGTGTTGACGTCCAGCCCCAGGTAGTTGCCGGTGCCAAACACGTTTTCCTGGCGGATACCCGCGATCAGCGACAGCTTTTCCGACTGCGAGTAGCCCGCGCCCAGCGACAGGTTGCCGGTCGGCTTTTCGGCCACCGTCAGGTTCAAGTCCACCTGATCCGGCGCGCCGGGCACCTCCTCGGTGTCAATCGCCACGTCGGTGAAGAAGCCCAGCCGGTCCACGCGGTCGCGCGAGAGGCGGATGCGATCGCTGTCGTACCAGGCCGATTCCAGCTGGCGGAACTCGCGCCGGATCACCTCGTCGCGGGTGCGGTTGTTGCCCGCCAGGTTGATGCGGCGCACATAGGCGCGGCGCGAGGGCTCGGCGCGCAGCACGAACTCCACCGTGCGCAGGTCGCGGTCGAGCAGCGGCAGCGCCTCCACGCGCGCAAAGGCGTAGCCAAAACGGCCAAAGTATTCGGTGAAGGCCTTGGTGGTGTCGGCCACCTGCTCGGCGTTGTAGGCCTGGCCGGGCTGGATGGCGATCAGCGCCTTGAACTCGTCGTCCTTGCCCAGATAGTCGCCCTCGAGCCTGACGCCGGAGACCACGTAACGCTGGCCCTCGTGGACATTGATCGTGATCGACATCGCGTCCTTGTTGGGCGACATGGCGACCTGGGTCGAGTCGATGCGGAATTCGAGGTAGCCGCGCGTCAGGTAGTACGAACGCAGCGTTTCCAGGTCGGCGTTGAGCTTGGCGCGCGAGTAGCGGTCAGACTTGGTGTACCAGCTCAACCAGCCGCCGGTGTCCAGATCAAACAGACCGCGCAAGGTCGATTCGCTGAAGGCCTGGTTGCCCACGATGCGGATGTCCTCGATCTTGGCCACGTCGCCCTCGGCCACGCTGAAGTTGAGGTTGACGCGGTTGCGCTCGATCGGCGTGACGGTGGTGGTGACTTGCGCCGCGTACAGGCTGCGGCCCAGGTACTGGCGCTTGAGCTCCTGCTCGGCGCGGTCGGCCAACGCCTTGTCAAAAGCCCGGCCCTCGGCCAGCCCGACGTCGCGCAGGGCTTTCTTCAGCATGTCGGCATCGAACTCCTTGATGCCGGAAAAGCTGACATCGGCCACGGTGGGCCGCTCTTCGACCACCACCACCAGCACGTCGCCATCAACCTGCAGCCGCACGTCGGAAAACAGCCCCAGCCCGAACAGCGAGCGGATGGCGCTGGCGCCCTTGTCGTCGTTGTAGGTGTCGCCCACGCGCAACGGCAGCGAGGCAAAGATGGTGCCGGCCTCGACCCGCTGCAGGCCCTCGACCCGGATGTCGCGCACGGCAAAGGGCTCGACCGCCCACGCGGGCAACGCCGCCACCAGGGTGGACAGCACAGCGCCCCACGCCACCGAACGCAAACGGTATGTATGTTGTTTCATGAAGTACGGGATTTCAACCCACCAAGCGGGCGATATCGTTAAAAATGGCCACGGACATCAGGGCCAGCAAGGCCGCCGTGCCACCGCGCTGCAAGCGCTCCATCCAGACCGGGGACACCGGCCTGCCGGTGACGCCCTCCCAAAGATAATACATCAGGTGCCCGCCATCGAGCACCGGCAGCGGCAGCAGGTTGAGCACGCCCAGGCTGACGCTGATGAGGGCCACGAACAGCACGTAGGCGGTCAGCCCCAGCCGCGCCGACTGGCCCGCGTAGTCGGCCATCGTCAGCGGGCCGCTGAGGTTCTTGAGCGAGGCCTCGCCCAGCACCATCTTGACCATCATCTGCACCGACAGCAGCGACACCTCCCACGTGCGCTGCAGGCCCTTCCAGACCGCCCCCAGCGCATCTTCCGACACCGTGACCATGGCCGGTGGGGCGCCGATGTAGGCACCGACGCGGCCCGTCCATTGTTCACCTTGACGTTCGGGGCGTGGCGTGACCGCCAGCACCAGACGCTGCTGGCCACGCTGCAGCGTCCATTGCTGCGTCAGTGCGCGGCCCTGGGCATCGACCGCTGCGCGGATGCGAGCGCGCAAGGTCTGGGCGTCGGGCACCGGCTGGGCATCGAGCAGCAACACGCGGTCGCCCTCGCGCAAGCCCGCCTGGGCGGCGGCGCCGTCGGGCAACAGTTCACCCACCACCGGGGCCGACCACGGCACCACGATGCCAATGTGGCGGAACAGGGTCGCATCGGCCTGGCTGGCATCGACCTGCGACAGCGGCAGCAGCACTTCGCGGCCCGGCGCGTCGGCGCTGTCGCCCACCCACAGCCGCACATCCTGCTGCGCCAGCGCGGCGCGCGTCAGGTGCCAGCGCAGGTCGTCAAAGGAGCGCACCGGCTCCGGCGCGCTGGCGGTGCCAGCGGTGGCGTCGGGCACGGGCTCCAGGCGCAGCACCCAGTCGCCCGCACGCAGGCCCGCGCGTTCGGCCAACGAGGCCGCGACCGGCTGCGACAGCACTGGCTGCGGCTCGTCCACGCCATGCCAGAACACGGCCGCGTACAGCAACACCGCCAGCCCCAGGTTGGCCAGCGGCCCCGCCGCCACAATGGCGGCACGTGCGCGCAACGGCTGGGCATTGAAGGACAGGTGGCGCTCGGCGGCGGGCACCGGCCCCTCGCGCTCGTCCAGCATCCGCACATAGCCGCCCAGCGGCAGCGCACTCAGCACAAATTCGGTGCCCGTGCGCGGCGACACCCAGCGCCACAGCGGCTGGCCAAAACCGATGGAAAAGCGCAGCACCTTGACGCCACAAGCCCGCGCCACCCGGTAGTGGCCGTACTCGTGGATGGCAATCAGCAACCCCAGCGCCAGGACAAACGCCAGCAAAGTGGTCAACATGGTGGCGTTCCGGGTTCAGGCCGCACAGCGCGCCACGTGCTGCTGCGCCACGGCGCGGGCTTCGGCATCGATGGCCAGCAAGTCGTCCAATTGCTGCGGCACCGGCGGAACAAAGGCCGCCAGCGTGGCCTGGTTCACGTGCGGGATCTGGTCAAAGCGCAGGCGGCGCTCCAGGAACGCGGCCACCGCCACCTCGTTGGCGGCGTTGAGCACCGCCGTGGTGCCGGGCGTGGCGTTCAGCGCGTCCCACGCCAGGAACAGGCCCGGAAAGCGTGCGCGGTCGGCCACCTCGAACGTCAGCGCGCCCAGAGTCGCAAAGTCCAGCCCCTGCGCGCCAGACTCCATGCGCTCCGGCCAGCTCAGGCCGTAGGCGATCGGCACCCGCATGTCGGGCGTGCCCAACTGTGCCACCACCGAGCGGTCGCGGTACTGCACCATGGAATGGATCACGCTTTGCGGATGGATCACCACCTCAATCTGCGCTGGCGCCAGACCAAACAGATAGCGCGCCTCAATCACCTCCAGCGCCTTGTTCATCATGGTGGCGGAATCGACCGAGATCTTGCGCCCCATGACCCAGTTGGGGTGCGCGCAGGCCTCCTCGGGCGTAACGCTGGCCAGCGTGGCAGGGTTGCGCTGGCGGAATGGCCCGCCGGAGGCGGTCAGCACGATTTTCTCAACGCGACGCTGCCACGTGGCCGGGTCTTCCGGCAACGACTGGAACACCGCTGAGTGCTCGCTGTCGATGGGCAGCAGCGTGGCGCCACCGGCACGCACCGCCGCCATGAACCAGTCGCCGCCCACCACCAGGGCTTCCTTGTTGGCCAGCAGCAGCTTCTTGCCCGCACGCGCGGCCGCCACGCACGGCGGCAGGCCGGCCGCGCCCACGATGGCCGCCATCACGGTGTCCACCTCGGGCGCAGCGGCCACGTCGCACACCGCCTGCGCACCGCTGAGGACCTCGGTGCGGCTGCCGTGCTGCTGGAGCGCAGCGCGCAGCGCGGTGGCGGCGGTGGGGTCGGCCATCACCGCGTAACGCGGCGCAAAGCGCAGGCACTGCTGCTGCAGCAACTCGACCTGGGTGGCGGCGGTCAGCGCGAACACCGCAAAACGCCCGGGGTGGCGCGCCACCACGTCCAGCGTGTTCTGGCCTATCGAGCCCGTGGCCCCCAGCACGGTCAGGGTCTGCACCGTGGGCGTGGCAGTGGCCACAGCGTTCATGTTTACCATCAATTCCAATTCCGTGTTCAGGGTGTGATGAGCCACATGGCCAGCGGCAACACCGGCAACAGGGCGTCCACCCGGTCCAAAACGCCGCCATGCCCTGGCAACAGGGCGCTCGAATCCTTGACGCCTGCGCTGCGCTTGACCAGCGATTCCAGCAAGTCCCCCGCAACGCCCATGGCGGTCAGGCCCAGCAAGCCGGCCACAAACACCCACGGGCCTTGCGCCCACAGGCGGCCAAACAAACTCGCCCCCGGCACGCCCCAGCGCGCCTCGGCCCACGCCCACGCGCCACCCAGCAGCAGCACCCCCGCCATGCCGCTGTAGACCCCGGCCCAGCTCTTGCCCGGGCTGATAGTCGGGGCCAACTTGCGGCGCCCGAAAGCCTTGCCGCCAAAGTAGGCCGCGCTGTCGGCCATCCAGACCAGGCACAGCATCGACAGCAGCAGCAGCACGCCCTGTGCCATCGCCTGCGCCATCGCCCACCAGGCCAGGCCAATCGACAGAAGCCCCCCCCCCAGGCGCACCCCGCGCGGCACCGAAGGCCAACCAGGCACGCCACGGCGCAGCAGCCGCGCCGTCACCATCACCCAGACCACCGCAGCCAGCTGCCACACCTGCGGCACTGGCACCGACAGACCCCACCAGCCCCAGGCGACCGCCAGCGCAGCGCCCAACGCCCCGCCCCAGGCCAGTGCGACGGGCGTGCTGCAGCCATTGAGGCGCGCCCACTCCCAGCCCGAGGCCGCCATCAGGCACAAGGTCAACACGCCAAAAGGCGCCGGATCGGGGTAAAACAGAGCGGGCACAAACACCGCCAGCAAACCGACGGCGGTGATCACGCGTTGCTTCAACATGGGCGCACCCTGGGTTGTGGCTGTGGAGGCCGCATCACAGCTGTTCCGAAATGCGCCCGAAACGGCGTTCGCGCTGGGCGTAGGCCAGCAGGGCGCGGTCGAATTCGGCCGCATCAAATTCGGGCCACCACTTGTCCGAGAAAAACAGCTCGGCGTAGGCCGCCTGCCACAGCAGAAAGTTGCTCAGGCGCTGCTCGCCACCGGTGCGGATCAGCAAATCCGGATCCGGCACGTGCGCCAGCGCCAGCGCCCGGGCCAAGCCTTCCTCGGTGATGGGCTCGCCACGCGCCACCAGTGCCTGCGCGGCTTGCACCACGTCCCAGCGCCCGCCGTAGTTGAAGCAGATGTTGAGCACCAGGCGGTCGTTGTGGGCGGTGTCGGCCTCGGCCAGGTGCAGGGCCTGCTGCACCTCAGGCGCTAGCGTCGCGCGCTGCCCCGGAAAGTGGATGCGCACGCCGTGGTCGCGCATCTCAGGCACATAGCGGCCCAGCGCCTTGACCACCAGCGCCATCAGACCCGACACCTCGTCGGGAGGACGACGCCAGTTCTCGGACGAAAACGCGAACACCGTCAGCACCCGCACACCGCGATCCTGTGCCCAGCGCACCACCTGGCGCAGCACTTCCACGCCCTGGCGGTGCCCCACCAGACGGGGCAGAAAACGCCGCTTGGCCCAACGACCATTACCATCCATCACAATGGCGACGTGGTGTGGAACAGAAAAGTCGTCGGTCACTTGCGGCAAATCAACCCCTGAAAAATACGTAACAACACCGACGGCAGAAGCGACACCCACGCCACCCCTGCCGTCCTGGGCTCAGATCACCATCAGATCCTGCTCTTTGGCCGCGATCAGCTTGTCGATCTCGGCAATCATGCGGTCGGTGAGCTTTTGCACCTCATCCTGCGAGCGGCGGTCGTCGTCCTCCGAGATCAGCTTGTCCTTGAGCAGCTTCTTGGCGTGCTCGTTGGCGTCGCGGCGCAGGTTGCGCACCGCAATCTTGGCGTTCTCGCCCTCGCCGCGCACCACCTTGGTCAGCTCCTTGCGGCGCTCTTCGGTCATGGCAGGAATCGGCACGCGGATCAGGTCGCCCTGGCTGGCCGGGTTCAGGCCCAGGTCGGACTCGCGGATGGCCTTCTCGATCTTGGCACCCAGACCCTTTTCCCACGGCGACACGCCAATGGTGCGCGCGTCCAGCAGCGACAGGTTGGCCACCTGCGACAGCGGCACCATGGAGCCGTAGTAGTCCACATGCACCACGTCCAGCAGGGCCGGGTTGGCGCGCCCGGTGCGCACGCGGCCCAGCGCGTTCTTCAGCGCCTCGAGCGACTGCTGCATCTTTTGCTCGGCGTTCTTTTTGATATCGGCAAATTCCATGACGGTTTCCTTGGGGTTCAGAGATACGATCAGAAGGTGGCGGGGCCCACAAGCCTCAGAGGTGCACCAGCGTGCCCTCGTCCTCGCCCAGCACAACACGGCGCAGGGCACCGGACTTGAAGATGCTGAACACCTTGATCGGCAGGTTCTGGTCGCGGCACAGGGCGAATGCGGTGGCGTCCATCACCTCCAGCTGGCGCGCCATGGCCTCGTCAAAGGTGATGGTGTTGTAGCGCGTGGCGCTGGGGTCTTTCTTGGGGTCGGCGGTGTAGACGCCATCGACCTTGGTGGCCTTGAGCACCATCTCGGCGCCGATCTCGGCCCCGCGCAGCGCAGCGGCGGTGTCGGTGGTGAAGAACGGGTTGCCGGTACCGGCGGCAAACACCACCACCTTGCCTTCTTCCAGGTACTGCAGCGCCTTGGGGCGCACATACGGCTCCACCACTTGGTCGATGGCAATGGCCGACATCACACGGGCCTTGATCCCGGCTTTCTCCATCGCATCGCCCAAAGCCAACGCGTTCATCACGGTGGCCAACATGCCCATGTAGTCGGCGGTAGCGCGGTCCATACCGACCGATCCACCCGCCACGCCACGGAAAATGTTACCGCCACCAATCACCACCGCCACTTCCACGCCCAAACGCGTCACTTCCGCCACTTCATCAACCATGCGAACAATGGTGGCGCGGTTGATGCCAAAAGCATCGTCGCCCATGAGGGCTTCGCCCGACAGTTTGAGAAGAATACGCTTGTAAACAGGCATAGGAACATCCATAAAGTGAGTGGGAAGATTTTAAGGCTTGAGTGTGGCTACGGCCGACCCTTTGCGGGGCCGGCCGTAGCAAAATACCGACTCAGAGCCGTCCGGCTCTGAACCACAACGGTTAGGCGGTTTGGGCAGCGGCCACTTGGGCAGCCACTTCAGCGGCAAAATCGTCCACCTTCTTCTCAATGCCTTCGCCCACGATAAACATGGTGAAACCCTTGACGTTGGTGTTGGTCGACTTCAGGTAAGCGCCCACGGTTTGTTTGCCGTCGGCGGCCTTCACAAACACTTGATCCAGCAGCGAGACTTCCTTCAGGTACTTTTGCACCGCACCTTCGATCATTTTGGTGGCGATTTCAGCCGGCTTGCCAGACTCGGCAGCCTTGGCTTCGGCCACCACGCGCTCTTTGGCCACCAGATCGGCGGGCACATCGGCACTGGACAGGGCCACCGGCTTCATGGCAGCGATGTGCATAGCGGTGTCCTTGGCGGCGGTCAGGTCGCCATCAAACTCCACCACCACGCCAATGCGCACACCGTGCAGGTATACGGCCAGATGGCCACCCTCGCTGTAACGCTTAAAGCGGCGGATGCTCATGTTCTCGCCAATCTTGCCAATCAGACCCTTGCGCACTTCTTCCACGGTCGGGCCAAAGCCTTCCATGGCCAGCGGCAGCTCGGACAGCGCGGCCACGTCGGCCGGGTTGTGCTGGGCCACCAGCTGGGCCACGTGGTTGCAGAAGGCCAGGAACAGCTCGTTCTTGGACACGAAGTCGGTCTCGCAGTTGACTTCGACCAGCGCGCCGGTGGTGCCGTCCACAAAGCTGGCGACCACACCTTCGGCGGTCACGCGGCTGGCGGCCTTGCCGGCCTTGCTGCCGAGCTTGACGCGCAGGATTTCTTCGGCCTTGTCCATATTGCCGTCGGCTTCGGTCAGGGCCTTCTTGCATTCCATCATCGGGGCGTCGGTCTTGGCGCGCAGATCGGCAACCATTTTCGCGGTAATTGCAGCCATTTTTTTCTCCGTTTGAGTCGTCTGACTCTGAATAATGGGGGGATGGGGTGAAAACCGGGTGACAAAAAAGGGGCCTGTCAGCCCCTTCTTGCCTCGGCGCTACCGCTTAGGCGGCGGTGTTCTCGACTTCGACAAACTCGTCGCCAGCGGCGGCGGCTTGCACGGCCTTGACCACGTCGTTGGTGGCGCTGTTGCGGCCTTCGATGATGGCATCGGCGATGCCACGGGCGTACAGGGCCACGGCCTTGGCGGAGTCGTCGTTGCCCGGGATCACGTAGTCAATGCCTTCGGGCGAGTGGTTGGTGTCGACCACGCCGATCAGCGGAATGCCCAGCTTCTTGGCTTCGGCGATGGCAATCTTGTGGTAGCCGACGTCGATCACGAAGATGGCGTCCGGCAGGGCGGCCATATCCTGGATGCCACCGATGTCTTTTTCCAGCTTTTCCATCTGGCGGCTGAAGGTCAGCTGTTCTTTCTTGGACATGCTGTCCAGGCCAGCTTCCTTCTGGGCTTGCATGTCCTTCAGGCGCTTGATGGAGGTCTTGACGGTCTTGAAGTTGGTCAGCATGCCGCCGAGCCAGCGTTGCTCGACGCAGGGCACGCCAGCGCGGGCGGCTTCTTGGGCCACGATCTCGCGCGACTGGCGCTTGGTGCCCACCATCAGCACGGTACCGCCGTTGGAGGTCAGCTGGCGCACGAACTTGGCGGCTTCCTCGAACATCGGCAGCGTCTTTTCGAGGTTGACGATGTGGATCTTGTTGCGGTGACCGAAGATGTACGGGGCCATCTTGGGGTTCCAGAAGCGGGTTTGGTGACCGAAGTGGACACCGGCTTCCAGCATTTCGCGCATAGAAATGGACATGATTTTTTTCCAGAGGTTAGGACTTAAAGCAAACCCTGATTGGCGCTGCACAATATGTGCACACACGACCAACACCTGTGTGGGGTTTGTTTGCGGATGAATGGCGTTTTGCCATCGATGCAGGCCGATAATTTGCAAAACTCTTTGATTGTACCACCCTCGCCAGGGCCAAACACCATGCACCGCATCCTTTCCTCCGCCACCGCCTGGCCCCTGTATGGCGTGGAACGCAGCCGCGCGCTGGAACAGCAAGCACTGGCCCGCAGCGCGCCCCATGCCCTGATGCGGCGCGCCGCACAAGCGGTGTTCCGGCTGGGCCGCGCGCTGTACCCGCACGCGCGCCGCATCTGGGTCGCCTGCGGTCCGGGCAACAACGGCGGCGATGGCCTGCTGGCAGCGGCTGCCTGGCACGCATTGCACGCCTCGCACGGCATTGAAGTGACCATCACCTGGCACGGCAACCCCGAGCGCCTGCCCGCCGACGCCCGCTTCGCCTGGGAAACGGCGCAGGCCGCCGGTGTGCGCTTTGCCGACGCCCCGCCCGCCCACTTTGACCTGGCGGTTGACGCCTTGCTGGGGGTGGGCAGCCAGCCCCGGCCCTTGTCGGCGGAGCATCCGATGGGGCGCTGGCTGGCACGGTTGCAAGGCACGAAGGCGCCCGTGCTGTGCGTCGATCTGCCCAGCGGCCTGGACGCCGACACCGGGCACTGGCCGCACGACTGCCCTGCGCTGCCGCAGGGACCGCGTCACACCTTGTCGCTGCTGACGCTCAAGCCCGGGCTGTTCAGCGCCAGCGGCCGCGACGCGGCGGGCGATATCTGGCTGGACGACCTGGGCACAACCCCCTACCCAGGCGGCGGCCTCGCACCGGACGCCTGGCTGAACCCGCCCTGTCAGCGCACCGCTGCTCAGCGCCAGCAGCAGCACAGTGGACACAAGGGTCTGCACGGCGACGTGCTGGTGCTGGGCGGGCAGGACGTTGCCGTCAACGGCCAAGGCATGACCGGGGCCGCCTTGCTGGCCGCGCGTGCCAGTCTGCACAGCGGCGCGGGGCGGGTGTACGTGGGCCTGCTGGGTGCCACGGCAGGCACGTCCAGCCTCACCGTGGATGTTCTGTACCCGGAACTGATGCTGCGTGATGCCACCACACTGGCCCAGTCGGAGCTGGTGCAGCACGCCACCACGGTGTGCGGCTGCGGTGGCGGCGAAGCGGTGCAGCACGTGCTGGCGCCGCTGCTGGCGCACAGCCCGCGCCTGGTGCTGGACGCCGATGCACTGAACATGGTAGCCCGCCACGGCGCGTGGCAACAGATGCTGCAACAGCGCCGGTCGCGGCACCAGCACACCATCTTGACGCCACATCCGCTGGAAGCGGCCCGGCTGCTCGATACCACCAGCGCCACGGTGCAACGCGACCGGCTACAAGCCGCGCGCACGCTCGCCGAACGCTACCAGTGCCTGGTGGCGCTCAAGGGCTCGGGCACCGTGCTGGCAGCCCCCAGCCACACCGCACGCATCAACCCCAGCGGCAACGCCCTGCTGGGCACGGCAGGCACCGGCGATGTGCTGGCCGGGATGGTGGGCGCACACTGGAGCCTGCTGCACGCGCAAGACAACATACCGCCCTGCGCAGAACGCGCAGAAGCGCAGGCGTGGCACGCCCTGCAACAGGCGGTGTACCAGCACGGTCGGCTGGCCGACCAGTGGCCAGTGGGCCAGGCGCTGCGGGCCGGGGCGCTGGCGGCGGCCATCACGCCACCGTGACCCGCACCACAGCCCAGCTGAGCCAACGAATCAACCCAGCAGCATCAGCCCGATCTGCAGCAGCACAAACAGCACCAGCACCGACAGGTCAACCCCGCCAATCTGCGGCACCACACGGCGTATCGGGCCCAGCACCGGGTCGATCAGCCGCGACAGCGTGCCCTGCATCGGCGAAAACGGCTGCACCCACGACAGCACCGCGTACGCAATGGCCAGCAGCATCACGCCCTGCAGCGCGGTGCGCAGCAGGAACTTGGCCGCAATCCACGGCAGGCTGAACAACCAGGCCAGCGGGTTCAGGCTTTGCGCCCACCCGCCCACCAGCGCAAACCACACCGTGGCGTAGAGCAGCGCCAGCAGCAGCGCGGCCATCAGACTGCCCCAGTCGGTGTTGGCTTGCATCCAGCGCCGGGGCAGGGCCTTGCGCAGCGGCGTCACCAGCCAGTCGGTCATGGCCATCACGAACAGGCCCGGCTGCTGCGTCATGCGCAGGCGCTGGCTGTTCATCCAAGCGCGCAGCAGCGCCGCCCCCACAAAAAAGAAGAAGGCGGTATCGACCAGAAACAACAAGACAGACATCAACATCTCAACGCTTGCCCTTGCGAGGTTTGGCGGCGGCAGCACCGGTGGCGGTGCGGCGCGGCTTGGTGGCGGCAGTGGCCTTGGGCGCTGCTGGCTTGGCCTTGCCAGCAGCGGCAGCGGGCCGCGCTGTCTTGCGCGCCGGGCGGCTGTCGGCCTCGCCTGCTGGGGCGGGGGTGGTGCGGGGCGATGGCCGAACCACATCGCGCAACAGCTTGTAGTTCAGCAGGTCGTCGTCGTCCGACACCAGGCGGAAATCGATGCGGCGCCCGTCCAGATCGACCCGGCTCACCTGCACCTTGACCTTGGTGCCCAACGCATAGCGGATGCCGGTGCGCTCGCCGCGCAGCTCCTGGCGGGGCTCGTCAAAGCGGTAGTACTCGCCGCCCAGTTCGGTGATGTGGATCAGGCCTTCCACATAGAGGCTGTCCAGCGTCACGAACAGGCCGAAGCTGGTGACGGAAGTGACCACGCCGGTGAATTCCTCGCCCAGGTGCTCGCGCATGTACTTGCACTTGAGCCAGGATTCGACATCGCGGCTGGCCTCATCGGCGCGGCGCTCGTTGGCGCTGCAGTGCAGCCCGGCGGCCTGCCAGGCCAGCAGGTCGGCCGACACCTTCTTGGGCTTGCCGGTCTTCTCGTCCAGCGACGGCGGCGCGTTGCGCGTGGCCAGGCGCTTGGCCAGCTTGGCGTGCGCCTCGCCCGGCGTGGGCAGCACCGGCAACTGGTAGCGGCGCTCGCCCAGGATGCACTTGATGACGCGGTGTACCAGCAAGTCCGGGTAACGCCGGATCGGGCTGGTGAAGTGGGTGTAGGCCTCGAACGCCAAGCCAAAGTGCCCGGCGTTGTGCGGCGAGTAGATCGCCTGCTGCATCGAGCGCAACAGCATCTGGTGGATTTGCGGCGCGTCGGGGCGGCCTTCGGTGGCGGCGGCAATGTGCTGGAATTCCGACGGCGCGGGCTCGTCGCTCACGGTGTACGGCACCGCCAGCGCCTTGAGGTACTGGCGCAGAATCTCGATCTTGAGCGGCGTGGGGCCTTCGTGTACCCGGAACAGGCCCGGGTGCTTGGCGTGGGCAATGAACTCGGCGGAACAGACGTTGGCCGCCAGCATGGCTTCCTCGATCAGCTTGTGCGCGTCGTTGCGGGTGCGCGGAACAATCTTCTCGATCCGGCCCGACTCGTCGCACACAATCTGGGTCTCGGTGGTCTCAAAGTCCACCGCACCGCGTTGCTCACGTGCGGCCAGCAAGGCACGGTACACGTCGTGCAGGTTCAACAAATGCGGCACCAGCGGCTGGCGCTGCTGGGCCTCGGAGCCACGGGTGTTTTGCAGGATCGCCGCCACCTCGGTGTATGTCAAGCGCCCGTGGCTGAACATCACCGCCGGGTAGAACTGGTAGGCATGGATCTCGCCTTTGGCGTTGATGAGCATGTCGCATACCATGCACAGGCGCTCCACGCCCGGGTTGAGCGAGCACAGGCCGTTGGAGAGCTTCTCCGGCAGCATGGGAATGACGCGGCGCGGAAAGTACACACTGGTGGCGCGGTCGTAGGCGTCGATGTCGATGGCCGAGCCGGTTTCCACATAATGGCTCACGTCGGCAATCGCCACCAGCAGGCGCCAGCCTTTGCCGCGCCCCACCTTGGCGGGTTCGCAATACACCGCGTCGTCAAAGTCGCGCGCGTCCTCGCCGTCGATGGTCACCAGCGGTACGTCGGTCAGATCCACGCGGTGCTTCCAGTCGGCGGTGCGCACGTGGTCGGGCAAGCCGCGCACCTGGGCCACCGCCGCTTCTGAGAACTCGTGCGGCACGCCGTACTTGCGCACCGCAATTTCGATCTCCATGCCGGGGTCGTCGATGTCGCCCAGCACCTCCTTGATGCGGCCCACCGGCTGGCCGTACAGCGCGGGGGGCTCGGTCAGCTCCACCACCACCACCTGGCCCGGCTGGGCGTTGCCCAGCGCCTGCTTGTTGACCAGCACGTCCTGGCCGTAGCGTTTGTCCTCGGGCGCCACCAGCCAGAGGCCGTTTTCCTGCAGCAGGCGCCCGATGATGGGGGCGCTGGAGCGTTCCACGATTTCCGTCACCCGGCCCTCGGGGCGGCCCTTGCGGTCGTAGCGCACCACGCGGGCCTTGACGCGGTCCTTGTGCAGCACGGCGCGCATCTCGTTGGGCGGCAAATACAGGTCGGATTCGCCGTCGTCGCGCACCACAAAACCGTGGCCGTCGCGGTGTCCGGAGACCACGCCTTCAAATTCAAGTAGGTTGTTCTGGTTTTTTTCTTTCACGGCTCAAAATCTTGGTTAAGTTGACGCTACAATAACAGCTTATCTGAAAGCCCAGGTGGCGGAATTGGTA
>NZ_NWBQ01000016.1:0-16369 GCF_002837135.1 Macromonas bipunctata | reverse complement strand
GAGTCCTCTCCTGGGCACCAAACATTCAAGGCTTGCAATCTGCAAGCTTTTTTTGTTTTCCGGCTTCAAAAAGCCAGGCATAGCCCCCAAAGCTGGGAGCACAGCATCATGACGGCGGATAGGGGCACGAGGCACAATGCGTCGCCCTGCCCTGACGTCCAAAAGAACACAAGGGGTTCAGCGGTCTGCACCGCTGAACCAGGCCCATCACATCACGCCAGCGATCACACCACCTGGCCGACGAGGTCGTGGCCTTCGGCGCCCACGATGCGCACCTTCACAAAGTCGCCGACCTTGTAGGTCTTGCTGGCTTTTTCTGGCGGCAACAGGCGCACGGTGCCGTCAATTTCCGGTGCGTCGGCGTAGCTGCGGCCCACGCCACCCTTCTTGCCCAGGCTCACCGCCTGATCGACCAGCACTTGCATGGTGGCCCCGACGCGGCGTTGCAGCTTGGCCACCGACACCTCCTCGGCCACCGCCATGAAGCGGGCCTGGCGTTCGGCGCGCACCGCATCGGGCACGGGGTTGGGCAGCTCGTTGGCGGTGGCGCCTTCAACCGGGGAATAGGCAAAACAGCCCGCGTGGTCGATCTCGGCCTCGCGCACAAAGTCCAGCAGGTGCTGGAATTCCTCTTCCGTCTCGCCCGGAAAACCGGCAATGAAGGTGCTGCGGATCACGATCTCGGGACACAGCTCGCGCCAACGCTGGATGCGTTCGAGGTTTTTCTCGCCGCTGGCCGGGCGCTTCATGCGCTTGAGCACGTCGGGGTGGCTGTGTTGCAGCGGCACGTCCAGGTACGGCAGGCACAAGCCTTCGGCCATCAACGGGATGATGTCGTCCACGTGCGGGTATGGGTACACGTAGTGCAGGCGCACCCAGGCGCCGTGGGCACGGGCCAGCTCACCCAGCGCACGCACCAGATCGTACAGCTTGGTCTTGATGGGTTTGCCATCCCAGAAGCCGGTACGGTATTGCACATCCACGCCGTAGGCCGAGGTGTCCTGGCTCACCACCAGCAGTTCTTTCACGCCCGCCTCGAACAGCTTGCGCGCTTCGGTCAGCACGTCGCCAATCGGGCGGCTGACCAGATCGCCGCGCATGGACGGGATGATGCAGAAGGTGCAGCGGTGGTTGCAACCTTCGCTGATCTTGAGGTAGGCGTAGTGGCGCGGCGTGAGCTTGATGCCTTGTGGCGGCACCAGATCGACAAACGGGTCGTGCGGCTTGGGCAGGTGCTGGTGGACGGCTTCCATCACCTCGTGGGTGGCGTGGGGGCCGGTCACGGCCAGCACCGCGGGGTGCATCTGTTGTACTAGGTTGCCACCGCCCTCGCCCGCGCGTGCGCCCAGGCAGCCGGTGACGATGACCTTGCCGTTTTCGGCCAAGGCTTCGCCGATGGTGTCCAGGCTTTCGCGCACGGCATCGTCAATGAAGCCGCAAGTGTTGACGATGACCAGATCGGCGCCCTGGAAGGTCTTGCTGGTTTGGTAACCTTCGGCGCTGAGCTGGGTCAGGATCAGTTCGGAGTCGGTCAGGGCCTTGGGACAGCCCAAGCTGACAAAGCCCACTTTGGGCGTGGTGGGTACGGCAGCGCCCACAGAAGAGGTGTCGGTAATCATAGGCGGGGATTGTCTCAGGTCGTGGGGCCGGAAGTGGGGCTGCGCTTGAGGCCAAAGGTGCTGAGCATTTGCTCCTGCATCTGCGCCAACGCGGACTGGGATTGCTCCAAGTAGCCGCTCATCAGACTGGGTTGCATGGGCGCGGGTACCCCCATAAAGGGCTGCCACAGCTCGGGCTTGAGCGAAGTTTGGGCCGCCATTTTCTGCTGCAAGTCCATGAAAATTTGCAGATTTTTTTCCAGATAGGAGCCCATGAAGCCCTGCATGGAGTTGCCGTAGAAGCGGATCAGGTTGGCCAGCATCTGCTCCGAGAACAGCGGCACACCCGCCGTTTCCTCTTCCAGGATGATTTGCAGCAGGATGCTGCGGGTCAGGTCTTCGTTGGTCTTGGCGTCACGCACCACGAAGGGTTCACTGTTCATCACCAGTTGCTTGATGTCGCTGAGCGTGATGTAGGTGGAGGTGTGGGTGTCGTACAGGCGACGGTTGGGGTATTTTTTGACAACGCGCACACTCTCGGAAGGATCGGCCACGGGTTCGGCCTGAACGGTTTGCACAACAAAGCTCCTGACATTAATGTACAAGTAAGATTCGATAGTATCCCGCATGGCGTGCTGCTCAGAGCCAGCGGTAGGTGGCGGCGCTGTGCAGGCACCAGGAGCCGTCGCCGGGCAGCTCCAGCACCTGCCGGTGGTAGCCCAGTACTGCGGGGCGGTGGCTGACGCTGATGGGGGTGATGGACAGGGCGGCCAACTGGCTGTAGAGGCGTTCCTCGTTGGCAGTGTCCAGGGCGCTGGTGGCTTCGTCCAGCAGCACGTAGCGCGGCTTGGCCAGCAGGGCGCGCGCAAAGGCCATGCGCTGCTGCTCGCCCACCGACAGCACCTTGGCCCAGTCCAGCACCACGTTGAGGCCGCCAAAGCGGTCGGCCAGCGTGGGCAGGTTGACGCGTTCCAGCCACTGCAGCAGTTCTTCGTCCGAAATGGGCCGGTTGACGTGCGGGTACAGCAGTTGCTCGCGCAAGCTGCCCGGGGGCAGGTAGGGCTGCTGCGGCAAAAACAGCATGTCGGGGTCGGCGGGGCGCTGCACCTCGCCCGAGCCGGTGTGCCACAGGCCCGCCATCACACGCAGGATGGAACTTTTGCCGCTGCCGCTGGCGCCCACAATCAGCAACCCCGCCCCGGGCGTGACGGCCAGCGTCAGCGCCTGCACCAGCAGGTGTTCGCGGTTCGGGGTCAGGATGGTGACGTGCTGCAGCGCAATGTCCACGTGTGGCAGCGTGACGATACGGGCGGCAGCGGCCACCGGAACGGCGGCGGGGGCGTTATCCGGCGCGGGCTGGCCCTGCTCCCAGGCTTCGGCATCGGCCTGGCGTTGCAGCGTGTCGGCAAAGTCGTGCAGACGGTCCACGCCGGCCGAGAAGCGGCTCAGGCCCTCGAAACGCTCCACGATCACCGTCAGCGCGCTGAGCATGGCGGCAAACGCACCCGCCGCCTGCACGGCACGGCCCACCTCCATGCGGCCCGACAGCACGTCGTCGGCCACGATCACGCTGGGCAGGATGATGGTGAGAAAGCTGTGCGCGTACTGGAACAGGTTGAGCTTGAACTGCCAGCGCAGCACTTGCTGGTAGTTCTGCTGCAGCGCGGCAAACAGGCGCTGCAGCACCGACATCTCGCGCGCCTCGCCACCGTGGAAGGCGATGGGCTCGGCGTGCTCGCGCACACGCACCAGGTTGAAGCGGAAGTCGGCCTCGCGCTGCAGCTGCCGGAAATTCAGGCCAATCAGGCGCCGCCCGAACACGGTGGCGGTAAAGAAGGTGCTGAACACCGCGTACGCCAGCAGAAAATACACCAGCCCGCGCGAGATGCCCCACAGCACGCTGGCAAACGCCACCAGCTGGGTGGCCGCACCCAGCACGATCATGGAAAAGTACAGCGACTGCTGCGTGAAGGCGTTGATGTCCTCGGCGATGCGCTGGTCGGGGTTGTCCAGCCCGGCCACGGCGTTGAGCCGGTAGTAGGCGCGCTGCTGGAAGTAGCGTTGCAGGAAGTGGTCGGTCAGCCAGCGCCGCCAGCGCAGGCCCAGGGTGTCGCGCACGTAGTAGTACAGCGCGTAGATGGGCACCCCGGCCAGCAGGATCAGGGTGTAGCGGTAGATGGAGACCCAGAAGCGGTCAGGATCGCGCGCGGCCAGCGCGGAGGTGAATTCGCCGCTTTCGTGGTTGAACCAGACGCTGAACGCGGTCTGGCCCAGCAACAGCACCATCAGCAGCAGCAACAGGCCGCGCGCGCGCCAGCGTTCGTCCGAGCGCCAGTATGGCGCCGCCATGGCCACAAAACGGCGCCACAGCCGCAGGTTGAAACCGGAAGGCGCGTTGGGGTCGGGAGTCGGGTGCATACGGTGCGGCGCCACAGAAACAAGGAAAGGAAATGCGGTTGTAACGCGTTTGACCGCGCTGCGGCACCCGGCAGGCAACAAAAAACCCTGCTTTTTTGCAAAAGCAGGGTTTTGAATCTGGTAGGCGCGATTGGACTCGAACCAACGACCCCCACCATGTCAAGGTGGTGCTCTAACCAGCTGAGCTACGCGCCTGGGTCGGTAACAAGACTCGTATTGTAGAGCAATTTTGGGCCGTTGCACACACCGCAGGGTTTTTTTGTGGCCCGACGCAGTTTCAGCGCCGCCGCACCACCTGCACCCCCGGCACATCGGCCACCGCCGACATGACGCGCGAGACACGCAGGGCGTCGGTCACTTCCACGGTGAAGGTCATCCAGGCCACCCCCTTGACAGACTGGGTCTGCACGCCGGTGACGTTGATCTTCTCGCGCGCAAACACGTCGGAAATGTCGCGCAGCAGGCCCTGGCGGTCGTGCGCCTCCACCGCCACGTCCACGGGGTAGAAGGCGGCCTCGACCCCCTTGCCCTTGTGGCCGCTCCATTGCACGTCGATCACGCGGTCGGGATGCTTGCGCGCCAGGTGGGCAAAGTCGCCGCAGTCGCTGCGGTGGATGCTCACACCTTTGCCCCGCGTGACGAAGCCCCGGATGTCGTCGGGCGGCGCGGGCTTGCAGCAGCGCGCCAGCTGGGTCAGCAGCGAATCCATGCCCACCACCAGCACGCTGCCGCTGGGGGGTTTGTCCTCGCTGCGGGCTTTTTTCAGCACCACCTCGTCGGGGCTGGGCAGAGGCTCGGGCGGCTTGAGCTGCTGCTCCACCGCGCGCAGGGTCAGCTCCTCCTTGCCGACGGCCTCGAACAGGGCGGGGGCGCTGGGGTAGCCCAGGCCAGCGGCCAGGTCGTCGAGCCGCAGGGCGGTCTTGCCTTCGCGCTGCAGCAGCTTTTCAACCGCGTCGCGGCCACGGGCCACGTTTTCCTCTTGCGCCAGCGCGTTGAACCAGGCGCGCACCTTGCTCTTGGCGCGGTGGCTGACGAGGTAGCCCAGGTCGGCATTGAGCCAGTCGCGCGAGGGGCCGCCTTCCTTGGTGGCGATGATTTCCACCGTCTGGCCGTTTTGCAGCGGGGTGTTGAGCGTGACCATGGCGCCATCGACGCGCGCACCCCGGCAGCAGTGGCCCAGCGTGGTGTGGACGGCGTAGGCAAAATCGACCGGGGTGGCGCCGGTGGGCAGTTCGACGATGGCAGCGTGGGGCGTGAGCACGTAGATGCAGTCGTCGAACAGGCCCTTGGCGCCACTGAGGTCGCGCTGCCAGTCCAGCAACTGGCGCAGCACGGCGATCTTGGCGTCGTAGTCGGAGCTGGCCGAAACGCCGGCGTAGCCTTTCTGGCCCGCTTCCTTGTAGGCCCAGTGCGCGGCCACGCCGTGTTCGGCGTGGTCGTGCATGGATTGGGTGCGGATCTGGATCTCGAAGGCGCGGCCCTGCGCGTCGCGCACCACGGTGTGCAGCGACTGGTAGCCGTTGGGCTTGGGTTTGGCGATGTAGTCGTCAAATTCCTCCAGCACCGGGTTGAAGTGGGCGTGGACGTGGGCCAGCACGCCGTAGCAATCGTCAATCTCGGGCACCACCACGCGCAGCGCGCGGATGTCGAACACCTGGTTGAAGTCCAGCGCCTTGCCGCGCATCTTCTTGACGATGCTGTAGATGTGCTTGGGCCGGCCTTCGACCGAGGCGGCAATGCTGTGCTCGCGCAGGTCGTGTTCCAGTTGCTGGCGCACCTGCTCGACGTGGCTCTCACGCTCGATGCGTTTTTCGTCCAGCAGGCGCGCGATGTGCTTGTAGGTGTCGGGCTCCAGGAAGCGGAACGCGAGGTCTTCCATCTCCCACTTGATTTGCCAGATGCCCAGCCGGTTGGCCAGCGGCGCAAAGATGTGCAGCGACTCGCGCGCCAGCCCGGCTTCGGGCAGGCATTTGGCGGCGGCGTGGTAGCGCAGGGTCTGCAGGCGCGAGGCCAGCCGCAGCATGACCACGCGCAAATCGCGCGAGAACGCCAGCAGCATCTTGCGCACATTTTCGGTCTGGCTGGCGTCGAGTTCGGACAGCAGCGCGCGCGGCAAGGTGCCGTCTTGCAGCGCCGCTTCGCGCTGGGCCTGCACCTGCACCGCCTTGCGCCGCGCCTGGCGCTGCAGTTGCACCAGTTTGGTGGTTTCCACCGCGAGCTGGGCAAAGTTGTCGCCAAAGGCCTTGGCAATCACCTCATGCGGGCGGTTGAGGTGCTGGCAGGCGTACACCAGGTAGGCGGCGGCCTGCATCTCGGGCGTGCCGCCCATGATGGCCAGGATGTCCACCATGGCGTCGACGTGGGCCAGGATGTTCTCGCCGGTGTCCAGGGTTTCGTTGGCCAGCAGCGGCTCGGCAAAGGCCCGCGCGCGCGCCAAGGCGTTGGCGCTGTGCGGGGTGCCAGCGGCCACGGCGGCGGCAATGGCGGTCACGCAGCCCTCGGACGGACGGGCGCCAGTGTGGTCGGAGTCAGACGGGGCAGGGGCAAAAGGGTCGGTCATGGGGCCAGGAGGAAGTCGGTCACAGCAGCAACCTGCTCGGGCTGCACCAGGGTGGGGGCGTGGCCCACGCCCGCAAATTCGACGCAGCGTGCGCGCGGCCCGCGCTCGGTCATGGCGCGGGCGGTGTCGGCGTGCAGCAAATCGGATTCGGCGCCGCGCAGCAGCAGCGTGGGCGCGGTGATGGCGTCGTACAAGCGGCCCAGCAGGGCGTTGCCCTCGGCACCGGCGCTGTCCTGGTCGGGCACGGTGGCGCGGAACGGCGCGGCGATGGCGGGGTCGTAGTGCAGCGCCCAGCCCTCGGCGGTGGAGCGCAGCATGGGGCGCGACAGCGCCAGCCATTGCTCCGGCGTGTGCGGGCCAAAGCCGGGCGAGACCTCGCGCAGGTAGGCCACCGCCGCTTGCTCGCTGGCAAACACGGGCGCGTTGCCCACAAAGTCGGCAATGCGCTGCAGCGCAACCAGCGGCAGCTGGATGCCTACGTCGTTGAGCACCAGGCGGCGCAGACCCATCACGGGCAAAGCGGCCAGCGCCATGCCTATCAGCCCGCCCATACTGGTGCCCACCCAGTCGATCTTGAGCGTGGCCGGGTCGTGGCCGGTAGTGCCGGCGTAATTTTGGCGCAGGTGGCCCAGCAGCACCGCCAGGTCGGTGGCGTAGGTCGGAATCTGGTACGCCATCGGGTCGTCGAGCCAGTCGCTGTGGCCCCGGCCCGCCACGTCCACGCACACCACGCGCGCCTGCGGTGCCAGGGCGGCGGCCAGGGTGTCAAAGTCGCGGCTCTGGCGCGTCAGGCCATGCACGCACACCACCACGTGATCGGGCTGAGGGTGGCCGGTGGCGTTCCAGTCCCACCACGCGATGCGGCGCTCGGTGCTGTTTTTGGCGTGAGGACCGGGCACGTCGAGGTATTGCAGGACAGGTTCTAGCATGGGGGCCTTTCTCCGGGGGTCGGAACAGTAGCATGGGGTGGCACCGCAACGGTACCATCTGCCATCATTTCACAACAATGTTGTCTGATAATGAATGCGTCAATCGTAATGGATCAGGAGCAATTTTCATGCTAAAAAACAAGACGGCTTTGGTCACGGGTTCCACCAGTGGCATTGGTCTGGGTATCGCCAAAAGTCTGGCGCGTCAGGGCGCCAACATCGTGCTCAACGGTTTTGGCGACGTGGAGGCGGCCCAGGCCGAGATTGCCGCCCTGGGCGTGCAAGTTCTGTACCACGGCGCCGACATGAGCAAGCCCGAGGAGATTGAAGCCATGATGGCCGCCGCCGCCGCCCGCTTTGGCCGGGTGGACGTGCTGGTCAACAACGCGGGCATCCAGCATGTGGCGCCGGTGGAGGAGTTTCCGCTGGCGCGCTGGGACAGCATCATCGCCATCAACCTGAGCAGCGCCTTTCACACCACGCGCCTGGCCCTGCCCGCCATGAAGGCCGCCAACTGGGGCCGCATCATCAACGTGGCGTCGGCGCACGGGCTGGTGGCCTCGGCACAGAAGGCGGCCTACGTGGCGGCCAAGCACGGCGTGGTGGGCCTGACCAAGGTGGTGGCCTTGGAGACCGCCACCACGGGCGTGACCTGCAACGCCATCTGCCCGGGCTGGGTGTTGACGCCGCTGGTGCAAAAACAGCTCGACGACAAGGCCGCTGCCCAAGGCATCAGCAACGAGGAAGCCACGCAGCAGTTGCTGCGCGAGAAGGAGCCGTCGCTGCAGTTCACCACGCCCGAGGAGCTGGGCGAGCTGGCGGTGTTCTTCTGCTCGCCCGCCGGCAACAACGTGCGCGGCGTGGCTTGGGCGATGGACGGCGGCTGGACGGCGCAGTAATTTTCGATTGTTCTACCGCTGCGCCACTGCGCGCAACGGCAGTGGCGCGTGGGCGTGATTCAGCGGGCCATGCCCCTGCCCGGTCTGCACCTGGGCACCGGCGGCAATGGCAGCGCGCACATAGGCGTGCGCCGCCGTGACCGCAGCGGGCAGCGCCAGCCCCAGCGCCAGCTGCGCCGCAATCGCCGACGACAGGGTGCAACCCGTGCCATGCACGTTGCGGCTGGCAATGCGTGGCCCACTCAAGCGCAACCAGTCCGCGGCGGGCTGACCTGCGATGGCCAGCACATCGGTCAACACCTCGCCGCCCAAATGGCCGCCCTTGAGCAGCACCGCGCGCGCACCCAGCGCCAGCAGGTCGGTGCAGGCGGCGTCCATGTCGGCCAGCTCGCGCACCGGGCGGCCCAGCAGCAGGGCGGCTTCGTCCAGGTTGGGGGTGATAACGGCCACGCGGGGGAACAGTTCCTGCACCAGCACCGACACCGTCTCGGCTTGGATCAGCGCGTCGCCGCTGGTGGCCACCATCACCGAATCGAGCACCACGTTGGGCAGCGCGTAACGGTCTATGGCCTGCGCCACCACGCGCACCACTTCGGGCGTGTGCAACATGCCGATCTTGACCGCGTCGATGCCGATGTCCTCCACCACCGCCGCCATCTGCTGCGCCAGAAAATCGGCGGGCACGCCGTGGATGGCGCGCACGCCCTGCGTGTTCTGCGCCGTCAGCGCGGTGATGGCGCTCATGCCATAGCAGCCCAGCGCGCTGAAGGTTTTCAGGTCGGCCTGGATGCCGGCGCCGCCACCCGAGTCGCTGCCCGCGATGGTGAGCACGCGGGGGTAATGCGGCTGGATGTCGGTCGGAGGGGTGATGGAAATCATGGGCAAATTATCGGCCAGCGCACGGTGTACGGGTTTGACGCGGCGCAAAGCCCACACCCAGCCGCTGTGATGTAATTTGCCCCATGTCTTCTGCAAGCCTTTCCTCACGTCCTCCGGTGTTGATTCTGGGTGCTGGCCTCATGGGCCGCTTGCTGGCGGTAACGCTGGCGCAGGCGGGCCACCCGCTGCGTGTGGTGGATGCAGGCCCGCCCGATGGCAGCCACGCCGCCGCGCGTGTGGCCGCCGCCATGCTGGCGCCACTGGCCGAATCCGCCGTGACCGAGCCCAACGTGGTGGCGATGGGCCAGTACGCGCTGCACCGCTGGCCCGCGCTGCTGGCCCCGCTGGCGGCGCCGGTGTTCTTTCAGCAAGAAGGCACGCTGATCCTCTGGCACCGCCAAGACACGCCGGAAGCCCAACGCTTCCAGACCCAACTGGCCCGCACCGGCCAGGCCCTGCCCAGCTTGCCCACGCCCCAACCCGTCCACGGCGCCGAACTGGCCGAAGTGGAACCCGCCGTGGCGCAACGCTTCCACCACGGCCTGTACTTGCCCGATGAAGGTCAACTAGACAACCGCCAGTTGCTGCAAGCCTTGCTGGCCACGCTGCAACAACTGGGCGTGCAAGTGGAATGGAACACCACCCTGACGCTGGAACAGGCCCAGGCCGAACAACAACGCCGGGGTGGTTGGGTGCTGGACTGCCGGGGCCTGGGCGCACAGCCCGACTGGGGACAGCAGCACAACCAGACACAAACCCTGCGCGGTGTGCGTGGCGAAGTGGCCCGCCTGCACGCGCCCGACGTGACGCTGCGCCGCCCCACCCGGCTGCTGCACCCGCGCTACCCGATCTACATTGCGCCCAAGCAAGACCACATCTTCGTGATTGGCGCCACCGAGATCGAGACCAACGACACCTCACCCGCCAGCGTGCGCTCGGTGCTGGAGCTGCTGAGCGCGGCCTACGCCGTGCATCCCGGCTTTGGTGAGGCGCGCATTCTGGAACTCAACACCCAGTGCCGCCCCACCCTGCCCGACAACCTGCCCGCCGTGCGCGAGAGTGCGCCGCGGGTGCTGCACATCAACGGCCTGTACCGGCACGGCTTCATGATCTCGCCCGCCGTGCTGGACGCGGTGCTGGAATGGATGCACCACGGCACCACCCAGACCGCCCAGCGCCTGCAGCTGCGCTTTGACACGCTGCCCGCCTGAGACGCCCATCACCCTACGCCATGCAAGTCCTCATCAACCAGACCCCGCACGAACTGCCCGAAGGCGCCACCTTGGCCGACGCGGTGGCCGCCCTGGCCGCCGGTGGCCCGTTTGCCGCCGCCATCAACCTGCAGTTTGTGCCCAAGACCCGCTACGCCCAGACCCCGCTGACCGACGGCGACCAGATCGAAATCATCGCGCCCGTGACCGGCGGCTGATGCACCCTCCCCCGCTTTTGACGCCATCGACATGACCCCCTTGAACCCCACACCGTCCGCCGACCCATTGCTGCTCTACGGCGAGACCTTCCACAGCCGCCTGCTGCTGGGCACGGCGCGCTACCCCTCGCCCGCCGTGCTGGAGCAGGCCGTGGCGCGCGCCCAGCCGTGCATGCTGACCGCATCGCTGCGCCGCCAGGGCGCCACCGGGCTGGACGCCAGCCAGGGCTTCTGGCCCCTGCTGCAAAGCATGGGTGTGCCGATGCTGCCCAACACCGCCGGTTGCCACAGCCTGCAAGAGGCCATCACCACCGCCGAAATGGCGCGCGAGGTGTTCGAGACCGACTGGATCAAGCTCGAACTCATCGGCGACGACTACACCCTGCAACCCGACACGCTCAACCTGGTGCAGGCCGCCGAACAGCTGATTCAAAAAGGCTTCAAGGTGCTGCCCTACACCACCGACGATCTGGTGCTGTGCCAACGGCTGGTGGATGTGGGTTGTCAAGCCGTGATGCCGTGGGCCGCGCCCATCGGCACGGGCAAAGGCCCCATCAACCCCTACGCCCTGCGTACCTTGCGCGAACGGCTGGACGTACCGCTGATTGTGGACGCGGGCTTGGGCTTGCCCAGCCACGCTTGTCAAGTGATGGAATGGGGCTTTGATGCGGTGTTGCTTAACACCGCCGTGGCGCTGGCACAAGACCCCGTGGGCATGGCCGGTGCCTTTGCCGACGCGGTACGCGCTGGTCGCCATGCCTTTTTGGCCGGGGCCATGTCCCCCCAAGAAGCCGCCCAACCCAGCACCCCCGTGCTGGGCACCCCGTTCTGGCACCACGCCTGACCCGCAGACACCGCACCATGCACACCAGCATCGATTTGATCGCCTCCATCGTCGCCCAGCATGCCGCGCTGGGTTTGCCCAGCAACGTGAATGCCTGCGCCACTGCGCCCGAAGACACCCCTTATGGCGTGGCCTTTGCTGCCGCACGCCGCCTGGGTTTCATCCCCGCCGATGCCCATTGCGTGGCCCAAGCCTGGCAACGCCAGACCGAGCGCACCGCCTGCTTTGACACCGCCGCCTGGCCCTGTACCGCGTCCGACTTTGATCTGCCCCCCATGGCGCAACGCCCCAATGCCTTTGCGCCCTGCCCGCACGCCTTGGGCCTGTACACCGTGCTGCCCAGCGCCGATTGGGTGGCCCGCATGGCCCAAGCGGGCGTGCCCACGTTGCAACTGCGCTTCAAATCGGGCGATGCCGCCGCCATTCGGCACGAAATCCGCGCCGCCGTGACCGCCGTAGAAGGCACCCCGAGCCTGCTGTTCATCAACGACCACTGGCGCGAAGCCTTGGACGCTGGGGCCTACGGCATCCACCTGGGGCAAGAAGACCTGGACACCCTGCGTGCCGACGAACTCGACACCATGCGCCAAGCCGGTGTGCGGCTGGGCTTGAGCACCCACGGCTATGCCGAAATGCTGCGTGCCGATGCCGTCGGCCCCAGCTACCTGGCGCTGGGCGCGGTGTTCCCCACCACGCTCAAGGCCATGCAAACCCCGCCACAGGGATTGGGCCGCCTGCACGCTTACGCGCGGCTGCTGCACGACCGCCCGCTGGTGGCCATTGGCGGCATTGCCCAAGAACACCTGCCCCAAGTGGCGGCCAGCGGTGTAGGATCGTTCGCCGTGGTGCGGGCCATCACTGGGGCGGAACACCCCGAACAAGCCGCGCAGCAATTGCAAGCCGCGTGGCAACACTGCCGCGCCAGCGCAGAAATTTAAGCCCCCTGGCCAAAGCCCCACAAAATCTGTCTATAATTTGCGCTTATTCCTCGATAGCTCAGTCGGTAGAGCGCCGGACTGTTAATCCGTAGGTCCCTGGTTCGAGCCCAGGTCGAGGAGCCATATCCCTGAAAAAAGGTTCAGCACACGCTGAACCTTTTTTTGTTTCAACCCACATTACCAGCCAACCGCCCCACCCGCTGTTGCAAATGGTTGAGTAAGCTGGTACGAACAGTTTGTTGCTTGTCTTCGGCGTACGTCGGTACCACGTACAACGACAGCACCTCGGCCTGAACCGTACCATCTGTGGCGGTAAAAATTTCAGCAATGGCCAAACCCACCATTTGCCCGCCTACCGAAGCTGAAGCTCCGACCAACTCACCGCGCTGAGGGTGTTGCTGCCAGCGCGCCTGCAAACTGGGAGCGGTCATGGCATCGTAGGGCTTGAGGTTTTCTGCCGTCAAGTTGTGTACCTGCTGGTATTGCACAGGTTGTTCTGTTTCAGGCAGGCCCGCCGTACGCGGGCGGGGAACAAGGCTGGCGGAGTTGATACCTGGCTTGGCCACCACCACACCGGGCCCGCCAGGGTAGGTAATCAGGCGCTCAATGTCGTCGCTTTGCAGCCCAAGCGCGCGCGGCTGACGCACACCCGGCAGGGCCACCACGTCAAACAGCTCATCCACCAAAGTGTGAAACAGCAAGGATTCCACCACTTGGCCATTGCGCAAGTCCACCACCACCAAGCCGCAGCGGGCCTGCTCTTGTTGTTCTTGCAGGCGCTGTTCGAGTTGCAAGCCGCCAAAGCTGCTGGAGCGCAGCTTGGACAATCCGACCACCGCATAAGGCCCCACAAAGGCCAGCCCGCGCACAAACCCCGACAAAAAGCACAACGGCACAAAACGGCCACCTTCCACATGACCCAACTCGCCCGTACCAGCGTTGAGCACCCACAACCGCCCCTCGTGCCAACGGGGTGAATGGGGCATGGACAAACCTGTGGCCACCACTTGGTTGCTGGGCAAATGCAAGACCACCCCGCCAGTTTGCCGCACGCTGCGCCAGCCTGCTGGCTCGTTGGTGGCACTGCAAGCGGTGGCATAGGTAGGTTGGCCACCGCGCAATGCCAAACCGTTCAAGTGGCAGCGGTCTTCTGCCGCCAGCTTGTTGATGAAGGGCGGTTGCCACAACGGTTCAAAGCTGTGTGTAGGATGCAACCCCGCCACACAACTGAAATCGGTGTTGACAAATACCGTCTGACCACTGCTATCAACCACCACTTCGTGGGCGTTTACATCACCTGTGGTGTGGGCTTGACGTGGCACATACAATTGGTCGGCCCCTTCGTGGGTTTGACCGGGTTGCAGCACATTTTTAAGTTGCCATATTTGGTATTTGGTAGCCACTGTGAGGGTGTCGTTGTGCCAGTACAAACCCATGGGACGGTCAAACAGCCGTTCGTGTATGGCCAAGCGCCCCATTTCTGGTTTACGCCCAATAAAGAACACACGGTTGCTTTGGTAGGTACTGCACACCAAGCTGACATTGTGTGCCGCCAACCAGTCGTAAAAACCGGCAGATGCCTGCATCTCTAGGGCAGGTGATGTGGAATGGTTGTTCAAAGGGTACTTTCGGTGGATGTTTGCGTGCACCACTGGCCCCACAAGTGGCGGTAAGCATCTTCCAACGCTGCAACAAAGCGTTGGGGCTGGAACAAAGGCGCAGACGGTAGGTTGTGGGTCAATCGTGCTTTCAACTCGGCGCAGGCTTGTGGTGAACGCCCCAGTGCAACCGCTTGGGCGACGTAGGCCGCAGTATCGGTACACACCAAATCAGGCAACCCGACTGCATGCAACAAACTGGCTCCCATGCGGGTAACGTAGTGTTCGCCCGGACAACTCAACAGCGGCAACCCCGCCGACAACGCCCCCACAGCGGTGGCTCCTGCGTTGTAAGCCGGTGTGTCCAAAAACAAATCGGCCATGCGGTAGAGAGCCAAGTATTCAGCGTGATCGCGTTTGGTAGCAAACACCAGCCGTTGTGGTGCTATACCCGCCTCTTGCGCGGCTTGTTGCAAACGTTGGTTGCTGCCGTTTTTGCCTCCATCAAGCAACCACAACACGCTATCGGGCACAGCGTGCAAAATCTGCATCCACACAGCAAACACAGCGGGATCGATTTTTTGGATGCCGTTGAAACAACAATACACCATACCCTGTTCGGGCAGCCCCAGTTCACTGCGGCTCCAAGTTGTGTCTGCCACGTGCATAGGCTCGGCGGCCCAAGCGTTGGGTAAGCGGATGACGTTTTCGCTGTAACGGTCAGCGTGCGTGGGTGGAACCAAGTGTGTATCGGCCAATATGTGGGGTAAAAAATCCGCTCCCAAAGTGCCCGGATAGCCCATGTATTGCACTTGCACAGGCGCAGGCTTGAGCGCAGCCACCAAAGTACGGCTGTGGGTGGTATACCCTGCCAAATCCACCAAGATGTGAATACCATCGGCATAAATACGCCGCGCGATGTCTTGCGCCGCTTTGGTGCTCACGTCTTCAAAATGATCGCACCCTTGGCGCACACGTTCGGTCCAAGGATCGGACATTGGCGTGAGGCTGTACGCAAAAATTTCAAAATCTGGCCTGCTGTGGTGTTGGAACAACCCAGCCAACAATGTACCCACGGCATGGCACCGAAAATCTGGCGACAGGTAGCCCACCTTGAGCCGCTGAGGTGGTACCGATGGCATGGAATGTGAAAACGTTACCCCCAACGCTGCCGCTTGGCGCTTGAAGTACGCCGCCGTACGCTCGGCCAATGGCAACAAAAAATCGGCATCCACAGGCAAGGCAAGCGCACTCAACAAAGGCAGCGGATCGGGCTTTTCCAGTGTCAGGTAGTGCTGTAACGACCGCTGCAACCCCTCTTGGTAAACCGCTTCATTGGCCCAATCGGCCTGTTTGCGTCGCAGGGTAGCCAGTTGCAAGTGCAGCCGGGCATCGTTAGGGTCTTCGGTCAATGTTTTTTCGTAATACGCCCTTGCACTGTCGAAATTCCCCAAATAATCGTCCAACTGTGCCAAATTGTAGGCGGGCAATTTGAACTCTGGCTCCATTTTGAGCGCACGCAAATAGCTCTTGCGGGCCAGTTCAGGGTTGCCGTAATGCTGCAATACGGTGCCCAAACTGTTGTAACCGCGTGCCGATGGTTCCAGGCGCAAAGCTTCACGGTAATGCCGCACCGCACGGGTAAAGTGCCCGGAGTTTTGGCACAAATCGCCATAGTCCAAATGCAAATCGGCTTGTTGCGGCTTCAATTGCAAAGCCTGCCTGAACGCGCCCTCCGCTTGTGGGTACTTGCCCTGCTGCATGGCCAGTTTGGCCAAATTGTGGTGTGCCAGTACAAAATCTGGCTGCAACGCGGTGGCCCGCTCAAAACAGGCCATGGCCCGCTCAGGCTCACCTTTAATCTGCCACAAGCTGCCCATGTTGCAGTGCAGAACCGCCTTGCTGGGTGCAATTTTCAAGGCCCGCTCATACATTTGCATGGCGGCATCGGTATCGCCTTGGGCTTGTAAGGCGTTGGCCAAATTGTTAAGCGATGGCAGATGGTTGGGCTGGTGTTTGAGCGCCGCCTGAAAATGGGCAATCGCCAAAGCGGTATCGCCCTGACGGCGAGCTTGACGGCCCGCATCAAATTCAGCCATGACCATGTTAGGTAACGTGGATGCCATTTTTGAATGATTTTTCATTTATTCATCAATAAAGAGATCGTGGCTGGTGATGAGAAAACACCCAAGCCAAATGTCTTGGGTGCCCACCTCAATTGGTATGAAATTACAACACCAAACTGTCCGCTGTCATCGCACCCACCCCCACCAACAC